>CACYQC010000156.1 GCA_902776395.1 uncultured Lachnospiraceae bacterium
TTCCTGTTATTGGTGTGAATCTTGGCACAGTTGGATTTCTTACAGAGGTGGTAGTTGCTGAAATCGATACCATGCTCGACAGACTATTTAATAATGACTTCGTAATAGAAGATAGAATGATGCTCTCCGGAAATGTAAAAAATAGCGAGGGCTCTACAAAGTTGGATGCACTCAACGACATAGTTCTTTCGCGTGAGAATTCTCTTAGAATGAATGCGGTCAGAATCTATGTTAATGATAAAGAATTTGACACAATGGAAGGTGACGGTATTCTAATCTCGACACCTACCGGATCGACAGGCTACAACCTGTCTGCAGGCGGACCAATAGTTCAGCCTGATGCAAGACTAATGGTTATGACACCTATTTCACCTTACTCCTTATCCCGTAGGAGCGTGATATTTGGTGCAGACGATATAATAACACTGGAGCTTCTCGAGAAGAGAAAGGATACTGAAAATGTAGGTCTGGTATCCTTTGATGGAGCTGAGAATCTTACTATGCAAGTGGGAGACAAGGTTGAGATTACTGTCTCTGACAAGATTTTTAAGCTTATCAAGCTGGACGAAGCAAGTGTATATGAAATACTCAGAAAGAAGATAGGCGGCTGAGAAAAGGGGAATTAAATGCTTGTTAATTTGCATATAGTGAATCTGGCTCTTATCGATGAGTTGGATGTGGATTTTACAGAGGGACTAAATATACTGACCGGTGAAACTGGTGCAGGTAAGTCTATCATCATAGGCTCTATAGGAATAGGCCTTGGTGGAAGATATGATACCGCGCTACTTAGAGATCCAGAGAAGGATGGACTGGTGGAACTTCTTTTTTCTGTAGACAGGAATCTCGCTGAGGCTCTTGCTGAGGAAGATATAGAGGTTGAAGATGGTGAGATACTCATTTCTAGACGTCTCACTGGTGGTAGATCTGTAAATAGAATAAATGATTCAAATGTTACTGTAGCAAAGCTGAAGAAGGTTGCAGAGAAGCTTATCAGCCTGCATGCACAGCATGAGCAGAGAACACTTCTGAAGGCGGCAAGGCACCTAGAACTTGTAGATAGCTATGATAAGGATATTGCTGAACTTAAAAACGAAGTCGCTTCCTGCTACAAGGAATATAAGCAGATAAATGATAAACTCAGCAGTCTTTCTCTCGACGAAACTGAGAGAGCTAAGAGACTTGACTACATACAATACGAAATAAATGATATCGAGTCTGCCAGACTTGTAGCTGGTGAGGATGAAGAACTCGAAGAAGTATACCGAAAGGCTAGCAGCGCGCAGTCTATAGCGGAGATCACCTCCAAGGTGGAAGAGTTTACAGGCTATGATAGAGATTCTTCGGCCGGAAGTCAGATATCCATGGCGCTTAGAGAGATTTCAAGTCTAACTAAGTATGATGCCGGTGCGGAAGAACTCGTAAATACCTTAACAGATATAGATAGCCTGATGAGTGACTTCTCAAGACAGCTCGCGGATTACATATCTGATATGGAATTCGATGAAGAAACTCTAGTAAATGTTGAGAATAGACTGAATCTTATAAATACACTTAAGGCTAGATATGGTTCTAGTATAGAAGATATACTTGGGACTTTGGATAAGCTACGCGAGGAAGAAAGTTCACTAATGTCCTATGAGGACACAATTGCAGAGCTTGGAAAAGAGAAGAAGGCTCTGGAGAAGAAGCTGGAGAGTGCCTCAGAGAAGCTCTCAAAGCAGCGTAAGGCAGTGGCTAAGAAGCTATGTGCTGATATTGCAGAAGCTATGCAGGAACTGAACTTTAATGATGTTAGGTTCAGTATGGAATTTACCAAAAACGAAACTCCTACAGCTAATGGAATTGATTCGGCACAGTTTATTATATCGACAAATGTTGGCGAGGAAATGAGACCTCTAGTTGAAGTTGCTTCTGGTGGTGAGCTTTCCAGAGTTATGCTTGCAATTAAGTCAGTAGTCTCTGAAGCAGTCGATACACCAACACTTATCTTTGATGAAATAGATGTTGGTATCAGTGGTATAACCGCTGAGAAAGTCGGCGCAACCATGCATCGCCTGGCTGAGTCCAGACAGATTATTTCAATCACTCACCTGCCACAGATTGCGGCCCTTGCGGATACAGCATTTGTTATTGAGAAGCAGGTTATAGGAGAGAAGACAGTCACTGATATAAATAGGCTCGATGATGAGGGTAGAGTTATGGAACTCGCAAGACTCCTGGGCGGAGCTAGCGTAACCGACTCGGTTCTCGAGACAGCCCGAGAGATGCTTGCTAAGTAAGTGCGATGTCATTTTGAATGAAGCGAAGAATCTTTAAAAGGAAAGTATAATGATAGAAACAATTGCCAGAGTAAACCTCATGGTAAATGAGGTTCTAAAAATAAAGAAAAATAGACTTACTCCTGACATAATAACCGGAAATGAGAAGAGGATAGCTCTTGTGTCTGGCATTTACGGGGATGAGCTGCAGGGGGAGTTTGTATGTTATGAGGTTATCAGACGTATAAAGGAGGACTATGCCAGTCTAACAGGTATAGTTGATGTATATCCTTGCGTTAATCCTCTTGCCAGCGAGGCAAAGACCAGAGAGATTCCTGGTCCTGAACTAGATATGAATCAGCTCTTCCCAGGTGCCAAGAGTGGTGCCATGGGTGAATATGCTGCAAGCTGCATCATTGATGATATTATTAGTGAAGAGGATGGTCCTAAGGCTAGCTTCTGCCTGGATATCCACGGCAGCAACATGTATTTGGAAGAAATACTTCAGATAAGGCTGAATGATGATGTAGTTGATGATATAATGCCTTTTGCGGCTAAGCTTAATACTGATATGATATGGGTTCATCCATCCACTCAGGTTAAGAGTGGAAGCCTTGTATATGAGCTGAACCAGAGAGGAGTTCCTTCCTGCGTTACAGAGTCCTGCGCAGCTTATATGATAGATCAGGCTGAGGGACTTCAGCTTGTAGATGGCATTTTCGCAGTTATGAAGCAGATGGGAATATGGCAGGGCGAGATAAATCCAGTCAGAAATCCTATGGTGGCATATGATAATCAGATAACATTTGTAAATGCTGAAAGTAGCGGTATGTTTATTCCTACCGTCAGAGTTCATGATATGGTGGACGCGGGAATGCATATAGGTTCAGTTGTAAATATTCTGACAGGAACCGTGGAAGAGAAGGTTGTAGCTCCAAGGAGCGGAATGATCTGCGGTATAAGAGATTATCCAGCTATTGAGATGGGTTCTCTCCTGGCTCGAATAGTTAGTCCTGATTGACGGGTATTACATTTTAATTGATAATGGGGTATAAAGTTGAGACAGAAAATACTTTTTTCGTATGAAACACCATTTAGTGGTGAGCATAATATATATGGTTACGTATATGGAGCGGGCACTTATTCAGAGCCTGTTCAGGCGGAAAATAGCGCCGCAATTGTTGGTGCTATGCGTAAGATTGAGCTCGCAAATCCGGACACTCTGTATGGTGTCCTCTCTACTTTTTCAGCGCAAAAGTGGACGGATAAGAAGAATCTCCCGGACGGGAAGATACGCGACCTGATTGAGCATCTATCTACCAGGCGTCTCGGTAATAAAGATTATCCGGCAGACTTGATGGGCGATGCGTATGAGATCCTTCTCAAACGCTTCGCAGATGACAGCAAGGCAAAGGCCGGCGAATTCTATACTCCTCGACCTGTGGTCCAATTGCTCGTACGCATCCTTGACCCACAACCTGGAGAAACCGTCTATGATCCGGCCTGTGGATCCGGAGGTATGCTGATAGAGGCTGTTCATCATATGCACCACGACAACCTGTGCTGTGGTAGCATTTTCGGACAGGAAAAGAATGTGGTCAATGCTGCCATTGCCAAGATGAATCTGTTCTTGCACGGTGCGTCAGATTTCAACATCATGCAGGGAGATACATTGCGTAATCCGAAGATCTTGTCCGGAGGCGAGCTCGCAACCTTCGATTGTGTAATCGCAAATCCGCCCTTCTCCCTGAAGAAGTGGGGCGCTACGGAGTGGTCGAATGACAAATACGGTCGTAACATCTGGGGAACACCATCCGATTCATGTGGAGACTTCGCCTGGATCCAGCACATGATAGGTTCTATGGGTAGGGGTAATAGTCGCATGGCAGTAGTGATGCCCCAGGGCGTTCTC
>CACYQC010000157.1 GCA_902776395.1 uncultured Lachnospiraceae bacterium
AAGAACGTTGTTGTTCACGTATACAACTCTACTAGCGTGGCTCAGCGTGAGCAGGTATTCAAGATGTCTAAGGATGAGGTTAAGCAGATTGCTATCGATGGTGCTGCACTTCTGAAGAGACTTGCTGATGAGGACGGAGCTGAGTATCGTTTCGAGTACAGCCCAGAGAGTTTCACAGGTACAGAGCCTGAGTATGCACTTGAGGTTTGTAACGCAGTTCTGGATGTATGGCAGCCAACCCCAGATAGAAAGGCTATCATCAACCTTCCTGCAACAGTTGAGATGTCACTTCCTCATGTCTATGCAAGCCAGATTGAATACATGAGCAAGAATATGAAGTATCGTGAAAATGTCATTTTATCACTTCATCCTCACAACGACAGAGGTTGCGGTGTTGCGGATGCTGAGCTGGGTATACTTGCAGGTGCAGACCGTATAGAAGGAACACTTTTCGGAAATGGTGAGAGAACTGGTAATGTAGATATCATTACACTTGCCATGAATATGTATACACATGGAGTTGATCCATGCCTTGACTTCTCAGATATGCCAAAGATTCAGGAGACATACGAGAGACTTACAGGAATGGAAATATATCCTAGAGAGCCATATTGCGGTAAGCTTGTATTTGCTGCATTTTCAGGTTCCCACCAGGATGCTATCGCTAAGGGTATGAAGTGGCGTGAGGAAGATCCAGATCAGATGTGGACTACCCCTTATCTTCCACTTAATCCAGAGGATATCGGAAGAACCTACGACGGCGATGTTATCCGTATCAATTCACAGTCTGGTAAGGGCGGCGTTGGATTCATTCTTGAGACAAAGTACGGCTTCAATCTTCCAAAGAAGATGAAGGAAAATGTTGGATACGCAGTTAAGAGTGTATCTGATCATGAGCATAGAGAGCTTCAGCCAGATGAGGTTTATAATGTATTCAAGGAGCAGTACGTAAATGTCAAGACTCCTATCGAATTCACAGAGTGTCATTTCCAGCAGGAGGATGGCATCAAGTGCGAGCTCACTATCGAGAGAGATGGAGTTCACAAGGTTTATCATGGACAGGGAAATGGTAGACTAGATGCTATCAGTAATGCCATTATGAGGCATTTTGCTGTTAAATTTGAAATAGTTAATTACGACGAGCATGCTCTTACAAGAGGATCTAACTCTCAGGCCTGCGCTTATGTGGCTATTCAGGTAGAGGGACAGGATGAGGTCTTCTATGGAGCAGGCATCCATACAGATATTATCGAGGCATCCGCCTACGCACTTATAAGTGCAGTTAACAAGGCTCTTCAGAGCAAACATCTTAGTTAATAAAGGAAATATAATGGCAGACAGAAGAAGAACTGACAACGTAATATACGTAGAAGGCTCTGAAGAAACCAGGCGTGAAAACGAGCGCCGCAGGTTCGGTCGTAGAAGAACAAGGGCAGGCATCGCGGTAGCGGTTATCGTGCTGATGGTGCTTGTGCTAGTTGGTGTATATGTTTATCTCAAGATGAGAACCTACAAGGGTATCAAGGTAGTTGATTCTGCTGAGACTCTCTATGACTCGAATGCGGAGTATCTGTCTTTTGGAGAGAATGTTCTGAAATACACCCCAGACGGTGTTTCTTATATCAACAAAAAGGGCGAGGTTGTGTGGACTGCCGGAGAAGATTTCCGAGTTCCAATAGCTTCGGTCTGCGGAGACTATGCCGTAGTTGGAGATAAGGGCGGAAACCTTGTTGCTGTATACGGTCTTGAGGGCCAGGTCAGCTCCGTTAAAATGCCATACGCTATATGCGACATAGATGTAGCGAAGCAAGGTGCATTTGCAGCTATCCTTGAATCGGACGAGACTAACTATATACATATGTATGATAAGACCGGAAATATCATTTACGAAATCCAGACTTCAATAGATAAGAGTGGCTACCCTATGGATATAGCTCTTTCAAATGACGGAAAGAAGCTGTTCACCAGTTACTTCAAGATGGATGGCGTGAATATCAAAAATAATCTGACAGCTTATAACTTCGGTGAGGTTGGTCAGAATGAAAATGCCGACAGAATGGTGGGCGGATATTCCTTTGATGAAGAAATGGTTCCGAAGGTAGAATTTGTGACAAATGATATAGTGGCTGCATTTTCTGATTCGGAGATTCTTCTATATAATATGAAAGAGAAACCATCGGAGCGTGGAAGCATCAAATACGGTGGCGAGGCTACAAGTATATTCTACTGTTCTGAATATCTGGGATATATAGCGCCAGACAAGAAGAAAGAAAATGATACAGCATATATCCTGCATAGTTACGACCTGTCGGGAAAGAAGAATTTCGAATATTCCTTTAATATGGATTATGATAAGATATACACAGCAGAGGATGAGATAATCATCAGCGGCGGCAATCAGTGCCTGATCATTCAGAGTAACGGCCGCAAGAAATTCTCTTATACATTTGATGGCATAGTGAAGTCTATTACGCCGTCATCAAGACGAAACGAATACATGGTCACATTTGAGAATAAAACTGAGACCATCAGACTAAAAACTGAGGACAACTAAATGTACTACTTGGTATTTGGAATAATAGCGATTATATGCATATGCGGATTAGTAGGGCTGAGGAGAGGCTTGTTCAAGACTCTCTTTGGCTTTATTGCTTTAATACTATCTATTTTTGTTGCGTACTACGTGAATCCATACGTGACTGACTATGTGGTTGAGAATACAGAGTTTAGTTCGGCTGCAGAGGAGAAGATATATAACAGGCTCCAGAAGGATATGGAGAAGAAGATGAAGCAGTCCCTCGAGGACGCGGGAATGCCCGGCGACCTAGAGAAGATGTCTAAGGAAGAAACTGCGAAGCTGATGGAAGAACAACCTGACAAGGCTACCCAGATGCAGATGATAGACACGCTGGATCTTCCAATTTCGGTGAAAATGTCATTTATAGAAAATAATAATGACGACACATACGCCAGACTTGGGGTTGATAACTTCTATAGATATATGGCGAAGTATGGTGCTAGGCTCATAGTTAATATAGGTTGCTTCCTTGCTGTCTTTATAGTGCTAAGGCTCGTGCTACTACTTATAAGTCTTATCATTAAACTGATGATCGAGTCAGATCCAGTTCTGTCGGGCGTAAATAAGTTCGGCGGCTTCCTGGTCGGAATCGCAGCGGGAATAATTATCATTTGGATATTCATGGTTATAGCAGGGTTCTTCTTCGGCTCCGCCTTCGATGAGATGATAGAAGGAAATGTCATGCTGGAGAAATTTAATGAGACAAATATTATTCAGAAGATACTTATGAATGTATAGCAATGAATTAACATATATATGTTTGTAACTTAGACAAATGATTTATTATTGATTTTATGAAATATTCAAATTTATTATAATGTGATATTTATTTGGAATATATTCCTTTAATTTCCAGTTAATTGATAAATATTTATTAATCCAAGAAGTAAATTTTCTATGTTTTACATGATTGTCAGTAGGTTTGTTATAATTAGATGAGTAAATACAAACATATCGATTAGAAGAATCAAATAAATTTTTCATATATATATTAAAAACATTGTCCTCTACAAGATGGTATATAACATCTAATGAAATAGATAACTCAGCTCTATTATGATTAGTTATATTATCATTCAAGTGAATAAATGCTTTTGTTGAATCATTAAAGAATTTCTTTTTACAAATATCGATCGCTGTTTTCGATACATCATATCCAATATAATGTTTATAATTTATCAACGATAGCTGATTACAATCACCACTTCCCCATTCAATTACAGTATTTATATTATTTTGTTTTATAAAATTATTTATAATTTCAGCCTTAAATTTTGCTAAAATATTATAAGATCCAACACCTGAATTTCCCCCTTTTGCATATCTATTTTCCCAATAATCTTTACTACTAAATAAACCAGAATTTGAAGATTTTGTGTTTATAAATAATATTTCATTTTTTTTATTATTATTATTTATAATTTCTTGTTTATTTTTCAGTAAAATTATATTTATAGCAATTAATGCTAACATTATATTGATTTTTAATTTATTAATTATCATTGTTAATTTATAATTCATATATTATTTAAGAAATAATTGGGGATTGGGGATTGGGGATTGGGGATTGGG
>CACYQC010000158.1 GCA_902776395.1 uncultured Lachnospiraceae bacterium
CACAAGTCTGTCAGCCACTATATCAGCAACCAGATTCTCAAAGGCCGCCTTTTCTGCATCATTTTGTGGCATATTCTCCATACCGCGAATTTCGTTCTCCGCCTTATCCTTCCTCTTAGAAGAAATCTTCAGTCTAGCAGCTTCCATACCGCCATTTGCATATTCCTCTAAACCAACCGCTTTAAGTTCAGTAAGAGCTTTCATCTTCTCTTCCTTAGCAAAGGCTTCCAACTCATTAGCACCTCTTACTCTATCCTTACCAGCATCTGTACCAGCATCATTTCTCTTGCCGGCATATTTCTTAGCATAGAATGCCATCTCTTCAAGTCTGGCAATATAATTTTCATAATATGTTGCCTTTTCTTCTGCTGTAGCATTTTTACCAGGCTTATTCTGAATGCATGACTGCACATCTTCAGCAATAGTTCGGACCTGCTTATGTCTGTCACTTTCGCTACCGATATAAAGGTCTGTTCTTTTTGTATTAAATCTTACAAGGATATTTTCCAGCTGATTTTCCTTTGTGAGCTCTTCTCTTATTCCACTATTAAAAACTGCTGGCTCCTTACCCTTATTAATCTTCACAGATCTTCTTTTAGCATTTATATAGTAATCATCAAAAAGCTCTGCAACATGTTTCATATCCTCATGGAAATATTCTTTTTCTTTTCCAGTTTTAACCATTTTATTCATTTCACTAAGAAATTTATTTCTATCTTCTGCACTTTTTATCGGTGTAGTTGATATCGTTATATAAAGCTGTCTCATATCTTCAAGATATTTTTCTTGCTCACGTGATGAATATCTTGGTTGATTATAAATATTCAAATTTTCCAATTTTGAAACAAAACTGTGCTGTGCATGAGCTTCAGACTGCTCCACCAGATTATTAAATGCTGCAATTACAGCTATATCATCTATATCCCAACCATTCTCTAAGCCGATCTTATATGCCATCAAATTATTCTTTACAGAGCCAAGGCCTCTCGCAGCAATAGTACTCATATGGAAAGGTTGATTTGATGAAGTTATTTGTTGATTCATATAGTACTGATTCTTTTCAGGATTATTTACTACCACATCTATTTTATTTATATAATTTATCAGTTTAAGTGTCTGTGTATAAAGATTTTTTCTGTATATCTCTGTCTTTTCAGGGGTTAATGTACCTTTTTCTTTTTCTTCCCAATAATCAATAACTGTGTCTAGCTGATCATCACTAAGAATAGTTGCATCAAAGATAGGGAATTCATCTCCACATATTTTTATCTTATCTTTAAGGGTGAAGAAATTAGCATCCACAGATGCTCCAGTAACAGATGAGACAGTCACATATAGAGGAGTTTTAGTAGCAAGATATGCAGGAGTATATCCCTTCATAGCTCTTTTTACTGTGTTAATAGAGCTAACCTTTGTTACTTTAGCGACCTTTCGGCCCATCTCATCATCTGTAACATTATCATCTATATAATCCTCAAGTACCTGATATCCTTTCGACACCATCTTCTTGTAATCATTAAATGCTGATTTACTTTTTACCGTCTCAATATTTTTTCCATCGCCGTACCAGGCATTATGCACCTCATTCTGAAGCTCAAAGGCTGCACCCGCCAGTCCACCCATGTCAGGGGTCTCTAAAGCATCCTCAAAGACTTTATCTTCCAAAGGATTATATTCGTCCTCATTATATTGCTTAATAAAATTAGCTTTTATACCCTCTGTATGTCGAGCTATAAAACCAGTCATAGTTGATTTAAGGTCATCTTCCTTCTTCTTATACTCAGATTCAAGTCCTTCATAATCAATATTTTCAATATCTAACTCTTTCATAAATACCTCCAAAAAAACCAGATTTATCAATGTCATATCGCCATTATAAAATCCTGAAGACAACAAAAGCGCAACATCTTATACATTTTTTAATTATTACAAATATTTTTTCAGATATTTTCCAGTATAGGACTTCCTCTTTTTTACTATTTCCTCTGGTGTTCCCTGCGCAACAACGGTTCCGCCACCATTTCCACCCTCTGGTCCCATATCAATTATATAGTCTGCCTGCTTGATAACATCCATGTTGTGTTCGATAACGATTACTGTATTACCGCCATCAGCAAACTTCTGAAGTATCTGAAGCAGCTTCTTTACATCATCGAAATGAAGTCCCGTAGTAGGCTCATCGAGAATATAAATAGTATTTCCAGTGCTTCTCTTACTCAGCTCCGTAGCAAGCTTGATTCGCTGAGCCTCGCCTCCCGAAAGAGTTGTCGAAGGCTGACCAAGCTTGATGTATCCAAGACCTACATCCTGAAGGGTCTTGATCTTGCGATATATAGGAGGCACAGCCTCGAAGAAGTCGCACGCCTCATCCACTGACATATCCAGCACTTCAAATATATTCTTACCCTTATATCTCACCTCGAGAGTTTCGCGGTTATATCTCTTACCATCGCAGACCTCACAAGGCACATAGATATCTGGAAGGAAATGCATCTCTATCTTATTTATTCCGTCCCCCTTACATGCCTCGCATCTACCACCAGGGACGTTAAACGAGAATCGTCCCTTATTATAGCCCATGGTTTTTGCATCCTTAGTCTCCGCGAAGATTCCTCTTATCAGATCAAATACTCCAGTATAGGTTGCAGGGTTAGATCTAGGAGTTCTTCCAATAGGTGACTGGTCTATATCTATAACCTTATCAAGCACGTCATATCCGATTAGGTCATCATGCTTACCCGGTTTAATCCTTGCACGGTTAAGGTCGCGGAGCAGTTTCTTCTTGAGTATCTCATTTATGAGGGAACTCTTTCCTGAACCAGATACACCTGTTACGACTGTAAGGATTCCAAGCGGAATCTTAACATCGATATTCTTTAGGTTATTCTCTCTAGCACCCTTTATCTCCATCCAACCAGTTGGAGCTCTACGTTCAGACGGAACAGGGATTATTTCCTCTCCACTCAGATACTGACCAGTGATGGAATTCTTATTTTTGATAAGGTCCTCCACCTTACCAACAGCGACAACCTCGCCGCCGTGAACTCCGGCTCTAGGCCCTATATCAACGATGTAGTCCGCCGCTCTCATCGTGTCCTCATCATGCTCAACTACTATAAGAGTATTACCAAGACTCTGAAGTCTCTTGAGTGAAGCTATCAGTTTATCATTATCCCTCTGGTGAAGTCCGATAGATGGCTCGTCGAGTATATAGGTTACACCAACAAGACCTGAGCCTATCTGTGTGGCAAGTCTGATACGCTGCGCCTCACCACCAGAAAGCGTCGCAGTCGCGCGGCTAAGCGAGAGATAATTAAGACCTACATCCACCATGAAGTTAAGTCTTGCCCTTATCTCCTTCAGTATATCCTTACCTATCATTTCCTGGCGCTTCGTAAGCTCAAGATTCTCAACATATTCTGCCAGCTCATCGATAGGCATTTCCGTCATATCATATATATTCTTATCCCCGATAGTTACCGCCAGCGACGAAGGCTTCAGCCTCTTACCCCCACAGACAGCACAAGGTGTAAATGTCATATAGCTCTCATAGTCAGAGCGCATTTCTTCTGAGCCTGTATACTTATATCTCTCTTCTACATTTGCGATAAGGCCCTCAAAAGGATGCGTAAAGGTATTCCTTCTGCTACGCTGACTATTGTAATGAATAGTTATTCTTCTTCCATGAGTACCATTTATAATGACATCCTTTGCTTCGTCAGAAAGGTCGCGGTATGGAGTATCCATTGAGAAGCCATAGGTCTCAGAAAGCGCAACGAGCAGCGCATGTGTAAAGGACTTAGCATCACCACTTGAGGCCCAGCCAGATACTGCGATAGCACCTTCATTTAGCGATCTGGACTTATCAGGAATCATCAGGTCCGGATCCAGTTTTCTCTCCCAACCAATACCTGTACAGGCAGGACACGCACCAAAAGGATTATTGAAAGAGAATGATCTAGGCTCTATCTCCTCTATCGAAATATTGCAATAAGGACAGGAGAAGCTATCCGAAAATGTCATCGTCTCACCATCTATTATTTCAATATTAACTATTCCTTCCGCCTGCTTGAGGGCTACCTCGATAGAGTCCGCAAGTCTCTTCTCTAT
>CACYQC010000159.1 GCA_902776395.1 uncultured Lachnospiraceae bacterium
TCACTATATAGATAAGAAGAATAGACATAAGTTCAGTGTTTCTATGCAGCATTATTCCTTTGCTGTAAAGGCTTTCGTTGAAGTTGTAAAACAGTACGGAATGGACAGCTTTGAGTTTGCAGTTCATGAGACGAAAACCATGGAGGTTATCGATAATGTCAGAAACTTCAAGTCTGAGCTAGGAGTTCTGTATCTAAATGATTTCAACGAGAAGGTGCTGAAAAAGCTATTCTCTGTAAATAATCTTGAGTTTAAGGAGCTATTTTCCTGTGATACATATGTATATATTAGTGCGAATCATCCTCTAGCTGACAAGAAGGTTGTTTCGCTGAAGGAGCTTCAGAAATATCCCGTTCTTTCCTTTGATCAGGGAATGAATAGTTCTCTATTTCTCGCAGAAGAGCAGTTTAGTACTTATGATTATTCCAGAATCATAAAGGCTAATGATAGAGCAACTATGTTGAATCTGATGGTCGGACTTAATGGATATACCCTTTGCTCCGGTATTATCAGTGAAGATCTGAACGGAGATGGATATGTTGCCATTCCTCTTAAGGAGAAAGCTAAGATGAGGATTGGCTATATCAAGCGCAAGGATACATCCTTAAGTGAGATTGGTAAACTATATATAGATGAGCTGTCGAAGTACGAAGCTTATGTCTTTGATAAGAAAAATGCAAATTAAAGCAAATGCAGTATAAGAAATAAATATAGTGATAATATTTAATTGATATAATCACTTAGTTTCTTATTGTAGAAGAAGTCATGTGTGAGTTCGCTGTACTCTTTCCATAGAGGGAGCGTCTCACACTTTTTTCGTCTAGGACAAGCTGGTGCACCTTTTACAAGGCAAGCTACTGGTGTGAGAGTGCCTTCCATAAGTTCTATTATTTCACCTAGGTTATAATCCTCAGGCTTTCTGCATAGCTTATATCCACCACCTTTACCGCTGGCGCCAACTATAAGCTTACCTGAAACCATTTCCTTAACTATGGCTTCGAGGTATTTCTTCGAGATATCCTGTCTCTCAGCTATATCCTTTAGGGGAATATAACTTCCTGTATCATTTTTAGCTAGATCGATCATTACTCTGATTGCATATCTTCCTTTTGTAGATATCATTTTGCCTTCCTCCTTATTTATCTCGTTCTAGTTTATATCCTTCAAAGTGTAATAAAGTATCATTTTCACCCTATTATATATAGGTTAAGTAGGTTATTCAAGAGTGAAGCCATTTACAGATTGCTAAAATAATCAAAAAGACCGCAAAAACACTGTAAAATAAGGGGAAAATAAGGATATAGGAATTTCCTATAATCAGCACAAAGTATTTCCAATGACTTATAACGTTAAAACCTATTGACTGGGTAGGTGAATAGTGATATTATTCACACATCGAACGAAAAAACATGTTTTTTAAAAATGAATTTTTCACCATCAAGGAGGATTAATATTATGAGCAATTACAGATTTGAAACACTTCAGTTACACGTAGGTCAGGAACAACCAGATCCAGCAACAGATGCAAGAGCTGTTCCAATTTATCAGACAACATCATATGTATTCAGAAACAGCCAGCATGCAGCAGACAGATTTGGTCTTGCTGATCCAGGAAATATTTATGGAAGACTTACAAATTCAACTCAGGGAGTATTCGAGGATAGAATAGCTGCTCTTGAAGGAGGAAGCGCTGGACTTGCAGTTGCATCTGGAGCAGCAGCTATATCATATACTATACAGGCTCTCGCAGCTAACGGTGGTCACATCGTAGCACAGAAGACAATCTACGGAGGAAGCTACAACCTGTTAGCACATACACTTCCACAGTACGGAATAAATACTTCATTTGTTGACATTCACAATCTGGAGGAAGTTAAGGCAGCTATAACAGCTGATACAAGAGCTATTTACCTTGAGACACTTGGAAATCCAAATAGTGATATTCCTGATATCGATGCTGTAGCAGAGATAGCACATTCAAATGGTATTCCAGTAGTTGTTGATAACACATTTGGTACTCCATACCTCATTCGTCCAATCGAGCACGGAGCTGATATAGTAGTACATTCTGCTACAAAGTTCATCGGTGGTCATGGAACAACTCTTGGCGGTGTTATCGTTGAGTCAGGTAAGTTCAACTGGAAGGAGAGCGGAAAATACCCTAACATTGCAGCTCCAAACCCAAGCTATCACGGAGTATCTTTCTACGACGTTGTAGGCCCAGCTGCATTTGTTACATATATCCGTGCTATTCTTCTGAGAGATACAGGAGCAACACTTTCACCATTCAATGCATTCCTTCTTCTTCAGGGTACTGAGACACTTTCCCTCAGACTTGAGAGACATGCAGAGAATACTAAGAAGGTAGTTGAGTTCCTCAGCAATCATCCAAAGGTAGAGAAGGTAAATCATCCTTCACTTCCAGATCATCCAGATAATGAGCTGTACAAGAAGTACTTCCCTAATGGTGGTGCATCTATCTTCACATTTGACATCAAGGGCGGAAAGGAAGAGGCTTGGAGATTCATCGACAACCTCAAGATATTCTCACTTCTTGCAAATGTAGCTGATGTTAAGAGTCTTGTTATTCACCCAGCATCAACAACTCACTCACAGCTTTCAGAGGAAGAGCTTCTGGATCAGGGCATCAAGCAGAGTACTATTCGTCTTTCAATCGGTACAGAGCATATTGATGATATTATCGCTGATCTTGAAAATGGATTTGCAGCAGTATAAGTATAGATATATAATAACTATTGAGTTTAAAAACTAACTTTAAATAATAATAGAAAGGCAGGTCATATAACTATGGCGAATATATACAAAGGAACACTTGGATTAATAGGTAACACCCCACTTGTAGAAGTGGTAAATATTGAGAAGGAGCTTGGACTTGAGGCTACAATCCTTGTCAAGTTGGAGTACTTTAATCCAGCTGGTAGTGTTAAGGACCGTATAGCTAAAGCAATGATTGAAGATGCAGAAGAGAAAGGAATACTTAAGGCAGATTCAGTTATTATTGAGCCTACCTCAGGAAATACAGGTATAGGACTTGCCGCTATTGCCGCTGCAAAGGGATATCGTATCATACTTACTATGCCTGAGACTATGAGTGTTGAGAGAAGAAATATCCTCAAGGCTTATGGTGCTGAGCTTGTACTTACTGAAGGTGCTAAGGGAATGAAGGGCGCTATTGAGAAGGCTCAGGAGCTTTCAGAGGAGATTCCTAATAGCTTTATTCCTGGTCAGTTTGTTAACCCAGCCAATCCAGCCATCCATAAGGCAACTACAGGTCCAGAGATCTGGAAGGATACAGATGGAAATGTAGATATCTTCATAGCTGGTGTTGGTACAGGAGGAACTGTAACAGGTACAGGAGAATACCTTAAGGAGCAGAATCCAAATGTTAAGGTTGTTGCTCTTGAACCAGAGGATTCACCAGTTCTTTCAGAGGGTAGAAGTGGAGCTCACAAGATTCAGGGTATCGGTGCTG
The DNA here is from genome assembly GCA_902776395.1 of uncultured Lachnospiraceae bacterium. Classification (GTDB taxonomy): domain Bacteria; phylum Bacillota; class Clostridia; order Lachnospirales; family Lachnospiraceae; genus Eubacterium_Q. The sequence goes on from CACYQC010000159.1 coordinate 3,494, forward strand.
GATTCGTTCCAGATGTTCTGAATACAGATGTATTCGATGAAGTATTCAAGGCTTCAAATCAGGATGCCTTTGAAACAGCTAAGCTTCTTGCAGCAAAAGAGGGTATATCTGTTGGTATATCTTCAGGAGCAGCTCTTTTTGGAGCTATCACTCTTGCTAAGAAGCCGGAGAATAAGGGTAAAGTAATTGTTGCACTTCTTCCAGATAGTGGTGATAGATATTATTCAACACCTCTTTTTACAGAAGGCTAATGTTATATAAACCGACTATTCATATAGTAAAATGAAAACGAAGTATACCACTCAGTTTTAGGCTGAGTGGTATATTTTTTTGTGTGGAAGAACAAAGAATTTAGGCATGAGTTATTCCCTATAGTTAGTTATAACTTATTATTATAAAAGTTATTTAAAAATATTCTTGAAATTTTAATATTGCTATGGTATAACTAATGCGGATTAGATAAAACTAATACAGTGTATACATATCTAATGACAAACATTTCAAAGGGGTGACAAACTATAAATAGTCAATAGAATATTGAAGAATTTTTTGTTGAATAAAAATGGGCAACCTTAATAAACCATCTGAACATCTGTATTTCAG
>CACYQC010000160.1 GCA_902776395.1 uncultured Lachnospiraceae bacterium
CCAACTAACAATCTGATGATAGTTGCGTTCGGTCTGGCATATGGACTGAACAACTATATGTGTGGATATTACTGGAATATCATGTGGCTGGACTGCATCATGGTACTTCCTCTTATCATTCTGGGATATGAGCAGCTGATCAAGAAGTCGGACCCTCGGCTATATATCGCTGCACTATTCTACAGCATGTATTGTAACTACTATATATCTTTTATTATTTGCATCTTCCTGGTGCTCTGGTTCTTATGCTCCGGACATAAGGATGTGAAGAAGTTTTTCACGGACGGACTTAAGTTTGCGGGCTGCTCGATTCTTGCGGCGGCTATGTCAGCCTTTTCGCTGGTGATTGCGTATCTCGGAATCATGAAGACAGCTTCTGCCAAGGCGCCTATTCCGGAATGGAACTGGTATCAGAATTTCTTTACTATGGTTAAGTCACATTTCATGCTGAGTAAGCCTGTAAATATGGATACCTTTGATGGTAGTGCAAATCTCTACTGTGGAACTATATGTTTCATGCTTCTCTTTATCTATCTGTTCTCAGAGAGGATCAGACCTATTGAGAAGATAAGAAAGGTGCTACTTGTGGCATTTCTCCTTATTAGTATGAATCAGGAGTTTCTTAATTTCATCTGGCATGGCTTCCACAATCAGTTCGGAATCCCAAATAGATTTTCCTTTGTTTATATATTTGTTCTCCTGGTTATCAGCTACGATATGATCATTCAGCTGAGGAAGACTTCCTATGTAAGTATAGGCTGCGGAGTTGCGGCGTCCTTTATAGTGCTTGGGCTTTGCTATAAGTTCGGTGATCTGGATGGCTTTATTACTGATGGAAAGCTGGCTATTCTGTCAGCCACCCTTATTACACTTTATACAGTGATCATTATTCTGCGCCGTGCTAATACCATAAGTGTCAAAGCAAATACAATAATCATGGGTGTCTATCTGGTTATAGAGATTCTGGTGAATGCAGCGGTAGGGCTCGGAATGAATGATGTAGCTGATGGTGAATACTATATGCAGTATGCGGATGAGATGCAGGCGGCTACTCAGAAGATAGAAGAGATGGAAGAAGGAAAAGGTCATTTGTTCTATCGTTCAGAAGTTTATAATCCAATCATGATGGATGAAAACAGCTTCGATAATTTGAACGGCGTAGGTACATTTTGCACTACTGTAAGAGGTGACCTGGTTAAGACTGCAAGTTATCTCGGACTATATACGGGAGCGAATGAATTCCTGTATAAGGGCGCAACGCCAGTTACTAATGACCTCTTCGGAGTGCGCTATGTCTATATGAGAAAAAATGCCTATTATGCAGGAGTTAGCGACATGGAAAATGTTCTCTCCACGGACAACATGGTCGTTTACAAGAACGCTTCTGCACTGCCTATAGCTTATGCGGTGGATAAAGATATAGATAAGTGGAGCTACGCAAATCATAACTGCGCTATGGTTCTGAATCATTTTGCTACATATGGAGCGGGCATAAGCGACAGTATATATAATACAAAGAATCCTGAGTTTAGTGTGTCTGGAACAGGTTGCGATACAGAGTTTAATCCGAAGTCTCCAAATGTAATTAATTACACAAATGGAACGGGCGACAATATGTCGATAGTGGTTTCCTTTATGGTTGAGGAACCGGGTAGATATTTCATCAACATCAGAGGAAACTATATGCAGACTATAAGTTATAGTCTGAATGGACTGAAGAAAGGTTCGGATAGATATCAGACTCAGTTGATGGATCTGGGAGAGCTCGTTAAGGGTGATGTTGTGACTCTTGAAATAAAGTTTAGTAAAGGCTGTTCAGAGACAGGTTCTCTCACGGTATATACTTCTATTCTAGACCGAGATGCGCTGACAGCATTTCGTGCTGAGATGACGAAGCGCGGAATGGAAGTTACGGAAGTAAAGGATGATTATATAAAGGGTAACATCAGTCTGGAGGAAGATCAGCTGATAATGACCTCTATTCCTTTCGATGAAGGATGGACTGCATATGTCGATGGAGAAGAGGTCGAGATAGAGAAGATGGCAGGGGCATTTATCGGTATTGATGCAGGTACGGGACATCATGATATCGAGCTCAAATTCAGACCTGAGGGTATGAAGGAAGGTCTTATAGTTAGCGGATTTGCTTGGTTGGTTTACATAGTACTTTTTATCCATATAATTCGCCAAAAAAGCCGAAGAAAAGCTAAACATTGAATTGACCGATAACACAAAAAAAAGTATAATCTAGTAAGTTGGATAACAATCATTTAATGATAAATATAAAGGGGTGGAAAGATGGACAAGCTTAAGAACATGGAACCAAAAAAGCTGGGCTTAATCACGGCAGCTGTGGTGGCTGTTCTGGGGATAGTAGCAGGAGTTGTATCGAAGAATATCGTGGTCGGTATAATAGTTGCTGTACTTCAGGCAGCTATAGTTTTCTTCATAATTAATTCAGGTTCCGAGCAGGCACAGGAGAAAACACAGAGTGATAAATATAGAAAGCTCTTCAAGAATCTTCCTATAGGATTTGCACAGGCAAAGATTCTTATAGATCCTGCAGGGGATGTTACAGGATATCAGGTAGAGGATGCAAATAATACATTTGCAAGTTACTTCAATCTTGATAAGGAAGAGTTTATCGGAAAGGTTCTGGGCGATAGCCATATAGAAGTCCTTCAGGATATAAATGCATGGTTCAAGGCTTACAACACATCTGGTACTAAGGAAGGTGACCTGATGGATGTTGAGATAACTATGGAGAAGCTCGGTAAGATCTTCAACACAGTTATGTACAAGTCTGAGGCGGATTACATCAACATGGTTGTAATCGATGTAACAGAGCAGAAGGAAACAGAGGCTAAGCTTTCAAGAGCTATCGAGGATGCAAATGCTGCATATAAGACTCAGGCTGAGTTCCTTGCAAATATGAGCCATGAGATACGTACACCTATCAATGGTATCCTTGGAATGATCCAGCTTACACTTATGGCGGATGATCTTCAGGCAGATTATAGAGACAATCTGATAACAGCTAAGAACTGTGCAGATAACCTTCTTAGACTTATCAATGATATCCTCGATATCAGTAAGCTCGAAGCTGGTAAGTATAAGATCAAGGAAGAGATATGCGATATCAAGGCATATATCGAAGAAACTGTTGCAGCTCATGTTCCAGCAGCAAATGGTAAGAATATCGCACTTGACCTATCCTTTGGTAATAACATTCCTAAGCTGGTTCGTGCAGACGGACAACGTATACAGCAGGTACTTAACTGTCTCTTATCAAATGCTATCAAGTTCACTTCTGATGGTGGTGTAAGAGTCAAGATAGCAACTATAGATGATTCAGATGAAAACGTAAAGCTTCGTATAGCTGTTGCTGATACTGGTATCGGTATCTCAGATGCAAATATGAGCAAGCTCTTCGTTAGATTCTCACAGGTAGATGGTTCTGATACACGTAAATATGGTGGTTCCGGACTGGGACTTGTTATCTCAAAGCAGATAACAGAGCTTATGAATGGTACTATATCAGTACAGAGTAAGGAAGGAATCGGTTCTACATTCATTGCTGAGATTCCTGTTAAGGTTGTTAAGGCAGCTGATATGGAAGTTCAGGAAGAAGTTAAGAAGGACGATCCAGCACTTTACTCAATCAATAATGCAAATGGTAAGAATGCACGTATCCTGGTTGCAGAGGATGAGCCTGTAAATCAGCAGGTTATCGGAAAGCTTCTCGGAATGGCAGGCTTCTCCTACGATATAGCTGAGAATGGTGAGAAGGCGGTTGAACTCTATAAGGAAAAGAGTTACGACGCAGCCCTCTTCGATGTTCAGATGCCTATCATGGATGGTATAGCAGCTACTCAGGAGATTCGTAAGATCGAGGCTGAGAATCATAAGCCAAGACTCCCAATCATCGCAGTAACAGCTAGAGCAATGTTCGGTGATAAGGAAAGAATCATGCAGAATCAGCTCGATGACTATATCGCAAAGCCATACAATCTGAATACTGTTGTTGATACACTTAATAAGTATATCGAAAAGGACGAGAAGGACAAGAAGGACGAGAAGAAGGACTGATAGT
>CACYQC010000161.1 GCA_902776395.1 uncultured Lachnospiraceae bacterium
ATCCTCATATGAGGGGAAAATATCCGGAGTATTTTGATGATAGATTTAGTAAGATTTCTACGGAGAGACTACTTCCAGAGACGGATATTCTGATTACAGACTATTCCTCGATACTATTTGACTACTCGATATTTAGAAAACCTTTTGTACTATTTTGTCCTGATCTAAGTAAGTATAGTGAGGAAAGAGGACTATATGTTGATATAAAGACCTTTCCTGCTACGGTTGCTGAAAGTGCGAGTGAACTGGCTGCAGCAATTAGAGAAGAAAAATGGGGAGATAAGGAAGAACTTGAAGAATTCTTCCAGAAATATATGGGAGCATGCGATGGGCATGTAACCGAGAGGATAATATGTTAGAAACTGAGATTAAGATGCTGGCCTTTGATCTGGATGACACAGCTCTGGATGGAAATGGACAGCTGGCACCAGAAACTAGAGAGGCCTTTATTAAGGCGGCAGAGGCGGGGGTAGAACCGGTAATAGCGAGTGGTAGATCATTTTATTCCTTACCACAGGAGCTACTGGAGGTTCCAGGAATCAGATACGCGATCTGCTCAAATGGTGCAAACCTTTTTGATACAGTAAACAGAAAATGCCTAGATTCGATGTGTCTTGAGGAGTATTCCATAGATCAGATAGTGAAAATCGCTGATGATTATAAAGATACCGTTTATCTAGATGCATTTACTGAAGGAGTACCCCATTCTGATAGAAGACTACTGGATACGCTTCTAAGTAATGATAAGATATCCGAACATCGTAAGGCTTATCTAAGAAGAACAAGACGTCCAGAGGAGGATATCAGAGGTTTTATAAGAGATAATAAGAGTCACCTTGACTGCATGAATTATAATGTTTTTGATACTAGGCTTTTTGACGAGCTTATGAGCCGTCTGGCTAATGAGGTTCAGGACATATACTTTACCTCATCTATTCCTGAACTAATCGAGATATCTTATAAGGATAGCGGAAAGGCTGCAGGGCTTAGGAGAATGTGTGACTATCTGAATATTCCTATTCAGAATGTAGCGGCATTTGGGAATGCAGATAATGATGCAGAGATGATAAGCGTTGCGGGACGAGGATATGCTGTAGCTAATTCATCTCAGGTGGCACTCGATGCAGCAGACTTGGTTATCGGACCCTGTTGGGAGAACTCAGTCGCTGAGGAGATAATGAGGATATTAGAGGAGAAACACTAAATGAATAAAAAGAGCATTAGCAACTTCTTTGAGAAGAATGGCACATCACTTGCGATTCCGCTGGTGATGATAATTATTGGCCTTTTCTTCATATTCTTCCCAGGAAGTGCAATCAATATAACTGTTAAGGTTATAGGTATAGTATTTGTTATAATTGGAGCGGTAATGGCATGTACGCTTCTAGCTGCTTACTCGCCGCTTACTATGGCGATAGCTATAATGATTATACTGTTTGGAATCATATGTATAGCATTTCCAGGCTTTATAGCTTCCTTTATCATAAAGGCAATCGGTATAATGGTGCTGATAAATGCGGCCTTCAGAATACATGACGCATATATGATAAAGGGTAGAAGTGATAAGTTCCTGCAGTACATCATAAATGATATAATAACAGTTGTTTTAGGAATCGTACTCATAGCTATTCCGCTTGATATAGCTGGAGTTGTTGTTATTATAATCGGAGTACTTATGCTTCTGCTGGGAATAACAAATGTGATAAATGTTATAAGAGTTTATAGAGATGGAAGATTTGTAGACGACGGAACAGATGTTGTCTGGGAGGAATAGGAGAAAGTTATGAGAATAGGAATGGGATATGATGTCCATAAGCTAGTTGAAGATAGACCTCTGATTCTCGGTGGTGTAAATATTCCATATGAGAAGGGCCTGCTGGGACATTCGGATGCGGATTGCCTCACGCATGCTATTATGGATAGCCTACTTGGAGCGGCTTCCCTTGGAGATATCGGAAAGCATTTTCCAGATACTGATCCAAAGTATGAAGGGGCGGACAGCCTGATGCTTCTTGCTGAGGTTAAGAAGATGCTGGATGAAAAGGCTTATATCATAGGAAATATAGATGCTACGATAATAGCTCAGAAACCTAAGATGGCAGGCTTCATTCAGGAGATGAGACAGAAGATAGCAGATACTCTGGTGATTGAACTAGATAGAATAAATATCAAGGCTACAACAGAAGAGGGGCTGGGCTTTACCGGCGAAGGGCTGGGTATAGCCTGCCAGTCTATAGCTCTTCTCGAGACGGTTGATAATTATATATATAGAAATGCAACTACAGGGATAGTTGGTGAGGTAGGTATGAACGATGGACAGATATAATGAAAGACTAATTGATGCGAAATGTGGAATGGGAAGTATACTAGCTCTATCCTTTTCGATAGCGCTTACAGTAGCATCCCTTGCGCTGGTGGTTTTATCTCCACCGCTCGGAGTTCTTCTTCTGGCGGGAGGAATAGCGCTTATATTCTTCACAAAAGACGGACTTCGTATAGAGTATGAATTCATTATCACAAATGGTGATATCGAGATAGCAAAGATTCTATCAAAGAAACGTCGTAAGGCAATCGGAATGATTGAGGCTAGTAGCATTAACAGAATGGCGAGAGCAGATGACGAGAGAGTGGCAAATGATATAAGCATTGGTAAATATAAGGTTCGTGAGTTTCTTGGCAAAAAACCTGGAGAACATGTGGCTGCAATCTTTACTGGTGAGGGAGATAACCAGAAGATATTCCTTCTGGATCTCGACGAGAAATGCGTAGATCATCTTAATCAAGTGCTTAAGACTAAAAGCGAGTATAAACTGTAATTAAATGTAGTAAGGATAAGTCTTAGAAAAAGTAGTAGAGACAAACTAAAAAATAAGAAATAAAAAAGCAGGTGCTCAGCACCTGCTTAAATAAACTATATTAGCTACAAATCAAGGATCTAGAGGAATCATTTTGAGACCTTTGTACATCTTTGTGTACATACTTTTCTCATCCTTATATAGCATGGTCCCCCTTGCTCCATCACGAATGATATAAGCATACTTATTCTTCTGAACATTCATGTATAATACTTCCTCAACATTAAGCTCTTTGGCTTTGACTTTTGCGGTATATACATTTACAGGTTCCAGTTTGTATTTTTTGATAGCTTGTTCTACAGTCATGTCAAAACCTCCTCCACCCAGTTTTGTTGCTTCTTTTAGTATATTGTATAAGATACACAAAGTCAACTGGTAAAATTATACATTTTTGTAAAAAATATACATTATTATGACTTACTTTGATTGGCTTTTTGGAAAATAAAGGTTGAAATATGAACTATTATCAAGAATTCGAAAAACAAATAAAAGAAGTAGATGAGTCTGGTAAGAAACCAACCCTTCTGTTGCAGGCCTGCTGCTGTCCATGTAGCTCCCACTGCCTGGAGGTGCTAAGCGGTCACTTCGATATAACTGTATTCTTCTATAATCCCAATATAGATGAGAGAGAAGAGTTCGATAAACGTCTCGAAGAGCTGCACCGATTTACAAAAGAAGCAGACTTCGCTCTCAATGTAAAGGTTGTAGAAGGGGAGTATGAGCCAGAGAAGTTCTATGAGATGGCTAAGGGTAGAGAAATGCTACCAGAACGTGGCGAGAGATGCTACGACTGCTACGAGCTTCGTCTAAGAAGAACTGCAGAGTATGCCCTCGAAAACCACTTCGATTATTTTTCAACAACCCTGTCAATCAGTCCCTACAAAAACGCCAACTGGCTGAATGAAATTGGGATGAAACTAGAAACAGAAATGCGTGATAGAGGGCTCGCTGAACTTGAAGGCTCGACTGAAGATGTGGAAGTGCCAATCTTCCTATTCAGCGACTTCAAGAAGAAGAACGGATATTAAAGATCAATAGAACTTTCCAACGAATACGGATTATATCGCCAAGATTACTGTGGATGTGTTTTCTCTAAAAGAGATCGAGACAAGGCAAGAAATATGAATTAACAAAGTAAATAGATGCCAGGAGACTGTAGTCGCATTTTCGGCCCTAGAGTGACCTCGGTACTTAGCGATTCACGAGCAAAGCGAAGTGA
>CACYQC010000162.1 GCA_902776395.1 uncultured Lachnospiraceae bacterium
GCCTGGCCTCGGGTAGTTGTATATTCAAGAGCATTTGCAGTCATATCTCCTATCTCATAACCCATCAGAAGCTTGAGAAGCACAGAGATGATGACCATTACAATATTAGCATTCATTGTTTTTCCTTTATATGATTCAAAAATAACTATCAAACTTAAAATACATAATATCAATTCATTCTTATTTATTCAAGTTATTATAAACTCATAGGTTGCTATTTATCCGGAAAATGCATTTGTTAATTATATTGTATGTGATACAATATAGATGCAGGTCTTAACTTCTCTCAGGTATTTGCAAGAGACACTTAAGACAAAACTTGGGGTTTACTAAAAAAGGGGAATGCAAATGAAAAAGAATATTACATTTTTGTCATCCGATGAAAAGACAATGATTCATGCTGTCGAGTGGCTTCCAGAGGGCAAACCAAAGGCAGTAGTTCAGCTGATACACGGAATGGTCGAATATATAGAGCGTTACGAAGAATACGCTAAGTTCCTTACTTCTAAGGGGTATCTCGTAGTCGGTCACGATCATCTAGGACATGGCCAGTCCGTAAGAAGTGTTGAGGACTGGGGATTTATTACTGAAAATAGCCCAGCAAGAGCGTTGGTTCGAGATATTCATAGACTACGTGTCGAGACTGAAAAGAAATATCCTGGTATACCTTATTTCATTGCAGGTCACAGCATGGGCTCCTATCTCCTGCGTAGATACCTTTCTCATAAGGGAGAGGGACTTGCAGGCGCTATTATCATAGGAACCGGCCAGGAGCCTGATATGGTGGTCAGAAGCGGTCTGATGCTAGTACGTGGTACAGCAAAAGCTAAGGGATGGCATTTCCGAAGTGAGATGCTTCAGAACCTGACTTACAGTTCCGCTTATAAGAAGTATGATCTGACAAGGACTGATCTCGAAAACAGTTGGATATGTAGTGATCCAGAGATAATGAAGCAGTACTATTCAAATCCTAGATGTAGTTTCACATTTACTACTAGCGGTTTCGAAGCACTTCTTAGCACAGTTCTCTTCGATAACCAGAAGAGAAATATAGATATGATTCCTAAGGATCTTCCAATCCTCATTATTTCCGGCGAGGGCGATCCAGTTGGTAATCTTGGAAAAGGTGTTAAGGATGTTTATCAGAAATATGTGAAGGCCGGAATCTCAGATATCGAGTGTAAGCTATATCCGGATATGAGACATGAGATTCTGAACGAGCCTGGTAAGCAGGAAGTCTACGACGACACCCTCTCCTGGATCGAAAAACATATGTGAAAATAGGGACGGTTCTCTTTTGCACAATTGAAATAATGAGTAAAATAGGGACGGTTCTTATTTGCTCACTCTTGATAGAGCGAGCAAATAAGAACCGTCCCATTTTACTCAGAAGTGAGACAAAAGAGAAACGTCCCTATTTACTCATTAATTCAATAATTTACTGATCAGATGAAGAAGCATTGCTTTCGCGGCGGATTACGTCGTGCGCTCCACCTTCTACGATACTTGTTGAAGAAACAAGTGTGAGCTTAGCTTTATCCTGGAACTCCTTGATTGTAAGGGCGCCACAGTTACACATAGTGGACTTAACCTTACTAAGTGATCTATCAACATTATCCTTAAGTGGTCCAGCATATGGAACGTATGAATCAACGCCCTCTTCAAAATGAAGCTTGCTGTCTCCACCAAGGTCATATCTCTGCCAGTTACGAGCACGGTTGCTACCCTCGCCCCAATACTCCTTAACGTAATTACCATTAACAAGAAGCTTAGCTGTTGGGCTCTCATCAAATCTAGCGAAGTAACGACCAAGCATTACGAAGTCAGCACCCATAGCAAGTGCAAGTGTAATGTGGTGATCATAAACGATACCACCATCTGAACATACTGGAATATATACTCCTGTCTCCTTGAAGTACTCATCTCTAGCTTCGCATACTTCTATAAGAGCTGTAGCCTGTCCACGACCTATACCCTTTGTCTCTCTTGTGATACAGATAGATCCACCACCTATACCAACCTTTATGAAGTCAGCGCCACATTCAGCAAGGAAACGGAAACCTTCTCTATCTACTACATTTCCGGCACCAACCTTTACTGTGTCACCATAGTTATCTCTAATCCACTTAAGAGTGAACTTCTGCCAATCTGAGAATCCCTCTGAAGAATCGATACAGAGAACGTCTGCTCCAGCAGCAAGAAGTGCAGGAACTCTCTCTGCATAGTCACGTGTGTTGATACCAGCACCAACTATATATCTCTTCTGAGAATCCAGCATCTCACCAGGATTCTTCTTATGCTCATCATAATCCTTACGGAAAACGAAGCTTACAAGTCTTCCCTCGTCATCAACGATAGGAAGTGAGTTAAGCTTGTTATCCCAGATAATGTCATTTGCCTCTGAAATAGTACAGCCATCCTTAGCCGTTATAAGCTTATCAAGTGGAGTCATGAACTCTTTAACCTTAAGAGTCTTCTCCATACGGCTAACTCTGTAATCACGACTAGATACTATACCAACGAGCTTGCCTTCAGCTGTTCCATCCTCTGTTACAGCAACTGTTGAGTGACCATTCTTCTCTTTAAGAGCAAGTATATCACCAAGTGTTGCCTCTGGACTAATGTTAGAATCACTCTTAACAAATCCAGCTTTATATCCTTTAACCTTCGCAACCATTGCTGCCTCATCCTCTATTGTCTGAGAACCGTAGATAAATGAGACACCACCGGACTTTGCAAGTGCAATAGCAAGTCTATCACCTGATACTGACTGCATGATGGCTGATACCATAGGTATTGTCATCTCGATGGCCGGCTTCTCTCCATCCTTAAACTTAACAAGTGGAGTCTTAAGACTCACATTATCAGGAATGCACTCACTAGATGAGTATCCTGGGATAAGTAAGTATTCATTAAATGTGTGTGATGGTTCATTAATATAGGTTGCCATGATTTCCTCCTTTTGATTAAAAATAAATGTGGGTGATTAATATATTTAGTTCGAAATTGTACTCTAAGTTTATCACATTGGCAAGTATTTTTTTTTACAAAAATATGCCCTTTAAAACTATCCCTTTTGACGAAGTTGTCACTAAAAACTAATGCAGATATTTAATCAAACATACTCATTAGCATTGATAAAATAATTACTACCACTACAACTATTGTTACAACCGATGCAGAGGCGTCCTTTTTACCATTGACACCTTGATTCATCTTTGTACCGTGATTAGGGCTGTAATAGCCTTGGCCTCGTTCTGCCTTCATTGCATTTATTATATCCGCAGTAACGATCCTTGTATTTCCACCCGTTTGTTGATTTGGTCTAGCCTGTGCGGGTCTTGGCTGTGAACTACCAGATTGAGTATATACCCTGGCATTAGATGTAGCAGGTCTTGCGGGAGCAGCGACAGGTGCAAGATCGAGTATCTCATTTTCAGGCTTCGAGGCTTGATTATACACAACACCGTGAATACCACGATTCAGTCCACCTTCATCCGCATGTAGATGGAACTCGCCCATCATATCTTTCTCTACAGCAGAATAATGCTCCTTACCTCTTCTATATACTCTTCCACACTTAGGACAAAGTCCCATATACATATCATAGTCAAAGCTTCTATGACAGCATTTACATATTACCTTCATTTATTCCCCTCTTTGCTTTAACTCTTTCTACTTATTTCACAACCACTTTGTTTTTACCAGTTCTCTTAGCCTCGTAGAGCGCATCGTCCGCTCTCATACAACTGATATCAGAAGTCTCACCAGCTATCATCTCAGTAACTCCAAGACTGAGGGTTTGTGATGGTGCATGCGAGAATACAATATTCGTAAAGGATACTCTGATGAGATCCGCTATTCTCTCTGCCCTTTCAACGTCAGCGCTTGGCAACAGAATCATAAATTCTTCACCACCCCAACGACCTATATCACCTTCAAGAGAATTTTCTTCTAGAACTCGTTTCAGCATATCAG
>CACYQC010000163.1 GCA_902776395.1 uncultured Lachnospiraceae bacterium
ATACTCAGTTCAGTTGATGATTATGAATAATGCGTTGAAGGATGCTCACAAATAATGGTTTGAATAAAAAAATAATTTGCAAAATGACATCTAATTAAATACAAAATGTAAAATATACTTGACACAATGTAATCTAAGTGCTATTATCTGTATCAGAACAAGAAAACGTGCTTAATTAGAGCTGATATTTATAGAAAAGTTTTGGAGGTAATACAATGTATAACGCAGGATTAATCGTGGGTATAATTACATGTTTTGCATGTGTGTTAATTTTCGCAGCTGTTATTATTAAAATGGCTCATACAGATGGAGCAAAACCCAAGTATGATGAGAGACAGCAGGTTGCAAGAGGAAAGGGTTATACCTATGCATTTTATACTGCTGCAGTATTTGCAATAATTCCTTGTTTTATACCAGAAGGAATTAAAGTCTTTTTAGGAGATATGCTTTACTTCATTCCTCTATTAGCCGGAATGCTGGTTCATATAACCTACTGTATATTCAATGATGCATATATGGAAATGAACCTTGATCCAAAGAGGTTTGTATGTATCTTTACTTGCATAGGAATTGCAAATCTTTTAATAGCATTTGCAAATTGCAAGGATGGTTTTATAGAAGATGGTTCCCTTAAGACGGGAGTTATCAATCTCAGCATGGGAATCTTATTCATGATCATTATGTTAGAAGTATTTATCAAGTCCAGACTTGATGCAAAGGAGGTCGAGGAAGATGAAGAATCTGAAGCTTAAGGCCGCCCGAGCCGGTATGGATATGTCTCAGGCAGATCTTGCTGCTGCAGTTGGAGTGTCGAGACAGACAATTAACTCAATAGAAAAGGGTGATTATAACCCTACTATAAAGCTATGTTTAGCTATATGTAAAACTTTAAATAAGACATTAGACGAAATATTCTGGGAAGAGTAAAAGGAGGAAGGTTAAATGTCATTAGTTGTAAAAAATCTTTGCAAGAAATATGGAGAGAAGGTTGTAGTTGATGATATCAGCTTCGAGATGCCAAAGCCTGGTGTATATGCACTGCTAGGTACAAATGGAGCTGGTAAAACAACATCAATTAGAATGATTCTTGGAATGCTGGATAAGGATAGTGGAGAGGTAACCTGGAATGGTAAGCCACTTACCTTCGATACTTGTAATATCGGTTATCTAGCTGAGGAAAGAGGCCTATATCCAAAGTATACTCTCGTTGACCAAATAAGATACTTCGGAGAGCTTCGAGGTGTCGATAGAAAAACAGTAGATGAGAGAATTAAATACTGGGCTGAGAGACTAAAGGTTGAAGAATATATCTATCCCGAGAAGGCTGCAGAGCTTGTAGAGAAGCAGCAGAACGAAGGAAGAGTAAGATATGATGAGGATGGAAATGTAATCGACGAAGCTGAGACTAAGAAACCACAGCGTGGCAGAAAGAAGAAGGCTAAGCTTCAGAGCCCGGATCAGCTATCAAAGGGTAATCAGCAGAAAATCCAGTTCCTTATAGCTATGATATCAGAGCCAGAGCTTCTAGTACTTGATGAACCTTTCTCAGGTCTTGATCCGGTAAATACTGATATCCTAAAGGAAGTTGTTCGTGAACAGATAGCTGCTGGAAAGTACATTATTATGTCCAGCCACCAGATGGAGGTTGTTGAGGAATTCTGTACAGACATTACTATACTTCATAGATCTAAAGCAGTTGTATCTGGAAATCTTAATGAAATCAAGAAGGAAAGAGGTAGGGTTAACCTAGTCCTCAAGGTTGAGCAGGATATATCTTCTTATATCAAGGATGCCGGAGTACAGCTGGTATCCGAGAAGGAATATGAATATACACTTAAAGTAACAGGCGATGAGCAGGCAAATAAGCTTCTCAGCAGTCTGATAGCTGCAGGTATCCCAATAGTTAAGTTTGACCTAAGTGAAATGTCACTTCATGAGATATTTGTAAATGCAGTTGGAGAAACAGTTGAATAATATTCTTATTTGATGGAGATATAAAAAATGGATAAAAGAGAAAATATATATAGCATGAAGGGATTCAAAAAGGTTTTTGGATTTACTGTAAGACAGACCTTCAAGAATAGAGGATATCTGGTCTCCTTCATTATCTTCGTGCTGGTTATGACATTTACGGGTCCTATACAGTATATGGGACAAAGAGCAGGACAGGGGGCTGCAGAGTCTGGCTTGGAATATTCACCTACCAAGATTGAGGTAGATAATGTATATATCTATAATCAGACGCCAGTTAGCCTGGACGAGAAAGCGGTTGAAGACTTATACAAAACAGAAGACGAACTAAAGAAAGAAAATATAAATAAGGACAAACTCACGATTTACAACCTTGCTCAGGTTGGGGAGATAAGTGAGGAGGAGCTTCTGGATGGTCTAAAGGAAAAGGATGTAGCTGTTGTTATCAGCCTTGATCAGGAGGGTTATCACATAAAGAGTGTAATGGCCGATGAATCAAAGGTGGAGCTTGATGATGCAGATAAAATCGCAGAGGTCATAAATAATGATTTCGATGAGAAGAGACTAAGCGATAGTGATGTCAGTGATGACGATATCAAGATGATCTTCTCAGGGGTTAATAAGGGCGGAGTTTTATCAGAGAGCGACTTAAAGAGTGAGGAGCAGAAGACAGTTGGTAGACAAAACTATATGTTCTATATGCTTGGTTACTCAATCATAATCTTTATCGTAGTATCAATGTCCTCCTCCTATATCATTACTTCAGTAACAGAGGAGAAGCAGTCAAAGCTTGTTGAGAATCTTCTGGTAAGCGTAAGACCTATGGCACTTCTTATGGGTAAGGTTCTAGGAATGATGAGCTATGTTGTACTGGTTCTTGTATGCGGAGCTATTGGTTCCAACATATCTAATTATGTGATGAAAAATGTATTTGATATAACTGATGAGGAGTTCGGCGGTCAGGGCTTCAACTTCTCAATATTTAAAGACTTTGGTATATCTGGTGGAATAATCCTTCTTGTATCAATAGTGCTTGCGTTTATAGCATTTGGCACTATCAGTGGTCTGTTCGGAAGTACCTGTAACAAGACAGAAGATATACAGAATGCAACAGGAAATGTTATGACGGTATCAATGGTATGTTATTTTGCAGCTATAGCATCTGGAGCAATTGATAATAATATCGTAAGTCTCGTAGTAGCTATAGTTCCACCGTTATCCTTCTTTACTGCACCAGTTGCATATGTAACAGGACGTATCAGCCTGCCGCTTCTTTTGCTGGCATTTGTACTTCAGATAGCACTGATCGTCTTCCTAGTTAGGCTATCCGCTAAGAGCTACAGGAATCTGATACTTAGTGATTCAACGACACCGAAGTTAAAGACTATATTTAAGTCAGCTAAAATGTAAGGAGGTTTAGAGAAATGTTTAAGAATTTTGATAAAGTATTTAAATTTACATTTAAAAATCAGACCTCTACCAGTGGATATAAAAATGGAACAATTATTACAGCACTTCTGCTATTTATTATTCCGGTTGCTATATTCATGATAGCTGGAGCTGCTTCAAAGTCTGACTCGGATGAGCTTAAGGAATGCGGCGCTGATAGAATATATGTTGTTGACGAAGAAGCCCCTGATGCAAATTTTGATACATTAAATATGCTTGGAATAGAGGGCTATACAGATATTAAGTATTCAAACGAAGAGTCAGTAGAGGATGCTCTTGAGAAGATACATGATAGAGGCGAGGAGACAAGTCTTATCCTCCAGATTAAAAAGGAACATGGCGAATTATCAAGTCGTATCGTTCTTCCTGATTCCTCCAAAATCTCTGAAGAAAATGCTGAAAACTACGAAGACTTTATCGATGAAACTGGAAATGTATTCGCAGTTCTTGCTTCCGGAGTATCAGTAAATGATATGACACAGGTTATGATGCAGTCAGAATATTCTGTATATGATAGAACAGGATATCAAGATGGAACAGATATCTATGCGGAT
>CACYQC010000164.1 GCA_902776395.1 uncultured Lachnospiraceae bacterium
CTACTGAACTAATTCTGTGCTTCTTGAAAAGCTCCTCTGCCTTCTTCTTGCGGCTGTTACGGTCCGCCAGCTCTGCCTGATGCAGCTTTCTATCATGAAGCATGTAGTCCTTCTCATAATTCTTCTCGCTTAGGTCATACAGGTTGTCTCCTGTAAGATAAGCGTCCTCTATATTAATGATCATTACATCATTCATAACCGTCAGCTTCTTGAGCAGATTGTCATTCAGGCTAGCTACGCCCTCCATATCAGTAATGATGAAAATGATCATCTTTCTGCGTATATTTTCAGCTACGTAATCAAGAGTTTCTCCGAGGGGCTTAGCCTCTTCCTCGTTTAAGCATTTCTCATATCTGATGAGCAGATTCTCTAAATGCTGCTTACCAGACTTGAAGAAACTGAAATCATAACCCTTATTTGTACTTGTAAGAAGTGCGTAGTCATCACCATGGTCATTTACCAGGTAGCTGATCGTACCCATTACATTTAGCGCAATATCCTTCTTAGGCTCGCCCTTATCTGTATCTCCCATGAACTTGGCACCGGCATCTCCGATCAGAAGAATGTTATGCTTCTTATCAGCTATGAAACGGCGGATCAGAACTCGTCCAGTCTTCGAGGAGGACTTCCAATCTATATCACGGACACTGTCACCATATACATACTCTCTAAGGTCATCAAAATCAAAGCTCCGTCCTCTATAGATAGAACTGAACTCTCCGTCCAAAACATTTGATGTTTTCTTGTGAGTATATAACATGATAGACGCTTTGATTCGCGCCAGATAATCGTAATCCATAATTATTTCCTTAAATAAAGTTCCCTCGCTGTACTCAGGATGATATTGTTTTTCGTTCAGGATGAAAGTGTGATTTATGGAGTCTGGATAGCTCCTACTATTCTGTCGATGATTGTCTCAACAGATACGTCATCAGCTATAGCTGCATAATTAAGTTCAACTCTGTGTCTAAGTACCTGATGACGCAGAAGCTTAACATCATCTGGAATAACATAAGTTCTTCCATAGATCAGAGCAACTGCCTTTGCTATCTTCATAAATGCTATAGATGCTCTTGGGCTGGCACCCATCTTCACGTATCTGCTAAGTTCGCTTGGAAGAACCTTCTCGCAGTGCCTTGTAGCATCTACGATGTAGGAAATATATTTCTTGATAGATGCATCTACGTAAACTCTTTCAGCTATATCCTGAACACGGTCCACATCCTGGATAGTCAGAACTGCTGGAGTTTTCTTGATGACACCTGACTCTATACGATTGAGGATCTCAGACTCTTCTGCTGGAGTTGGATATGTTATCTTCTCCTTGATAATGAAACGGTCTGTCTGAGCTTCTGACAGGAGGTATGTTCCTTCCTGCTCTATTGGGTTCTGTGTTGCTATAACTATGAATACATCTCCTGGCATTCTATAGGATGCACCACCGATAGTAACCTGACGCTCCTGCATGGCTTCAAGCATGGCACTCTGTGTCTTGGCACTAGATCTGTTTATCTCATCGAGTAGGACAAAGTTTGCAAATACAGGTCCGAGGGTTGTATCGAACTGTCCTGTCGCCTGATTGTAAACCTGAGTTCCGATGATATCACTTGGAAGTAGGTCAGGTGTACACTGTATTCTTGAGAACTTACCATCTACCGCATCAGATATAGTCTTTGCTGCAGTTGTCTTAGCAAGTCCAGGAACTGACTCAATCAGCACATGTCCATCCGCTATAATAGATGCAACCAGTGCGAACTTGAGGTTCTGCTGACCAACTACCTTTGCATCATAGTAGTCAGAAAGCTTCTTGATAACGTCCTGTGCGTACCTGAATTCCTCCTGTGTTATTTTTGCCATGTTTTGTCTCATATCAGCCATTACTTCTCTCCTCTAATTTACTTATTATCTTTTTTCTTCTTTATCTTTTCTTTTGCTTTTCTAACTTTCTTAGCGTTCTTGTCCTTCTGAGCTTTTTCTGCTTTTTCTTCCCTCTCTTCTGGAGCATTTATCAGTCTATCACTGTGGTCCTTCAAAATAGGATCAATGTACTGAGATTCGTAGTAATGATAGAGTGCCTTGTATTCTTCACTATGCTTGTCACTTGCATGACCGTGCATCTCGTCGAAGTCATCATCTTTTCTAACCTTCTTGATAACATGAAGCGAGATATTCGCTGCATGAGAAGCTATACGCTCGAAGCTATTAACCAGATCAAAGAGGGATACACCACCTGCTATACTACAGGTACCTTCCTGAAGTCTATCCACATGGTGGGACTTGATGATTTCCTTCATCTCATCTATCGCGGTAGAAAGTGGTTCTACTCTGACTGCCATCGAGATATCATCTTCTTTAAAAGCAGTAACTGTCGTATCAACTGTATACTTAACCGCCTCGATAATTGTCTCTACTTCCTTATGTCCTGAAGGAGAGAAATGTATCTCCTGCTCATTTTTATCTCTAGCTACATAGGCGATATTCATACAATAGTCGCCCATACGTTCGAAGTCTCCGATGGAATTCAGTATCTCGTAAACTGTCAGCTTATCATCTAACGGAAGTCTCTTTCGATTAATTCTAACTATGTAAGCGGAAAGCACTGTTTCACATTTATCAATAAAAGCTTCATTCTCTTCCATCTTAGGAATGAGTGCGTCGTCGTATTTATATATCATATCTGTTGCCAGCTGGTAGTTCTCCTGAACTGCCTCGCTCATCTTCTGGATGAGGGACTTACACTGTTCTAGTGCGATAGTTGGTGTATTTAGTAGCATGTCATCCAGCTTCGCAAGTTCTCTGTCTGCTGGCTTCTCGCCATCTCCTCCAACAACTTTCTCTGTAAACTCAGATACTTTACTGGAGAATGGAAGAAGTATCATACTTGTCAGGAAGTTAAAGAGGAAGTGAAGTGTAGCGATGCTACCTCTATTAACCGAGTCATGCATGAATGGAAGTCCAACCGTGTGATGCAGCAGATATATAAGCACTGTGAAGAGGACTGCTCCAAATACGTTGAAGAATATATATCCGATTACCAGTCTCTTCGCTTTCTTGTTTGCACCGATTCCACCGATTATCGTGGTGGAGCATTTTCCAAGGTTCTCTCCTATTATTATCGGAATAGCTACGCTGTAGGAAATAACACCTGTCGCAGACAGCGCCTGGAGAAGACCTACAGAAGCATTCGAGCTCTGCAGAATAACTGTGATCACAAGACCGATGAGGATACCCAGAAGCGGATTCTCAAAGGAGGTGAACAACTCTTTGAAATTTCCATTTTCTTTGAAAGGAGCAAAGACTGACTCCATGAGAGTCATTCCATAGAAAAGCATACCGAGACCTACGAAGATTCCGGCAACGTTCTTAGCTTTCTTGTTCTTGGAAAATAGTATGATAAATGCACCTATGCCGACAAGGATAGGAGCAAATGAAGATGGTTGAAGTAATTGAAGTATCAGGTTGTCGCTTCCAATATCACCCAGACGAAGAATCTGTGAGGTAACTGTACTACCGACATTTGCGCCAAATACTACAGGCATAGCCTGGGCAACCTTCATGATTCCGGCATTTACGAAACCTATAAGCATTATAGTGGTGGCCGCAGAGTTCTGAATGATACCAGTAACTCCTACACCGAAGCCCCAGCCCTTTACAACGCCGACGCCTTTTTTCTTGCTGGTGGTAACTCTTTCTAGGATTCTCTCTAGTCCTGATCCAGTAAGTTTTTCAAGAGATGAACTCATCTGGCTCATACCAAAGAGGAATAGTCCTATACCTCCTAACAATTGTAATATTGAAATAATATCCATTAGATAATAAACTCCTGATATTTGTCCTAGTAACTCAGCTTTATATTGTAGCACATTCTCATGGGATATTAAAGAAAATATATA
>CACYQC010000165.1 GCA_902776395.1 uncultured Lachnospiraceae bacterium
ACCCCATAGAATTCCTGCAAGTAGTATTAAAAAGCTGTTGAAATATCGGTTCATTCTTCCATCTCCTAATGTATAGCATACATCAGAATAAACCTTATCCTTCATAAATTCAAGCTTTAAAACGCCTCTATTTATTTAGCCTAAACTAACATAGATCTGAATAACCACTCTTCTTCACAAACTTTATCATTTCTGGGTTTAAATTAATAATCTTCAGATTTCCAAACTCCATTTTGAGCTTCTCAAAAACCCTGAGTTCCGATAGAGAAATATACTCAAGGTTTGAAACATCAATATGAGTCTTCGTGCTCTCACCTCTATTTATTATGCAGTATATCTCTCTTTCTAACTCAAGGATAGATTTTATACTCTCTCTCTTAGGAAGCTCAATGATTAGTTCACCACCAAGCTCCTTAAACTTTATTTCTAGCTGATTATTAGTATCACCCATTCGCAGGTCTCCTACTTATATCAATAAACAAGCCTTCCTCTACTTCTTGACCGCATTATTTACAACCTTATTAGCCTGAGCCTTCTTAGCATCCTCAGCCGCTTTAATCTCGCCCTCCCTGAAATCCTTATATGCTTTTGAACCTAGTCCATCAGAAAGCGCTTCGTACTTTACACGATCATTATCTAAATCTTTTGATCCTTTCAGGCAATCCGTTATAGACTTATCGCGAATCTTAGCAACATCCGAAGGAAGAATATTACCTTTCTTGTTATATTCAAGAGCTTCCTTCTGGAAGGTTGAAGCGAATGGTTGAGCTGGATTCAGTATTATCTCTCTAAATGTCTTTAGCTGTTCTGAATCTTTCTTAAATGTGCTCTTGCCATTTGTTGTTTCTACAAATTCCCCAACAGATGTTCTGACATCTGCGAGAACTTTCTTAGTCTGCTTGTAGAATTCTTCCTTAGCCTTACGTTCATTCTTAATAGATACTTCTCTAGCCTTTATTGCAAGTTCCCTTTCACGTTCGCTCATTTCAGGAAGAACCTCAGGATGCTCGAACTTCTTTGGAGCATTTGCCATAAGCTCTTTTCTCATATCTTTACTCATTTTAATAGTCATATCACAGTACATACCTTTTTCGGCAGAATCTATGATTGCATTCTCATGAGCCTTTATAACCTCTTCCTTCTGTTTTTCCTCTGCTGAAAGATTCTCAAACCTCTTATTCTCAGCTACACGATTTTCATATTCAGAGATACTTGCCTCTTGTATCTTATCTATTTCCTTTCTGAACATTTCATTAACAGCTTCAACACGGAAATCTTCTCCATCAATTTCAAAACGCTTATTTGATGATAACTTAAGCATTTCTTTTTCTCTAACGCTAATCGGATTCTCTTTCAGACGCATTGTGGCTTTATAAGTATGAAGAAGAGATTTCTTAGCCTCCTTCATTGCCTTATATCTAACCGCTCCATTCTTACCAAGAAGAGCTATTCCGTCTTCAGTATTTGGATCTCCGCCTTTATCTCTTATTTTCTTTTCCTTATCTGCAAGATAAGAATTAGCCTTATTGATGCAATCTATTTCATTTCTTATCATTTCTGACAGCTTTTCTTCATTAGGAACAAGTGGTCCATCACCCATATTCTTTTTTCTTAAATCATTACCGATTACGCTCCTAAGTTGCTCAATATTCTGTAGCCCACGATAAACATCGCCGAATCTTGTATTAGTAGAATTTGTTATCTCATACCCCTTCTTCATCACACCTATAACTTCAGATACAGGCTTAGAAGGTAGCTTACTATCAGCCTTTCCAGTAAGGAAATCATTCATCGCTGATCTCTTGCCATTTAGGGCTATTCTATCTCTTATATCACTAAAGAATGGACCATGATCACCATATTCCAGCATATCAGCTAGTTCTTCATTACTGGATGGATTAAGAGCATTAATAAGTGCTTTAGCATAGTTTTTACACTGCTTACCAAGTTCATCAGTAGCCGTCTTATTTCCTACAAATTTAGGATCAAATAGTTCTGGATATGCAGACATTACTTTTCCATCCATAAATTTGTATGCCAGATATCCCTCCACAAGTTGAAGCTGAGCCTCCTTATTATCAGTCTTTCTTATACTCTCAAGAAGACTCTTCATTCCTTCGCTATAATCCGCTTTCTTAAGATTTTTTTCTTCAAGACCAATCTGAGGTTTTTCCAGTTCAACCTCTTTATCAATAGCATCTATAACTCTATTCTTAGTTTTAGGAATAATAACATCTCTAAATGAGTTAAAGCTAATCGAAGTCAGCCAATTGTATTTCTTAATAATTGGATCGTTCTGAAGTTTCTTATCAAACTCCACTATTTTATCTATACACTCTGACATATCTACTGCCGAGGTAATTTTCTTTGCAAACAGCTCCTCTTTAAAAGGTTTAAGAACTCTGTTTTCCCACTCAATAATTTCGTCTAACTTAGCCTTCTCACCTTTTAATTCAAAGTCATATTTAGTTTTCTGAATGGAGCCATCAAAAATACCCACACAGTTCATCGCAGATAAACCATCCGATGTCCAACCATTCTCAATAGCCTTCATCTTCCATCTTAGGCCTTCCACAAAGTCATTACATGAACGTCCTTCAACCTCTCCTCTTGCTGTAAGATGCTCCAATGCATTTCCGAGGAAACCCGTTCTCAGCTGTATTTCATCAGGAAACTTCTGAAGTGCCTCATAATTCTTAACTACATTCCCATAATACTCATACGCCTGACTCAAATACTTCTTTTCTTTTGTGGAATTCCAACCTTTTTTCTTTTCATTATTTTTCCACAGCTCTAGAGAATAAATATCTGTTCCAGCCTCAAAAAAGTCCAAAAGAGGTCTTAATATTCCATCCTCTCTGGTAGCATCAAGTACTGCTTTTGGAGTTTGTGTTCCCCATGTTTTATCTACAACTCTAAAGATATCAGGAGTAGCACCACTCAGCTGTGTTTTATAATTAATAAGAAATGGTTCCTCTGACATTGCCTGAAGCATATTACCTCTATCAAGATCATTCCAAATAGCAATAGCTTTTACCTGTTTATTAAAATATCTTCGATCCGGTCCTATATTATCTAGATAATCATAAAAAGCCTTTGACGAATCCCTCAAAGCCTTTTCAGCAATTTCTACAGCACGCTTATCGTACTTATACTTAATAGTTGGGGTAGCATCAAATTGCCAATCAGTCTTAACAGGCACATCTAAATCTTCATCATAATCAGATATTTCCGACTGCATTTCTCCGTATTCATCAGCTACAGCAGGATTAACAGCTTTCATAGTAACAAGTAAGTCAAAAATAGTTGCATTATAAAGAATGTTGTAAGCTTCTATATTTTTATCATTTAATACTCCATTTTCCTTAACCGGAACGTATTTTGATTTCTTAGGTTTTGGCATTTTTTAAATCCTCCATAGGTCGATATTATTTCTTCAATACACCTACGATTATATATCTAGAAGTATAACAAAAGAGCAACACATTTTGTGTTGCCCTTTAAAAATTAAAAACATTTTGTTTCATGCGTTTGTTTGCAATTAGCAAGGTTTGCACATTTATAACAGATTTCATTTGCACAAGCACCCTTATCAAAGAATTCTTTAACATTATTCAATGTAGTATCTGCTATATTCATCAACGCTTCATTAGTGAGGAAAGCCTGATGAGATGTAACTATAACATTCGGCATCGAGATAAGTCTCGCCAATGTATCATCATTAACAATATGATGTGAATAGTCATGGAAGAATACATTTGATTCCTCTTCGTAAACATCGAGACAA
>CACYQC010000166.1 GCA_902776395.1 uncultured Lachnospiraceae bacterium
TAAAGAACAAATATAATATTTACATTTCTTCAACAACACCGATACCAAGAAGATCCATAGCATCTTTGATAACTTTTCTTGTAAGTGATACAAGCATAAGTCTTGCATTACGAACATCTGTTTCTTCAACAAGTACCTTATTATCATGATAGAACTTATTAAATGCCTGAGCTACAGCAATTGCATATCTTGCAACAATATGTGGCTCATATGTTTCTGAAGCACTCTTAACAACATTCGGGAACTCATTAAGAGCTTTAATAAGATCTATTGAAGCCTGATCCTCAAGTACTGAATAATCAATATCTGTAGTAAACTGATAATCAGAAGCATTTCTGAGAATACTTGAACATCTTGCATATGTATATTCTACATATGGACCAGTCTCTCCTTCAGGACTAAGAATATGACTCCAGTTGAAAGAAACATCCTTAATTCTCTGGTTATAAAGATCATTGAAGATTACGGCACCTACACCGACGATTCTGGATACTTCATCTTTATCTTTAAGATCCGGATTCTTCTCATCAATAGTACTTCTGATCTTAGCAATTGCTTCCTTAAGAATATCTTCAGCGTATATAACATTTCCGCCTCTTGTTGAGAGCTTTTCTCCGCCAAGACTAACAAGTCCGTAAGGAATATGTACGAGACTATCCTTAGCCCATTCATTACCAAGAAGCTCAACTACCTTAAATACCTGTTTGAAGTGAAGTTTCTGTTCCTGACCTGTTACATATAAGCACTTGAAGAAGTCGAATGTCTCTTTTCTATACTTAACAGCTGCAAGATCTCTTGTAGCGTAGATTGTACTACCATCTTTCTTAAGGATAAGACATGGAG
This sequence comes from uncultured Lachnospiraceae bacterium, assembly GCA_902776395.1. Taxonomy (GTDB): domain Bacteria; phylum Bacillota; class Clostridia; order Lachnospirales; family Lachnospiraceae; genus Eubacterium_Q. Next base: position 844 of record CACYQC010000166.1, read on the forward strand.
CCATATCATACTCTGAAAGATCAACAATCTTTGCTCCTTCACTGTCTGTAAGAAGGTCAGCCTTCTTAAGATCCTCAACAACAGCATCAGCTTTATCTATATAGAAGCTTTCTCCTGTATAATGATCAAATTCCATACCCAGAAGAGCATATATTCTCTTAAATTCTTCAAGACTGATATCAAGGAACCATCTCCATATCTTAAGAGCTTCCTCATCACCATTCTCCATCTTGTTGAACCAGGCTCTTGCTTCATCCTCAAGTGCAGGATCTTTATCAGCTTCTTCATGGAAAAGAACATAGATTCTCATAAGTTCCTCTATACCTTTTTCCTTAACAGCTTCTTCGCTTCCCCATCTCTTATATGCTACGATGAGCTTACCAAACTGAGTTCCCCAGTCACCAAGATGATTGATTCTTTCTACCTTATATCCAAGTTTATCGAATATCTTATAGAGAGAATTACCTATAAATGTAGTTCTAAGATGTCCAACATGGAAGTTCTTAGCAACATTAGGAGAGGAGTAGTCTATACATATAGTCTTTCCATTTCCTTCATCTGATGCTCCGAAATTATCCTGAGAGATTTTCTCAATCATACTCTTAAGATAAAAATCTTTATTCATATAGAAGTTAAGATATGCTCCGGCAACATCTATTCTATCTATTGCATCGCTCTTTATCTTTTCAGCAAGTTCTCCGGCGATAAGATTTGGAGCCTTATGCATAACCTTTGCAAGTCTGAAGCATGGGAAAGCAAAATCTCCAAGCTCTGGCTTTGGAGGATTTTCTATTGATTTTTCAATATCTTCCAGTGAAAGCTCAGGTAACTCAGCTGAAATCAGCTCTGCGATTAATTTCTTCATTAAATAATTACTCCTTTAGTTTACATAATTTATATTCTATTAGGTTTACATAACTTTACTTAGTTTATATCAAACCTGAATCTTACTGTAGTTCCATCTTCATTAGTTAACATAATGTTGCCATCAAGAAGATATATTATTTCTTTTGCTCGTTTTATACCACTATACCAAGGCGATTTACTGTCATGATTTTCAGGTATTCCTATACCATTATCATTAATGAATACATCGATCTTTCCACCGATTTCACTAACTGATATTCTTACATGACTTGCCTTTGAGTGTTTATATATATTATCAAAGAATATATCCAGCAGCTTATAGAGCATAAGCATTCTGATATATGGCGGCTGAATATTCAGGTTAGTAAACTCTGTATCAAACACGATGAGAGGATGCTTATCCTGTGCATCTAATACGAAATCTTCAACCATGCTCTTTATACTTTTCTTATCATCAAAATAATAGTAGTTTCTCTTAAGCTGGTCATCTATTACAAGCATGATATTCTTTGAATTACTCAGAACTTCATCTACAGTAACCTTTGCTCTGTTTGGATCAGTTCTGATGACATCTCTGATCATCTCTAACTTATGGCTGTTTGAAGCAATCTCTGAACGGATTCTCTTATCCATTACAGTAGAATTATATGTCTTATCAAATGTACTCATCATCAGTATATTCTTACCATGCTGACGGAGAGTATCAGAAGATTCTACATATTCATTATCATCTTCCTCCAGTATAGGTTTCTTTTCTTCAGATGATTTTGTAATATATATTCCGAGTTCATCCTGAAGGTTCTGAAGTGATGCTTTTGAAAGATTAAGCTTACTGAGTCTTGTTTCAATAGACTTAATATTTCTATTCTCATTTTCTATCTTATCTTCGAGAATATTTCTCTCTTCTGTAAGATTCTCAATCTCATGACGGATTTCTAATTCCTTTTCATTTTCATTACCCTCTGTATTAAGAGGACTGAAAAGGTTTCGTCTGTAATCAGCATTGAGAGAGTAAATGTTCTTTGTTTTAACAAGCTCATCCAGCTTTACATTAATTTCAAAAAGTCTGGACTTTGCACTCTGAAGTTCGTCATGATGTTCAGAGTAGAGCGCATTAAAATATCTGAGCATTTCTTGATTAGCTTCTTTGATGTTTTTAATACTTTTGGTTTTGCTCATAACAGCCTCACTTTTTCTTGCTTCCCCTGGATCTTCTTAGTGCAAAAAGAAGAACAACAAGAAGAGGAATCATCAGACCTATAACTATAAGTATCATATACATTAAAACGGATCTTACTTTCTTATCCGCTGCATCTTTGTCTTTATCTGCATCTGTTGCAGTTGAACCGTCTCCCTTAAGATAATCCTCAGGGTATACACTGGATATATTTATCTCAATGTCTGTCTCAGCTGCTTTACTTCCTTTATAATATATTTCCATTACTCCGGCTTTACTTCCGGCCGGTTTTGTATACATGACAGGATTTAACTCTATATCTGCAGGATCATATCCGGCATCTACATTTATGGCTAAATCTTCATTTACATAGTAATAAGGAAGAGAATGCTCAACTCTGTCAAAATAATTATCTATAATAACAGATTCTTCTATATCAACATCAAAGGTATATCCTCTTAATGGATAAACTCTTGTATACTGATTAAATACCTTATCATAAAGTTTAGATGTGCTTGAGTAGATTTCTTCAGATGGCTTGCATCCCATAACTATACAGGCAACTGTCATTCCCTTATTCTCTGCAAAAGACAGAAAACAACCTCCACCAAGTTCAGAATATCCAACCTTACCACCTATATGAAGTGGATTATAAAAATCCGTATTTGCTTTATACTTCATACGGTTATCCTGCCAAAGTTCTCTTGGATCACTTTTGTTAGTAGCAGGAATGGTATATGTATCAGCTTCTATGATAGATCTGAAGAGAGGATGAGAGTAGAGTTCCTTTGCTATAATAGCCAGGTCTCTTGCAGTAGTAAGAGTTCCATCACCATAATAGTTGTTTGGTCCCTTCCATACACTGCCTGTACATCCGATTTCTTCAGAGAG
>CACYQC010000167.1 GCA_902776395.1 uncultured Lachnospiraceae bacterium
CAAACGTTTCTCCACGTCAAGCCAACTCAGTTCCATATGAAGATTCATATTATCCTGAAACCTCGCTTTTAATATTTCTAACATGTTTTCCCCTCCAATTCCCCGATTTGACATGCTTCAAGCAAGCGACAATTCAATTCATACAATGCTGTTTTATTGGAATCCCACGTCAGCCTTGTTATAGCTTCATCGTAAGTCAACCACTCAAAGCCATTATGTTCACTCGAAAGCTGCATTCAAAGCCATATGTATATTCTGGAATTACAATAGTATCGTGCGACCACAAATAGCGATTTGTCATCGTCCATAAAACTGAAATAAATCTTCCAATCACCTTACTAGTCGCATCAGGGCTAAGAAATATGTATATCAGTTCTCATCCTTATCATTCCAGATACAGTAATACTCCTCCTCCTCATCCCATGGAGTATTACCCTCTGATGGTCCAACATATCTCAGTTCGTCTCCCCTTATTATAATAGAACACTGGTGTTCCGGCTCCCAGGGACACTCTGTTTCTATACAGTAGCCTATTTCTGTGGCAGCATCCTCCTCTTAAGGTAATGCAACATATAATCTGGGATGCGACAGGCTTCCTTATCTTGCTTAGCATCTATATATTCGAACAACTAATATAGAATTCTGTTATACTACGAATCCCCTCATATAATCCATTATACCAGACAATGCAATTTCAGTATCTATACCTATCCAGTTTTTATCCGAGCTTGCAAGCCTACTCTTATATCTTTCACTTTTAAAGGTTGATTCAAGACGCCTTATAATATCATCCATGCTTTGTTCTCTCATACCAAGATCATTTAATATATATTCTTCAAAGCATTTTCTCAATTTGTCTTTTGAAACTTTGTCCTTAAGGTAATATATATCAAATATATCCTTAAATCTTGTAGAGGCTGCACCGAACTTAAGAAGAGATCTTAATTTTTCAGAAAACATCTGTTCTTTCGAATTAATCAAAAGACTAACTCCTTCTTCGTCATATGCTATATCAAAGCAAAACTCTTCCTGTTCTATATCTAAGTGCGTATGAACGCCAAGGTCTATCTTACTCTGAACACTCACGCCCTCATTATCTGTAACATTTACAAATATTCTTTTTCCGTGATAATCCTGTTGGCTTAACTCAGTTATTTCACCGATTCTTGCGAATGTAACTCCTTCTATAACATTCAGCTTATCTATGAATGCATCAATAGATTGGTCACTTAATGAGTATCTTATAAAATCAATATCCATATCTTGAGTGGCTCTTCTGACGTCTCCCGTTATCTCTCGCATCACCACTCCACCTTTAATTGTTACATTCCTATTCAAGTTGCTTTCTGCAATAGCTTTAAGTACAATATCCTGGCATACCTTTGCAGTAAGATTCGCACCTGTATATCCAGATTCATCATTTGCCCTCATCATATCAGCAATAATTCCCATTATAAAACCTCCGTTTCAAATGCCTCTAATATAATATCACTTTTAGGTAATTCCAATGCCATATCCTGAATAAAAGCTATATCCATCTTATCAATTCTTTTTCTAAAGTTTTGTAATATTTCCTTATAATAATCATATGGCAAACGTTTTTTATTTCTAAATAATTCCAAAAGCATTCTTTCATTACCATACATCCTTATCATTCCACCATCTACTTCATAATTGATCATCCCAAGTTCAAGACTTTGATAATTATCGAAATACTGAACAACACGTTTATCTGTTATTTTGGACGAATCCTTATCAGTTGCTAGATGATACTTTTCTGGAATCGTATCAGTTAATCCTAAATAATAAAAAGCGCTTCTCATCGTAAATACAGCATGGGGATATTTTTTGGATATTATAGACGTTTCAAATTCAAAGTTCTTATCCGAATATATTCCCGGCTCAAGCTTTATGATTAAGCCAGCTTCTAATGCTCTTCGAATTTGATAGTCATTTTTATATTTTGTCAAACATTCATTATACGTCATCAACATTTAGGTAAACCTCCGTAATCTCATATCCTTTTACGGATATTTACCTAAATATACTTCATTTAATACTTTATTTCAATAGAATAATATGTGAACGATTATAAACCATTTATTCAGAATAGATGAAAAAGCGCCACAAGTATCTACTTGTAACGCCCTGCCACTGAATATTGTATTACATTTGTTTAAGCCACCACTTCATTCTTCTTAGCTTCTTTATCTTTCTTAGTACCAAATTAATTTAGCCAACAAATATTTGTTGCAAATACTACAAACCTTGAAGATTAACCCTCCAGCTCATCCATTAACTATATACTGATATATATCCTCTCTCACCGGTGTGTCCAGCTTCCACTCTATCTCCACGGCAGTCTTATCAGTATTAGCCATAATGAATTCATTCGTATTGCCCGTAGCTGTCATTCTGCCAAGGTAGTAAAATTCCTTGGATATTTTATCGTCTTTGTTCTTTCTCACGAAAAGTTCAACATCTATGCCGCGTTCCTTTGCATGAAGGAAGTTCTGTACATCTTCTGATTCAACAGTTCTGCTCTGCTTTGATATTGCGATGAGTGAGCTGCGAGATGTGAAATGATCTTCGTACTTTATAGTATCCTGAATGTCATCACTTTTATCATAATTAATGAATACAGGAAATGTCTTAGTAGTCTTATCATACTTATAACCACCAATATTGAGTGGTACTTCATTATGCTCCCAGTTAAGAAGACGACATGCATCTTCGTAGGTATACTTCTGATACAGCACTAGCTCCGTATCCTGGTAAGTCATGGAATAATCACGCTCGTATCTATATCTTCCGAATTCAAGAAGCTCCTTCACAATATCGTAGAACTCTTTGTTATGAATCATTTTCTGTAGAGGCTTGCTTATCTCGAAGTCACCATCCTGGCTCTTCTCGATAAATACACAATCCTCGTAGGTCTTCTTACCGGAACCGGAAGGGAACTCATTTGTAAGTACATTTACAACACTCTTCACAACCTTGTCCGGGCAATCCTTGTTGTAATTCTCCTTCAAGGAAGTCTTCATCCCCTGAACCAGCGCGTCCTTATAAATCAGCATGCGAGATAACATTTCCAGTTCATGTATACGCTTTCCACTTGCTAGCTTCTTGGAAATGAATTCGACTATCTTCTCTTCATTTGCAGAAAGTCTTACCTTATAATCCTTCTCATACTTCACAAGGAACTTATAGTATGAACCAAGGGAATTATTGTCGAAAATTCGGAGCACATCCATTTCACCGTATCTGTCGAAGTCCATCAGGTTTGGAATGCGTCCCAGCTTGTATTTCAGATTCTTGTAGTTTTCTCTGATAAGCTTGATATCGCTGAAGTTTGCCGTATCGATTGCAGCGTATATCTTCTTCTTGGATATCTCATCAAAATGAATTGTTGAGATTCCCGGAATAACCTTTTCCCCCTCAGTAACATAACGGCGGATATTGTCTTTGTTGTAGGTCCTGTCGCCCGAAAGAGCAATCGGAATCATAAAGTTATTCTTATAGTTGGCAATGAAATCAAGGATAACTACAAAATCCTTATCGTCAGCCTTTCTGAGTCCACGTCCAAGCTGCTGGACAAATACAATCGGCGACTCTGTCGGACGAAGCATAACAACCTGATTCACCTCAGGGATATCAACACCTTCATTGAATATATCCACAGTGAAAATGTAATCGAGATAATCCCCATGCTTTGTTCCATCTTTTGTTCCATCTATATCAACCTGAATATCCTTTGTCAGAAGTTCTATCGCAGCTTCTCTTTCTTCCTGACTGTCTGCACCTGTGAGTGCCTTTGTCTTATATCCCCTATCATTAAATATACCACTTAAAGTTTCTGCTTCTTTCCTGGAACTACAGAAGATAAGCCCCTTAACTCTGTCACCCGAATAACCATAGAAGTTCATTTGATTAGTGATATAATCCACTCTCTTGTCAGAAACAAGGAATCTAAAGTTTTCCATTTCAGTTTTCTCGTCAATTACTACACCATCTATTTCCATATCCGTTATACCAAAGTAATGGAATGGACAGAGGAGATTTTCCTCCATAGCCTGCTGAAGTCTAATCTCAAGAGCAATATTATGATCAAATGTCGCGAACACATCAAAGTCATCTGTACGTTCAGGAGACGCAGTCATACCAAGCCAAAACTCCGGCTCAAAATAATCCATAATCTTCTGATAACTAGCCGCTCCTGTTCTATGAGCCTCATCTATTACTATGGTTTTAAAACAGTCCTTCGGAAACTGCGTCATAACTTCTTCTTTTGACATCATTTGCATTGTAGCAAAGAGGATATCTGCATCAGTTTCCTTGCTGTTACCGGAAAGAAGACCATAAGACCTGCTTCTACCGAATACATTTTTATATGACTTCATCGCCTGCTTTGCAATCTGCTCACGGTGGACGATGAAAAGAATGCGGTTAGATTTCTTAGAATTATTCTTGAAACCACTCTTCACATTACCATCATTATCACCCATAGCATCACGGAGTCCAAAGGCTGAGGCGTACGTTTTGCCCGTCCCGGTTGCTGATATAAGTAACGCTTTATCTTCTCCTTGTTCTCTTATCTTTTTCAGGTTATTGATAAAGTCCACCTGCATAGAATTTGGTGAGAGTCTATATTGTTCCAGAGAAACAACAGGACTATTCTCTGCAGCAAGTCTTCTCTGT
>CACYQC010000168.1 GCA_902776395.1 uncultured Lachnospiraceae bacterium
AACATACTTATAATTGCTCCTCTTGCCATTAGTATGCAGAGAGAGCTTATCATATCTATCTTGGAATATAGACCAACTCCAAATGTAGCAGCGAAGAAGGATAATGCTGATACAAATATAGAGTTGATAGAACCTTCCAGTGCCTTTGTAACTGCCTCTTCTTTTTCTACTCCTGCGACTCTGAGTGTCTTATATTTATTTGTCATCAGTATCGCATAATCAACTGTCGAACCTAACTGTATCGTTCCAATAACAATAGACGCTACAAAAGGTAAAGTGGCTCCAGTGTAATGAGGAATTCCCATATTGATAAATATCGCAAACTCGATCACTGAAACAAGAAGGATCGGAAGTGAGACTGATTTAAATACAAAAATTATTATCAGTCCGACCAGTACTATTGATACCGAGCTAACGATATTAAAGTCGTGGTCTGTAACTTTTATGAGATCCTCAGTACATGGAGCTTCACCTATAAGCATTCCCTTGGTGTCATATTTATCTATTATCTTATTTATCTTGTCACACTGATGATTAACCTCATCTGATGCAACCTTATATTCTGACATTACAAATAGCAGTTGATACTCTCCGTCATCGAGTAAACTCACTATATGCTCTGGAATCATTTCCCTTGGAAGTCCGGCTCCCTCTATTGCCTGAATTCCAAGTGTCGCTTTAACTCCATCAACATTATTTACATCCTCTATCAGCTTTCTTACTTCCCTATCCTCTAGATTTGAATCAAGCAGGATCATATGAGTGGATGCCATGTTGAATTCTTTTTCCAACTTCTCATTAGCCTGGATGCTTTCCAGATCCTTAGGAAGTGAACTATCTAGATTGTAATAAACCTTATTATGCTTTTGTCCATAGAAGGCTGGTACAATAAGAACCAAAAAGGCTATAAGGAATATATAATAATGCTTTACTATCCAAGGACTAATCCTTGAAAAATCAGGAATCAAGGCTTTATGTCTTGTCTTTTCTATCGCCTTATCAAATATAAGAATCATTGAAGGTAGTACCGTAACGCAGCAAATAACACCAAGCACAACTCCCTTCGCCATAACTATTCCCATATCAAGTCCAAGCGTAAAGCTCATAAAACAAAGGGCTACAAATCCAGCAACTGTTGTTATAGAGCTACCTACTACAGATACAAGAGTTTTATCAATAGCAACTGCCATTGCTTCCTTGTTATCCTTATCCTTTTTCTCATCACAGTAGCTATGCCATAGGAAGATAGAATAATCCATAGTTACCGCAAGCTGAAGCACAGCAGCTAGAGCCTTGGTTACGTAGGATATTTCTCCCTTAAAAACATTTGAACCCATGTTGTACATTACTGCACAACCTATACTTATCAGGAAAAGTACTGGTATCAAAAATGAATCCATGCTAAGCTGCAGTACTACGAGACACAGCACAACTGCTATAGCAACATATATAGGAACCTCTTTATCACTAAGATTCTTTGTATCAATAACTACAGCTGACATACCTCCAACGAATACGCTCTTTCCAGCTATAGCCCTTATATCTTCTACCGCATTTAATGTTTCATCAGCAGAAAGTGTAGTATCATAGAATACCATCATCAGCTGAGCATCTCCCTGCTGAATGGTGCTTCTAAGATCCTCTGGAAGCAGTTCGATAGGAACTGTACCATCTGTAGCCGATGGATATGAGAGCACTCTCTCAACATGATCTACGTCTTCAATCTTTTCTGCCAAGTCCACTATATCCTTATCAGGAAGACCTTCTACGACCACCATAGAAAAGGCTCCCGTGCCGAAATCCTCAGCCAGGATATTCTGTCCTTTCATCGTCTCAATATCTTTAGGAAGATATGTGAGAATATCATAATTAGTTCTGGTTTTTAGATAACCAATTGCTGATGGAATCAGCAGAGCAAGGGCAAGTATCAATATAGGTATTCGCATTTTTACGACGTGCTTGCCAAGTTTCATTGTTATCCCTCCTCTTCTTATTAGACACTAAAAAAGTATCCTCTCTTGTTTCATTTGAAAGGATACCCCCAAAGGATGAATATGTAATTAGACAAAAGTTTATCTGTGACAAACTTTGCGACACATTTAAAAAAATGTCAAAATTTAATCTCTTCTTTTCCAAAATCTGTGTTATCATTACTATGTAGTAATAAATATGTAATTTGTATCACAAAAATCAACTAGGAAGGAACAAGTTCAAATGTCATATTCAACTATCACCAAAAGATTAATAGCTGACAGTCTAAAGGAATTAACCAAAACAAAAACCTTCGACAAGATATCTGTAAAGGACATTTCCGAAAAATGTGATATCAACCGTCAGACCTTCTATTATCACTTTGAGGATAAATATGTACTACTGAAGTGGATCTACGAAAATGATCTACTAGAAAAGTATATTAAAGATGTAAGCTTTGAGAATTGGAATACTAGACTCGAAGAGCTTCTTACAGCCATGACCGAAGATAAGCGTTTCTATATAAATACAATTAATCATACAGAAAACTATATTCAGGAATACCTACTAGTGCAGGCTCAGAATATATTTGAGCAAGCCATTTCTGTTATAGATAAAAGTGCTCCAGACGATTCTCTGAATACAGTTAGTGATCAGCAAAGAAACTTTATAGCCAGATTCTTTGCCTATGGTTCCTGCGGAATTATTCTCGAATGGGTTACTAAAGGAATGATAGAAACTCCTGAATATATCGCTAACAATATGAAGACATTAAAAGACCTATGCGAAAAGGCAGCCTTTGACTACCTTTCCGATAGGCTGAGTATAGACTAGTTTTAAATTATTTCTTCTTTGATTTTTTACGGATTGGATCTATATATTTCATTTCATAATAGCTCTCAAGAGCCTTATATTCTTCTGTGGTAGTATCATCTACATGACCGTGCATATCATCGAAGTCCTTCTCTCCTCTTATTCTCTTAACTACATGGAGAGCAACATTTGCACAGTGAGAGGATATTCTCTCGAAGCTGTTCATCAGATCGTAAAGCGCCACACCACCTTCAACTCCACAGTCTCCGTCCTGAAGTCTATCCACGTGATGAGACTTAATAAGTTCATTTAACTCCTTAACAGTATGAGCCATTGGCTCAACTCTGATAGCCATATTTAGGTTATCTGTAGAGAACGACTCCATAACTGTTTCTACTGTCAGCTGAGTGGCAGACATTATCGCCTCAAGCTCCTTCTGGCCCTTCTTTGAGAATTCTATCTTATTCTCATTCATCTCCTGAGCTACATAAGCTATATTCATAGAATAGTCGCCCATTCTCTCGAAGTCTCCTATAGAGCTTAGAACCTCTGATACAACCAGCTTGTTATCCGGTGTCAGCCTCTTTCTATCTATCTTAACTATATAATCAGAAAGCGCTGTTTCACATCTATCAATAAAGGATTCATTTTCTTCCAGCAAAACAAAATTGTTAGGTGAATATTCCTTGATCATTCCTGTTGCCATCTGGAAATTCTCAAGTATTTTCTCACTCATCTTATTAATAAGTCTGATACACTGATTGAGCGCAATACCCGGAGTTTTGAGAAGCATATCATCGAGAGCTTTGATCTCCTCATCACCAGGAACAGCATCTGTATCCTTAACCATTTTACCCGTCAGCTGAGACATCTGCTTATTAAAAGGTAAGAGAACAATACTCGTTGCGAAGTTAAAGAGGAAA
>CACYQC010000169.1 GCA_902776395.1 uncultured Lachnospiraceae bacterium
GAGCCTGCAACTGTGGCGGGTACATTTACAAGAAATATAGTGAAGGCGGCGCCTGTGCAGTGGGATATGAAGGTTGTTGCTGGCGGACTTGCTAGCGCGGCTGTCATCAACACAGGAATCGCAAATGCAGCTACAGGCAGTGAGGGACTGATTAACTGTCAGCGCGAGGCTGCAAAGGTGGCTGAATGTCTGGGAGTTCAGAAGGAACACGTTCTCACGATGTCTACAGGTGTTATCGGACCACAGCTTCCTATCGAGAAGATTGAAGAGGGAATCCGAGACCTCTCAAAGAAGATGATAGGAGTTCCTTATAGCGGAACTGCTGTTCTGAGACAGTACTTTAATGGTAATAAGGCAAATGCCTTCATGGAAGCCAGCGAGGCAGCTAAGGCAATAATGACAACAGACACTATTCCGAAGGAGATAGCAGTATCTCTGGAGATGGATGGTAAGGAGTGTCATATCGGTGCTATGTGCAAGGGCTCTGGAATGATTCATCCAAATATGGGAACTATGCTGGGCTTTGCTATGTCAGACATTTCCATTGAGCAGGAACTTGCGCAGAGAATACTTAGGGCGCTTATCGAGAGAACCTTCAACATGGTTTCTGTAGACGGCGATACTTCTACAAATGATACCTTTGTTTGGCTTGCAAATGGCCTCGCAGGAAATGAGACACTGACTGCTGAGTCTATGGATATTGATCTTAGCGTGATCGATGAAACTGGTGACGAGGATATCAGAGAGCTCGCTAAGAAGCTTGTGAGTGAGAAGGTGAGTGATGCAGTTCTGGCGAAGAGAAAGGATTTCGCTGAGCTGATAGAAGGTCTTTATACAATACTTGAGTTCCTTGCTAGAACAATGGCTTCAGACGGCGAGGGAGCAACAAGACTCTTTATCGCAAAGGTTGTCGGAGCACCTGATTACCAGACCGCTAAGACACTTGCAAAGTCTATTATTACTTCAAACCTGTCTAAGGCAGCCATTTACGGAAGAGACGCAAACTGCGGAAGAATCTTCTGCGCTATGGGATATTCGGGCGCGAAGTTTGATCCAAACAAGACAGATATAACAATGATGAGCCAGGAAGGAAGCATCAAACTGATAGATCAGGGAAGACTTCCTGAATTCTCTGAGGAGGAGGCTCTCAGAATACTATCTCCAGATGAGGTTACAGCACTCTGTGACATTCACGACGGAGAATATGAAGCAATTGCGTGGGGTTGTGACCTCACCCATGAATATGTTACAATTAATGCTGATTATAGGAGCTAAGCGAGCAAGCAGGCGGCGTTAAGCTTAGCGAGCAAGCAGGAGCGTTATATATAAATAAGCAGCGGGTTACGGGGAATAATTATGATTTGTAGAGAGGATATCAAAATGATTAAGAACGATGATATTGAAGAGATTAAGAGGAAAGCGCAGACGCTTATCGAAGCTCTTCCTTATATCAAGAAGTTTAGTGGAAAGAAGATCGTAGTTAAGTATGGCGGTTCTGCTATGCTTGATGAGAATCTGAAGTTCAATGTTATTCAGGACGTTGCCCTTCTGAAGCTTGTTGGTCTTAAGCCTATCATTGTACATGGTGGCGGTAAGGAGATAAGCAAGTGGATTGGAAAGCTTGGAATGGAGACGCATTTCCAGAATGGTCTCAGAGTAACAGATGAGCCAACACTAGAAGTTGCTGAAATGGTTCTTAATAATGTTAATAGAAGCCTTGTTGGTCTGATGTCCAAGGTTGGACTGAATGCAGTGGGTATCAGTGGTAAGGATGCTGGACTGCTGAAGGTTCAGAAGAAGCTGTCCGATGGAAAGGATATCGGATACGTTGGAGAGGTTGTTGCGACAGATAGCTCAGTAATCGATTCACTTCTTGATGCTGATTTTATTCCTGTTGTTGCACCTATCGGAATGGGCATAGAGGATGATCATGATTACAACATAAATGCAGATGACTGCGCATGTGCAGTTGCTACAGCTATTCAAGCTGAGAAGCTTGTATTCCTGACAGATATCGAAGGCGTCTTCGTTGATCCAAGTGATAAGAAGACACTTATATCTACAATGACTGTAAGTGAAGCTCAGGCGCTGCTGGATGATGGAGTAGTTGGTGGCGGAATGCTTCCAAAGCTTCAGAATTGTATAGATGCTATGAAGAATGGTGTTTCAAGAGTCCATATCCTGGACGGAAGACTGGAGCATTGCCTCCTACTTGAGTTCTATACAGATAAGGGTATCGGAACTGCTATTCTGAAGGATGAGGACTAGAAAACTTCGCTTATAAAGTGGGAAACACATTACAATATGTAAGTAGATGTGTTAAAATAAATAGATAATTGTTCGTTGTTGCATATATACTGGTCTATTTGAAATAGAAAGGACTGGTGTAAATGCAAGATTTAAATAGGGTTTTAAATCACCTGAAGCGTAAGGTGAAGGGAAATATATTCAGGCTGCTGCTGCTTGCAGTAACTATGATTATATGTGTATTTATGTTTTTGGGTGATAGAAAAAAGGATGATGGTGATCTGAAGATCACTACTAAGAAGGAAGTTTCCGCGGAGTCCTCAGATGGAAAGTCGGAGTCTTCTGTTAAGGATTCAAGCAGTTCTGTTGGTAATAATCAGGAAGGAACTGGTGCTGGAGAAGTGGATACTTCAGCTGTGAATGGTGAAGATGCTTCCGCCCCAGACAAGCTCTGCGTCTACGTTTGTGGAGCGGTAGTGAATGAGGGAGTTTACGAGCTTCCGCCAGATTCAAGAGTTAGTGATGCTCTTAGAATGGCAGGCGGATATTCGGACGAGGCTCTAAAGGGATACGTAAATCTCGCCGAAAAGCTAAATGATGGCGAACGGATATATATTCCTAATAAAATAGAAATCGATGATCTGAATATTCTTATAGATCAAGATGCATCTGCGAGTAAGGGAGCTTCAAAAGGCGCTTCAGAGGAAGGGACTGAGACAGGTTCCAAGTCTAACGAAGATGGCATGGTGAATATCAATACAGCAGATGCTGCGACGCTTCAAACACTTCCTGGCATAGGAGAAACGAAGGCTACAGAAATCATCGCTTACAGAGATGAGCATGGCGCCTTTGGGAGCGTAGAAGATATTAAAAATGTTAGTGGAATAGGTGAAGGTACATTTTCCAGAATAAGCAGTCGTATAAAGGTTGAATAAGGAGAGAGTATGAAGAAGGTATTAGTAGTCGACGATGAGAAGCTAATAGTAAAGGGACTTAAGTTTTCACTCGAGCAGGACGACATGGAGGTTGATACAGCCTTCGATGGCGAGGAAGCTGTAGAGAAAGCGAGAGCAAACAGCTATGATATCATTTTGCTGGATATCATGCTTCCTAAGTTTTCAGGACTTGAGGTTTGCCAGATGATAAGAGAGTTCTCAGAGGTTCCTATCATAATGCTCACCGCAAAGGGTGATGACATGGATAAGATCATGGGACTCGAATATGGAGCGGATGATTATATAACTAAGCCTTTCAATATACTTGAGGTTAAAGCTCGTATCAAGGCTATCCTTCGTAGAAATAGCAAGGGTGATGATATAAGCGTTTCTTCTTCAAATGTTATCGAGAAGAAGGGACTGAAGATAGAGACTGATTCTAGACGCGTATTTATCAAGGGTCACGAGGTGAGCCTTACAGCCAAGGAGTTCGATCTCGTGCTTCTACTTGTATC
>CACYQC010000170.1 GCA_902776395.1 uncultured Lachnospiraceae bacterium
GACTACGAGGTTGATAGGCACTGGGTGTAAGTATGGTAACATACTCAGCTGAGGTGTACTAATAGGTCGTGAGCTTTTCCTAAGATTAGGTAAGATACAGAGTCTTGAATAGATATGAACTGTGTGAAGTTTTGAAAGTACAATAATGTAACCAAATACTCGATCTGTTTGATCGGGTATTTTTTATAAATAGGGGGTTGGTCTACCGGTATGATAGGGGTCTCCAAAACCTTTGGAAGGGGTTCGATTCCCTTACCCCCTGATTAAAAACCTTGAGAGTATTCTTTCGAGGTTTTTTTGGCATTTATAGTTTTCTTTTTTATGAGGTGTGAATATGTCTGAAGAAAACAAATTACATAGAAATCATGAATCTATTAAGAAGAGAGGCGTTTCTCTACGAAGGCTGAATATTATAATGTTTGCTTCTGCTATTATAATATCCGTCATTCTTATTGTTGCCATGCAGAGAACACAGCAATTATATAATAGAACTCATTCCATGACACAGAATCTGTTGGAATGGAGAGAAAACTCTTATGATCTTCAGAAGGGTTCGGATTATCTTACAGAGGAAGCTAGACTATTTGTTATAACAGGCGATAAACAGCATATAGATAATTATTTTGAAGAAGTAAATGTAACTAAGAGAAGAGATAATGCTTTGTCTAAACTAAAAAAGAATAATGAGGATTCACCTGCTGTTAAGGAATTATCCATGGCTATGGATGAATCTGTACGTCTGATGGATAGAGAATACTACGCTTTTAGACTAGCTATAGAAGGTTATGGCTATAATATAAATGAATATCCAGAAGAAATAAGAGTGGTTCAACTATCTGATGAAGATATGCAGCTAGATAATAATCAGAAGATTAATGCTGCTATTATGTATTTATTTGATGATGAATATACTGAATCCAAGATGAGAATTTCTGATAATACTAATGATTGTCTCGATAGACTTGAGTATGAGGTTGATTCGCAGCAGCAAAAGGTTAGTAAAGAGCTTGGAGCACAGGTTTTTATAGAACACGTACTCACATTTCTTCTTATTGGTATAATGCTTGGCATAGTTATTCTGACATCTGTCTTGGTATTTAAACCACTAAGAGACTGCGTCGAAATTATTCGTAGGGAAGAAGAAATACCTCTTTCTGGTGCATATGAGGTTCGGTTTCTTGCAAAGAACTATAATCTTATGTATTACACAACAAAAGAGAATCAGAGTAAACTAAATTATGATGCCAATCATGATAATCTGACAGGTCTTTTCAATAGGAGAGGATATGATTTCTTCCTTAATAATGTAGATATGGAGACCTCTAGTCTTCTAATTATTGATCTGGATAATTTTAAAAATGTTAATGATACATATGGTCATGATGTTGGAGATAAGGTCATTGCAAATGCTGCATCTGTAATCCTGAACAGCTTCAGATCTCAAGATTATGTATGTCGTCTTGGCGGTGATGAATTTGCGGTTATAATGATTAGAGCAGATAGTTCAATGAAGAAGCTTATTGAAAATAAGATAGACTTAATCAATCAGAAGCTTGCAAAACCTGAGGATGAAAGTATTCCAGGTGTATCCTGTAGTGTAGGAGCTGCTTTTGGTAGATATGAAATGCCTGTAAGTGAACTTTTTAAGAGAGCTGATAAAGCTCTATATCAGACCAAGGAAAATGGCCGTAATGGCATCTCCTTTTACGAAAATTAAGTCAATCAAAATTGCCCCGGAAAGCCCAGCTTTCGGGGCTTTCTTTTATTGACACTATTAGGGTGTTATGGGAAAATATAGTTAGGTATTTTATTGGGGAAGTGTATAAATAGGGAAGTGTGAGTAAATATTTACTTACCTGGTAATTTGATAAAAAAGGGGGTTACTTATGTTCTGTAACAAATGTGGAAATCAGATACCTGATGGTTCTCTGTATTGCGAATATTGCGGTGCCAAACAGATGACCACAGGAGTGTTGCAGCAGCAACCAACTCAGCAGGTTCCTCAGCAGCCTGTACAACCGGCTTCGACATCTGGAAATAAAAGTAATAAAGGACTTATTATAGGTCTTAGTATTGGCGGTGGTGTTCTTCTTATAGGTGTAATTATTCTGTTAATTCTTCTTCTTAAAAAGAAACCTGAAGTAGAGGAAGTTACTGAAGCTACGACTGAAGTAACAACAGAGGCGACTACAGAAGAGGTTGCAACAGTTTCAGAGGCTACACCTGAAGAGGCAGAACCTGTTCCATATGCCGAAGAAATGGGATGCCATTTAGTTGATCAAGGTTACAAGATTGAGGCTAATTCATCAACTGTGTTGGTTAATGAAAATCTTGAAATTATTCATCCAGAGGAAATTGATATTAAGGGTTCACCTTATTCTTTTGAATTTGGAAGAGTAGCAGTATCAGAACCAGACGAGAATGGTATGGTTAAATATTACGTTGAATGTACTATAGCGGGAGAATTTTCAGCACTTGTTACGAGTGATGAATATCGTTGGTATTATGAAAATGTTCATTATTCTCCTCTAGTTGTAGATTATTATACTGGTTATGTTTTGAATTCACCAGCTGAAAAATATGGACTGCTTGATGAGGATGTTGAACATGCGGAGACTAAGTTCGATAAGTTTGGTGAAGAAATAAGTGTAAAAATAGTAACACAGTACAAAACGAATGTTGATGAAATGAAAGATAGTTCAGAAGAGGTAGATGGAGGAACTCTGTATAGTTCAAGCTTTAATGATAAAAAGATCTATGTTTTTGAAGTTCCAGAAAACTACGACGGAATAATGCTTGGAGAGTTAAATTGTGACGTTTCCAGCAAATTTGCAGAAGAAACGATTATGGCTAAGTATTCCACAGAGACAGACGCTGAGGAAGAAAAACCAAAAGAATCAACTGAACTAAGAAAAATATTTGAAGCAAATGAAGATGGCGAAATATTCGGGCCAGAAGAGAGAGATTTCTATAAGATAAGCGATTATGCAGTTCCACTCACAGATGAGATTGCAAGCGAGTTCTTTTCTACAAATGCAAATTCTTATGAAGAATACTTTGATTGGGCGACAGACAATCCACAAGGAACGGATTTTGGAGGAAAGCTAGTTACATCTACTGCCAGGCTAAACGGAGGCTGGAGATGCTTCCTACTCTGGGATAGAAACAATGAGATGGATTGCTATGGCGAAGAAACAATATCTGCCACCACAAGCTTTGATGGAAATAATCTAAGCCTTACTTTTGATTATGATGAGGCTCTTTGGGGTGAAGACGGAGAGTGGGAATCTAAAGATGATGAAAATTCTACCTTCAGCGGCACTATGACAGAAGACGGTTCAGTCACCTTTGATGAAGAAGGAATGAACTTCACACTTAAAGGCTTCTACGATGACGGTTATAGTCAGTATGCTATAGGTAGTATGACAGTACAAAGTGGTGAAACTGCGGAAGTCTTCCTAGTCAGACCATAACAATATGTAAATAAGTGATTAAATAAGGGGGTTATTAATGTTTTGTAATAAATGTGGAAATCAGATACCTGATGGTTCTCTGTATTGCGAATATTGCGGCGCCAAACAGATGACCACAGGAGTGTTGCAGCAGCAACCAACTCAGCCGGTACAGACATCTCAACCTACACAGGCGGCATATAATCAGCCAAATCAGGCAGCGGCACCATCT
>CACYQC010000171.1 GCA_902776395.1 uncultured Lachnospiraceae bacterium
TGAAACATTATGGTGTATTCGTATTGTTTTTAAGAGGCTGGAATGATATAATAGACAACATCCGTACGATATTAACTATGTTGAAATATAGATAATTTAAGGAGATTGCAATATGGGAAGAATAATTGCGATAGCCAATCAGAAGGGTGGAGTTGGTAAAACAACAACATCTATAAACCTTGCAGCATGTCTGGCTGAAAAAGGTAAAAAGGTTCTTGCCATCGATCTTGATCCACAGGGGAATATGACCAGTGGACTGGGTGTTGATAAGAAGTATATTGATGATGCTGAAGACAGTAAAACAATATATGAAGTTATGTGTGGTGAATGCAATATTGGTGAAGCCATGCTTATAAATGTATTTGATAATCTCAATCTGATTCCTTCCAGTAGAAACCTGGCCGGTGCAGAGATTGATTTTATTGAAACAGAGAAAAAGCAGTATGTATTAAAAGATATTGTCAGAAGTGTAAGAAAGAACTTCGATTTTATAATAATCGACTGTCCACCTGCACTTGGTCTTCTTACTATCAATGCAATGACTGCAGCAGATACTGTTATTGTTCCTATCCAGTGTGAGTTCTATGCTCTGGATGGTCTGTCACAGCTTATATATACAATAGAATTAATTAAGAAGAAACTGAATAAGTTCCTTGAAATAGAAGGAATAGTTTTCACAATGTATGATACAAGAAATAATCTTTCTGAACAGGTTGTACAGAATGTAAGAGATAACCTGGATGAGATTATATATGATACAGTTGTACCAAGAAATGTTCGTCTTGCAGAAGCTCCAAGTTTTGGTCTTCCGATCAATTTATATGACAGCAGATCAACAGGTGCAGAGGCATATCGTAAACTTGCAGACGAAGTTATCAACAATAAATTGTTTTTATAGACAGACAATTGTTGATAAACTGTGAATTATACAAACAGCGTATAATTTCCATAAAATATATTATGTAAACCATTTAAGGAGGACCAAATGGCTGTTAAGAGAGGACTTGGCAGAGGTCTGAATGATCTTCTGTCAGTTAGTGAGGATGAGGCTAAGCAGGCTAAGAAGGATGCAAAGGCTGTTTCAAAGAAGGCTCCTGCAGTTAAAGAGAAGGAAAAGCCGGTAGAGAAACCAAAGAAGGAAGTTGATGAATCATCAGAGGTTATGGTTAAGGTTACTGATATAGAACCTAATCCAAACCAGCCAAGAACAAACTTCAATGAGGATGCTCTTAATGAACTGGCTGAATCTATAAAGAGAATCGGTGTAATTGAACCTATCGTTGTTTATAAGAAGGATAGGGGATATGAGATAATCGCAGGTGAGAGAAGATGGAGAGCTGCAAGGCTTGCCGGAATAAAGGAAGTTCCTGTAATTATCAGAAAGTATACAAAGCAGCAGAGAGTTGAGATAGCTCTTATCGAGAATATCCAGAGAGAGAATCTCAATCCTATTGAAGAAGCACTTGCTTATAACCGTCTTATAGAGGAATTCAAGTTAAAGCAGGATGAAGTTGCAGAAAGAGTATCAAAGAGCAGAACTGCTATCACTAATTCCCTCAGACTCCTGAAGCTTTGTGATAAGGTTAAGGAAATGGTTGTCGAGCAGATGATAAGTGCCGGACATGCAAGAGCACTTATTACAATAGAGGATCCGGATGTTCAGTATGAAACAGCAATGACAATCTTTGATCAGGGCCTCAGTGTTCGTGATACTGAGCAGCTTGTTAAGGATGTTAATAACATTCTTGCAACAAAGCCTAAGGACAAGGTTGAGACACCTAAGGAAGACAACACAGCACTCCTTGCTATTCTTTCACAGATGGAGAATAACCTTAAGACAACTCTTGGTACTAAGGTTAAGATCAAGCCTCGCGGCAAGAACAAAGGTCGTATCGAGATAGAGTATTTCTCATCCGATGATCTTGAAAGAATCATTCATATTATAAATACAAAGGAGCAGTTATGATACTTACGACAGCGGCAACTAACGTTTTCGGAATCAATCTGGAGATTGTCGTAATAGTGTTCTTTGTTCTGATAGTAATACTTGCGGTAATTCTTGCATTTACGATTAGACAGCTTCAGTCCATAACCAGAAAGTATTATGTGGTAATGAGTGGAAAGAAGGGTATGGACCTCGAATCCATTATCCTTACCAGATTTAAGGAAATGGACAAGGTTAAGGCAAATGCCAAGAAGGTAACAAAGGAACACAGAACCTTTAAGGCTCACCTTGATTCCTGTTACAATAAGATCGGACTTGTAAAGTTTGATGCATTCAGTGATATGTCCGGAGAACTGAGTTTCTCCATAGCACTTCTCAATGATGAGAACTCTGGTATTGTTCTCAGTGCTATTCATACAAAGCAGGGCTGCTATACTTATCTGAAGGAAATTATCCAGGGCGAATCCTACGTGGTACTTTCCGAAGAAGAGAAGGAAGCTCTCAAGAAGGCCGAGACTGTAGATGATATGGTTAAGGGTATGATTGAGAATGCTGAGGATATAACATTTGACATTGATTAATATAAGAAGTAAATTAGATAGATAATCAAAAGACTTTGATTTAGGAGGAGATAGAGATGCTTGATATTAAGTTTCTTAGAGAGAACCCGGAGATAGTTAAGGAAAACATTAAGAAGAAGTTCCAGGACAGGAAGCTTCCTCTTGTAGATGAAGTAATAGAACTCGATAAGCAGAGAAGAGAAGGCCAGGCAGAGGCTGATGAGATCCGTGCTAATAAGAATAAGATTTCCAAGGAAATCGGTGCACTTATGGCTCAGGGTAAGAAGGAAGAAGCTGAAGCAGTTAAGGCTAAGGTAGCTGAGAGTGCAAAGCGTCTTGCAGAGCTTGAGGCTGCTCAGCCTGAGATCGAAGCAAAGATCCGTGAGATCATGCTTACTATTCCTAACATCATTGATGATTCTGTTCCAATTGGAAAGGATGATTCAGAGAACGTTGAAGTTACAAAGTATGGTGACCCTGTAGTTCCTGATTATGAGGTTCCTTATCATACAGATATTATGAAGAGCTTTGCAGGCATCGACCTTGAGGCTGCTGCACGTGTTGCAGGTAACGGCTTCTATTATCTTGTAGGTGATGTTGCAAGACTTCACAGCGCTATTCTTACATATGCAAGAGATTTTATGATCAACAAAGGATTTACATATGTTATTCCTCCATTCATGATAAGAAGCGACGTTGTTACAGGCGTTATGAGTTTCGATGAGATGGATGAAATGATGTACAAGATCGAGGGAGAGGATCTCTTCCTTATCGGTACAAGTGAGCATTCTATGATCGGCCGTTTCAAGGGTGAAATGATTGACGAGGCAGAGCTTCCTCTTACACTTACAAGCTACTCACCATGTTTCCGTAAGGAGAAGGGTGCACATGGTAAGGAAGAGAGAGGTGTATACCGTATCCATCAGTTTGAGAAGCAGGAAATGATCGTAATCTGTAAGCCTGAAGAGTCAATGGACTGGTTCCATAAGATGTGGAGCTACACAGTTGAACTTTTCCGTTCAATGGATATTCCTGTAAGAACACTTGAGTGCTGCTCAGGAGATCTTGCAGATCTTAAGGTTAAGTCTTATGACGTTGAGGCATGGTCACCTCGTCAGAAGAAGTATTTCGAAGTTGGAAGCTGCTCAAATCTTGGTGATGCTCAG
>CACYQC010000172.1 GCA_902776395.1 uncultured Lachnospiraceae bacterium
TGTGATTTCATTTCTCACCTCTGTGTCGCAAATAAATGACAAAACACATTTACCAACACTTGGGATATCTGCATCTATAAAATAGTCAACTCGCTTGCCATCGTCACTTGGCTCACACCATCTCTTTTTTATATTTTTATTATTTATTGCAAGTAATGCCTTTGCCAGATCAATTTTCTCTTCCTCAGACATATTACCAAGAAGCTTATCAGACACATATAGCAGCGGCATTTCAAGGGAGCTATTTGTATAGTCGCCCACTGTTCCTATCGCAGCCATA
Organism: uncultured Lachnospiraceae bacterium; assembly: GCA_902776395.1. Taxonomy (GTDB): domain Bacteria; phylum Bacillota; class Clostridia; order Lachnospirales; family Lachnospiraceae; genus Eubacterium_Q. The sequence goes on from CACYQC010000172.1 coordinate 281, forward strand.
ATATACGAACCACTGAAACGCTCTGGATAATCGATACCTGGAAAGACTCCACCTTCTTTTCCATAGCCTTCTTCCCATTCACGAATACAAAGGTTATAAACACCTACGCTATCTGCATCGGCCTCATTTTCTAGAACATCTACCCAGTCCAGTCGGTACACCTTGTCGCCCGCATCGACATAACAAATGCAGATTTATCGATTCGTCCATCTTATAGGTTTCATATTGCGAATAATTATAGTCTCTTATATCGGTATGGGTTCCCTCATATAGATCAAAAATATATTCACATCCCAGATCCCAATCTGTCGTTTCTGCAAGGGCACTTTTCGAGAAGACACTTTTCAGTTTATCCTCGTCATCCTTCTCCAGCGCTTCAACAACAGTTTCTGCAACCTGAGGCATTATCTCTTCTTTGATCTGCTTAGGGGTATATCCCATCGGATCTGTTTTCAGAACCTCAGATAGGTCAACCCTCTTGCACGAAGCAAGTGACAATAGCATACCTAATGAAAGTACTGTAAGAATTATTCTTTTAACCGCAAAACTTTTGGTAATCATCATATAGCTCCAACTTCTCCAATTCGAACCTAAATTCTTTCAAATATTTTGCAAGGATTACAAATGCATAACTCGCCTTATAGCTTAGTATAGCATAAGAATACTCCCCCTCGTCATCTATTCCCGAAGTACTTATTCTCTCATTTATATTAATCCACTCATTTCTGAGACTCGTGATTTTGATAACCGCCTGATCTACACAAGCACTCGCTGATGGTTCTTCCGAACTATATTTTTCCATCAACGCGATATGATCCTCACACTCTTTTATGAGATTCGATATATTATTCAAAGTAGGATTTGGAGAAAGCATAATCACACCTTTTACATTTCAATAAAAACATCACAACTACTCTAAGAAAGCACTAGATATAATACCAGAAGCAATAAAAGGAAAATGATATTGATAACTGTGAATGCAAGCAAATAGTGTTCCCCTTCTGACTTCACTTTGTTATAGAACTTATAAGTTATAAGACTTGCCATGCTTGCTATAAGTGTTCCCAAGCCTCCAAGATTTGTACCCACCAGAAGTGATGAACCATTCTTGGTAAAGGCTGAAAGAAGCATTGCTGAAGGAACATTACTTATAACCTGCGAGGAAAGAATCGCCGTCAGTGTAACATTTTTCTCTATTACTCTCGACAGAGTATCATGGATTACATCAATCCTTCCAAGGTTACCTATTAGTACGAAGAAAAATACAAAAGTAAGAAGCAATCCGTAGTCTATTCCCTTATAGGCTTTCCTATCAAATATTAAAACGACTAGCGCAACCACTGCTAGCATAACTGTAAAACTAATTATATTAGAAACTGTAAGCAGACACAAAACAAATAAAATAGTGTAAACGATAAGGGGCACTCTCTTGGGAGAAGATACCTCCTCTGTCACTGCAGTATCAACCGTCTTATCCGTTTTATTTAGAAGAATTACACTTACTACTAACAGAATTAGTGATGCCGCACTATAAGGAAGCATCAGTTTAATAAAGTCCGTAAGTGCAATATGATATTCAGTATATAAATAAAGATTCTGTGGATTTCCAATTGGGGTCAGCATACTTCCAAGATTTGCAGACACGGTCATCAGAATCAAAGTAAACATGGTCCTTCTTCTATCTTTAAAGGCCTTTAATACATTTAGTGCAAAAGGCACAAGCGTAACGAGAGTAACATCATTTGTGAGTAGCATACTCATAAAAAAGGATAAAACCACGAGAAACAGTGAGATATTTTTTTCAGAGTGAATCTTTCCTAGTAGCTTATTAGTGAAGAAATCAAATGTACCTATTCTGATATAAGCACTCACTACGAGCATAAGCGAGAAAAGAATCGCAAGCACACGAAAATTAATATAACCAATATAATCCATATCAGGCTTTACGAATATACAGGATACCAAAGCGAGAACTCCTGATATGATCAGGACTGAATCCTTTTTAAATATTTCAATAAGCTTATTCTTTAATTCCAACTTGATCGACCTCTCATTTCATCTATACACGAAAATGAATTATAAACATTTACTCAGAAAAATCAATCAAAATCACCATTTATTTATTCGGAAATAAAATAAATAATATGTCCCAGACTATAACAAATTAAAGGAATCAAAAATGAGTATATTAAATGTTGAACACCTGACTCACGGTTTTGGTGACAGAGCTATCTTTGATGATGTATCTTTCAGACTTCTTGCAGGAGAGCATATTGGACTTATCGGTGCAAACGGCGAAGGTAAGTCTACCTTCATGAATATAATAACTGGAAAACTGATGCCTGACGAAGGAAAAATCGAATGGGCTAAAAATGTAAAGGTTGGTTATCTCGATCAGCATGCCGCTCTTAAGGAAGGCATGACTATTCGTGACGTCCTATCAAGCGCCTTTGATTCACTATATGAAATGGAAGCTCGAGTGAACGAGCTCTACGACAAGATGGCTGATGCCACTGAGGAAGAAATGACAGAGTTCATGGAAGAAACCGGAACTATCCAGGACCTTCTTACAAATCACGACTTCTATATGATTGATGCTAAGGTGGAAGAAGTTGCAAGAGCTCTAGGACTACTCGACCTAGGACTAGATAGAGATGTGACCGAGCTCTCCGGAGGCCAGAGAACTAAGATTCTTCTAGGTAAGCTTCTTCTCGAAAAGCCTGATATCCTGCTCCTCGACGAGCCAACGAATTACCTTGATTCGGAGCATATCGAATGGCTCAAGAGATACCTGCAGAATTATGAAAATGCATTTATACTCATTTCCCATGATATACCATTTTTAAATAGTGTAATAAATATCATCTATCACATGGATGGCCAGTACCACAGCCTGGACCGCTATGTGGGCGACTATGACAAGTTCACCGAAGTATATGAAATGAAAAAAGCTCAGCGAGAAGCTGCATACAATCGTCAGCAGCAAGAAATCGCAGAGCTTAAAGATTTCGTCGCAAGAAATAAAGCTAGAGTTGCAACTCGTAATATGGCTATGTCCCGTCAGAAGAAGCTCGACAACATGGATATCATCGAGAAGATCTATGACAAGCCGAAGCCAGAGTTCAACTTCAAGATTGCAAAAACACCTAGTAAAGTTCTATTCGAAACAACAGATCTAGTTATTGGATATGATGAACCCCTTTCTTCTCCTCTCAAAATTTCAATGGAGAGAGGTTCCAGAATAGTCCTGACTGGTGCAAATGGTATAGGTAAAACCACTCTACTTAAGAGTATCCTCGGCCTTATCCCTTCAATAAGTGGCTCCGTTGAATTAGGCGAGAACCTTGAAATTGGCTACTTCGAACAGGAGATGCCTTCCGACATCGAAACCACTTGTCTTCAGGAAATATGGAACGAATTCCCAGGCTTTACTCAATATGAAGTAAGATCAGCTCTAGCAAAATGCGGTCTCACCACCAAGCATATCGAAAGTAAATGTAAAGTCCTATCTGGTGGCGAGCAGGCAAAGGTCAGACTCTGCAAGCTTATTAACCGAGAGTCCAACCTGCTTGTTCTTGATGAGCCTACAAATCATCTCGATGTAGACGCCAAGGAAGAACTCGCCAGAGCTCTAAAAGATTATAAGGGTAGCATTCTTATGGTTTGCCACGAGCCAGAATTCTACGAAGATATAGCTACAGAAGTTTGGGACTGCACTCAGTGGACAACCAAAATCTTTTAATTACATTATTCTCCATATTCAACACTCTCTATTGAAGACTTCATTTTTCCACCAACTCCTTTTCCAGAGTTTGGTCCTACAGTCATACAAACTATTAGGTCTATCAAGAAT
>CACYQC010000173.1 GCA_902776395.1 uncultured Lachnospiraceae bacterium
TTTAACAAGATCCTGAGGCTGAACCTTTCCTAGGAGCTCTGTATCAACTATAGTCTTGTCTAGCTGAATATCAGCGTTAAAGCCTATAGACTTCTTACCTACTCTATTCTCTATAACCTTATCCAGACCATCAAAGGCACCACCACAGATAAAGAGAATATTTGAAGTATCTATCTCTATAAATTCCTGCTGTGGATGCTTACGTCCGCCCTGTGGAGGAACAGATGCAATAGTTCCCTCAACTATCTTGAGGAGAGCCTGCTGTACACCTTCACCAGATACATCTCTAGTGATAGATACATTTTCAGACTTCTTAGATATCTTATCTATCTCATCGATATATATGATACCTCTCTCAGCTCTATCTACATCATAGTCAGCAGCCTGAATAAGCTTAAGCAAGATATTCTCAACATCTTCACCTACATAACCAGCCTCTGTAAGAGTTGTTGCATCTGCGATAGCAAATGGAACATTTAACATCTTAGCAAGTGTCTGTGCCATATAGGTCTTACCAGAACCTGTAGGTCCTATCATGAGAATATTACTTTTTTGTAATTCAACATCGAAGTTCTTACCAGCAAGAACTCTCTTATAATGGTTATATACAGCTACGGCAAGAGCCTTTTTTGCTGCTTCCTGACCTATTACATAATCATCAAGAAATGCCTTGATATCCTTAGGCTTTGGAAGATTCAGCTCTCCGTCCGCTTCCTGCATATTCTTAAGTTCATCTTCTATTATGTCAGAACAGATACCAACACATTCATCACATATATAAGCACCAGGACCAGCTATAAGCTTTCTTACCTGATCCTGAGTCTTATTACAAAATGAACATCTAAGTATCTTATTATCGTCATTACGACTAGCCATAGTTCACTCCTGATTAATTACGATTCTCAACAACTTTGTCTATAAGGCCATACTCCATAGCTTCCTTAGCTGTCATCCAGTTATTACGCTCGCAATCTGCAAGAACTGTCTCATAATCTTTTCCAGCGTTCTCTGCCATGATAGATATCAGATTCTTCTTGATACGAAGCATATGCTCAACCTCTATCTCCATATCAGTTGCCTGACCCTGAGTTCCACCAAGTGGCTGATGAATCATTATTTCTGCATTAGGAAGTGCGAATCTCTTACCCTTAGCACCGCCTGAGAGAAGAAATGCTCCCATAGATGCAGCCATACCAACACAGATAGTTGATACGTCACACTTGATATACTGCATAGTATCATATATAGCCATACCAGCTGTAACTGATCCACCCGGGCTATTTATATATAGATTAATATCCTTATTAGAGTCTTCTGACTCAAGGAAAAGAAGCTGCGCTACAACAAGGCTTGCTGTAACATCATTTACTTCATCTCCAAGGAAAATAATTCTTTCCTTAAGAAGTCTAGAGTATATATCATATGCTCTTTCACCTCTATTAGTAGTCTCAATGACTGTAGGTACTAATGCCATAATATAACCTCCTATACTTAATAGCTTACATTAAATAGTTTATTATTTCTCAACTGCCTTATCAGCGATGAACTGAACTGCCTTCTGCATTCTGATATCAGCCTTAAGTCCATCGATCTGCTCTGCACCCATTATTTCCTTGATCTTATCAAGTTCCATCTGATACTGCTTAGCCATCTTCTCCATCTCAGCATTTACATCCTCATCAGATACTTCAAATCCCTGAGCATCTGCAACTGCTTCGATAATAAGACTTCTCTTGATCTGCTTCTCAGCCTCTGGACGAACCTGATCCTTCATATCATCTCTTGTCTGACCTGTCATATTGAGGTACTGCTCAAGATTCATTCCCTGATACATAAGCTGCTGACCGAAGTTATCTACCATCTTATCCTGCTGGTATGCAATCATAGCCTCTGGAAGCTCTACTGTTGACATCTCAACAAGCTTATCAATAGCCTTCTCTTCCTTCTCATGCTTAGCACTCTCTGCCTTACGCTCTTCAACCTGCTTACGTACATCAGCCTTATACTCATCAACTGTCTCAAAATCAGATGTATCTGATACATACTCATCATCAAGCTCAGGAACAACAGTTTCCTTAAGACCAAGAAGGTCACACTTAAATACTGCAGCCTTACCAGCAAGATCCTCTGCCTGATAGTTCTCTGGGAATGTTACATTTACATCAAAGCTGTCACCAACATTATGACCAACTATCTGATCTTCGAAACCAGGGATAAATGAACCAGAACCAAGTACTAATGGATAGCTCTCGCCCTTTCCACCTTCAAATGCAACATCATCAACGAAACCTTCGAAGTTGATAGTAGCCTCATCACCATCCTGAGCTGCTCTATCTGTAACTTCCTGCTTTGTTGAGTTAGCCTTAAGCTTGTTCTCGATTTCTTTCTCAACATCCTCATCAGTTACTGTTGTATCGATCTTCTCGATTTCGATCTTATCAAGATCACCTAACTCTACAGGAGGCTTTGTAGCAACCTTTGCCTTGTAGATGAAATCCTTACCCTTTTCAATCTGGCTTACAGAGATATCAGGATTTGAAACTATATCAAGATCACAGTCCTTGATTTCCTCGAAGTAAGTCTTATTAATAAGGTCATTAGCAGCATCTTCATAGAATACAGCGTAGCCATATGTCTTCTCGATAAATGCCATTGGAACGTGACCCTTACGGAATCCGTCAAACTGGAACTTATTCTTAGTTCTGTTATAAACCTCAACACATGCCTTGTTAAAATCCTCTGCAGGAACTGTAATAGTAAGCTCTGCCATGTTTCCTTCAAGTTTTTCGTAAGTTAAACTCATCTTTATTTTCCTCCTTATGACCTATCGGTCTGATAATCTAATAATAAAATAAAACACGGTCAGCGTCTCATATGGGCGCTAACCGTGAAATTATATCATAGCTAATGTTTTTAGTCTAGATTATTTTTTCTGATTTAAATATCAAAATCTTTGATTTATGAATCAAAGAACTGACGGCCATCATCAGTTACAAGTCTTTCTGACTTTGGATAATTGAATATCTCAGGCTTACCAGCATTTGCACTTAAGTAATCCGCATACTTACGAGCATACCACTTAGCCATAGGAAGATTATGCATCAAATAATTACCACAGTTAACAGCCTCAGCCCCTGGAACCTCGTCCCATCCTTCTACAGACTGGAAAGCATTTAGAAGTAATTCAAATACTTCACTTGGTTCACGGTTACCCTTCATAATAAGGTAGAAACCTGTAAGACAACCCATAGGTCCCCAGTAAACTATTTCATCCTTCCACTGTTCATTATTTCTAAGATATGTAGCAATTATATGCTCAAGGGAATGCATTGCTGCAACGTCTATAGCTGGTTCTACATTTGGTTTTGTAACTCTTACATCATATGTAGTAACCTTCTGATCTCCAAGAACATCTACTCTACTAGTAAAGATTCCTGGGACAATTTTAGTGTGATCAACTGAAAAGCTTGGAATTAAGTCCATTTGTGTATCTCCTTTGTAACTTTATAAATCATAATTTTCCTTTATATAATTATATTCATAATCATATCTTCTTCATAGAATTCATCATTGCTGTAACCAGCTTTACAGAATTCTCTATTGCCATCTTCTGGAAGCTTGGATAATCCATCTCAGCGCTATCATCTGCCTTATCTGA
>CACYQC010000174.1 GCA_902776395.1 uncultured Lachnospiraceae bacterium
GCGAGAAAGATAGTTGAGATGCACGGCTGGAATATCAGGCTGGTTCAGCAGCCACTTATTAGAAAATATCATATAGCTGCAAACTACGGAAAAATGTTTATGGTTTCTTTACCGCGCTAAAGCGATAATGCGTTGACGTGCCTGACTTTTTGGAGTAAGATAAGGGAAGTGGTCTTTGGGACCGCTTCCTTTTACTTTAGAATTGATTTGGGAGGACAGTGATATGCCTATTACAGAGCTTCTGGAGAGAAATGCCAGAGAATATACCAATGATACAGCATTGGTAGAACTGAATCCTGCTATTACAGAGGTTAGACGAGTTACTTGGAGAGAATATGAGCTGATGGAGCCAAATCCAAAGGCACCATATAGAAGAGAAATAACATGGGGAGTATTTAACGAGAAGGCTAACAGATTTGCAAATCTTCTGCTGAGCCGTGGTATTAAAAAGGATGACAAGGTCGGAATCCTTCTGATGAACTGCCTCGAGTGGCTTCCTATTTACTTCGGAATTCTTAAGACCGGTGCGATTGCGGTGCCGCTTAATTTCCGTTATGACGCAGATGAGATAGAGTACTGCGTAGATCTTGCAGACGTTGACATCCTTGTATTCGGACCAGAATTTATTGGCCGTGTTGAGGAGATAGCTGAGAAAATATCAAAGAACAGACTCCTGTTCTATGTTGGTGAGAATTGTCCTTCCTTTGCTGAGGACTATAACGAGATGGTTGCAAATAGCAGCTCAGTTTCGCCTGATATCAAGATAACAGATGAGGACTACGGTGCTATTTACTTCTCCTCAGGAACTACAGGATTCCCTAAGGCTATCCTGCATAAGCATGAATCCCTCGTGCATAGTGCTAAGGTTGAGCAGGCGCACCACGGACAGACAAAGGATGATGTATTCCTTTGCATCCCTCCTCTATATCATACAGGAGCTAAGATGCACTGGTTCGGAAGCCTTCAGTCAGGTGGAAAGGCTGTACTTCTGAAGGGTACTAAGCCGGAAGATATCCTGAGTGCAGTAAGTACAGAAAAATGTACCATTGTTTGGCTCCTCGTTCCATGGGCACAGGATCTTCTGATCGCCCTTGAGAGTGGCAAGCTGAATAAGGATGATTATGAACTCGATCAGTGGAGACTCATGCATATCGGTGCACAGCCAGTTCCAGCAAGTCTTATAACTAGATGGAAGGCTATGTTCCCTAAGCATGATTATGATACAAACTACGGACTATCAGAGTCTATCGGACCAGGATGCGTACATCTTGGAATCGAAAATATAGATCACGTCGGAGCTATTGGTGTTCCTGGATATGGATGGGAGTGTAAGATAGTAGACGAGAATGGTCAGATAGTTGATAAGAGCGATAGCATTTCCGTTGGTGAGCTCTGCGTAAAGGGCCCTGGCGTAATGACTTGCTATTACAAGAATGAAGAAGCTACTAATGAGTGCCTGAAGGACGGATGGCTCTATACTGGTGATATGGCTAAATACGATGAGGACGGATTCATCTGGCTCGTTGATCGTAAGAAGGACGTAATCATCAGTGGTGGTGAGAACATCTACCCTGTTCAGATCGAGAGCTTCATCATGAAGAATAGAAAGGTTCAAGACGTTGCTGTAATCGGTATCGGCGACGAGAGACTCGGTGAGATATCCTGTGCCATCATTCAGCTGAAGGAAGGTGAGGAGTGTACTGAGGACGAGATGAACAGCTTCTGCCTCGAGCTTCCTAGATACAAGAGACCTCGTAAGATTATTTTTGCAGAGGTGCCTAGAAATGCTACTGGTAAGATTGAGAAGCCTCGTCTCCGCGAAATCTATGGTGCAAAGAACCTGGTAGATCGCGAAAATAGAAATTAAAGAAAATGTTATAATTAGAGATATTTCTAATATTTTGTGCAACTTGATAAAATGCCGCCTGTAAAGCCTTTGTTTTGCAGGCGGTTTTTGACTGAATTTGTGGAAAACTACCAAAATTTATATAAAGTGCACAAAAACGCTTCCCTAATTTGTGGAAATATGCTAAAATAATCTACAGTTAATCAAAGAAAGGTCAGTCTAGCTGACCAATTTAGGAAGGTATTATGGGTGTGCCCTAATAGATCGGCTTGAAAGAGCTTGTCAGACCAGATAGGGGTAGATGGTCTGACAGGCTCTTTCTCTTTTTGCGTTTATTGATAAACTTTCTCAATTTAGCTATGTATGATATACTATAAGCTGTTTGTAACGTAATGAAGAAGTCTTACAAACTGAGAGATTATAAGAAGGCTTCCCCCTGGGGGGAAGCTGACTGATGAGGGGTAAAAATGCTTGTCGCAGATAATCTAGTAAAAAGTTTCTACAGAACCGAGGACAAGGGTAAGAAGGTCGAGTTCAATGCCGTCGATGGCATTTCCCTTACTGCTAGTCCTGGAGAGATAGTTGGAATACTTGGACCAAATGGTGCTGGTAAGACGACTCTTCTTCGTATGCTTGCGACTCTCATGGAGCCTACCTCAGGTAGTGTGTATCTAAAGGTGAGTGATGCTGGGGAAACCAAAGAAGCTGCTGATAAAACAAAAGATGATGCAAGCAGTAAAAATGCTTATGGCGCAAGTGAGAAATCTGTGATAGAGATAAGGAAAGCTCTTGATATAAAGGCAAGGATTGGCTACCTCTCAGGAAATACCAAGCTCTACGGCAGACTTTCGGTTCGTGAGATGCTTAGGATCTTCGCGGGCGTATATGGTGCAGTTGACGCTGAAATCGAGGAGAGAATAGAAGAAGTTCATGAGCTCCTAAATATGCAGGAGTTTATAGATAACCGTATAGAGAAGCTGTCGACAGGACAGACACAGAGAGCATCTATTGCGAGATGTATTGTTCATAATCCTGACATTTATATCTTCGATGAGCCGACTCTGGGTCTAGATATCATAAGCAGCACAGCTATTATTGAATTCATGAAGAGTGAGAAGGGGCGTGGCAAGACAGTCATTTATTCCACTCACTATATGGAAGAGGCGGAGTATCTGTGCGACAGGATCATCATGCTGAATAAGGGTAAGACCATTACAAATGATAGTCCTGCGGAGCTGAAGAAGAGAACTGGCGCTAAGGATATGCGCGGCGCTTTCTATGAGATAATTAAATCGGAGGGAATCAGCTATGAGGAGTAAGGTTATAAAACTGCTCCTTAAGAAGGAGCTCTTGGATGTATTCAGAGATCGTAAGGCTATAATAATGCTGGTTCTAGTACCACTGCTTATATATCCGCTTATATTCTTCGGGGCATTTGCGGTAATGACAATGATCCAGTCCAACATGGAGCAGGGCGAGTACACTGTTCTTGTGGATGTGGAGGACGAAGGACGGCTGGAGGAGCAGATTGTTCTTTATAATGAGAAGAAGAGTGGGGAGATAAAAAAAGACAGCTCGGAAGAAAATGATGAAACAGATGGAAAAGAATCAGAAGGTTCAAGAGTAGATGGAACAGAAACAGATTCGAAAGAAAAAGTTTCTGACCAGCTGACAGTAAAGAAGTTAGAGGACATCCTTGCAGAAGGGGAGTACACTCTCTCAGGGGATGACGAGAAGAGTCGACAGGAACTGGTAGATAAACTCCTTCAGAATGAGAAGGTCGATGTATATGTGACTAGCGAG
>CACYQC010000175.1 GCA_902776395.1 uncultured Lachnospiraceae bacterium
CTTACTTCTGTTGTGCCAACTTTTGCTGAAATGTTTGAAGAAATGGGGGCTGATCTTCCTGTTGCTACTCAGATGCTTGTTAATGGATCTAATTTTCTTACTCATAGATGGTACATAGTTCTACTTATTGTAGTTGCATTAGTTGTAGGTATTAAAGTTTTCGCTCAGACTGATTTTGGTCAAGAGTTTAATGGAAATGCGGCTCTTAAGTTGCCTGTATTTGGTAATCTGAATGTTAAAACTGCAGCAGCTACATTTTCTAGAACTTTTGCAACACTTCTTGCTTCTGGTATTCCTATGGTGGATGCTGTTGAACAGACTGCAAATGTAATGAAGAATAAGGTTATAAGAGATAAACTGAAAGATTGTAAAGTTCAGGTTATGCGAGGTGTTCCTCTATCTAAACCTATTAAAGATATGCAGATATTTCCTGATATGCTTTCCCAGATGATGCATATTGGTGAAGAAACAGGTAACATCGAAGATATGATGGAAAAGGTTGCTGACTTCTACGAGGACGAAGTTGATCTTGCTACTGATGCTCTTACATCTGCTATGGAGCCACTTATATTCGTGGTTATGGCTGTTGTCGTTGGTGCTATGGTGGTTGCTATTTATTCACCTATCCTTAGTATGTACGACGCGGTTGATAGTTATTAAGATTCTTCGATATTTCGACTTAGTCGAAATATCTTAGATATAAGTGAAATATTGCCGGGCGAGCGGCCATATTATACACTATTTATATTATTAAAAATCTATATTTAAAAGGAGAATGAGATTATGAAGAATAAGGGTTTCTCACTTGTTGAGCTTATTATCGTTATAGCTATTATGGCTATCCTTGCTGCAGCTATCGCTCCAGCGCTTATCCGTTACATTGATAAGTCTCGTAGATCAGACGATGTTGCTTCTGCTGAGACAATTAATACAGCTACACAGGCTGCTCTTGCAAATGAAGAGGCATATGATGAAATTCAGCCAGCTATGGACCCATCAAAAACAGTTACACTTGCTAAGGCTACATGTGGTTCAGCATTTTCAAACACAGGAAGCGGTGTCTCAAATAGTGCTAAGACATTTATTTCTGAGATTAATTCATCTTGTGGTGGTGCATCTCCAAAGCTTAAGTATAAGAAGGGCTTTAATAGTAAAAAGCCTGATACTTGGGTAATTGGTGTTAATGAGGCTGGTAAGCCTGTTGTATGGCTTGGATCAGGTGCTGCTACACAATGGGAGCTTCAGCCAGATATTTGTAAGGAATACAAGTAATATAAACTTATAACAGGATAAGATTTCGGGGCTCGTCCCCTCGGAATCTTGTCTTGTGAATTTTTTTGTTAAATCAAAAATCAGCGGTTTTTATTTACTTCCTTTACATTTGCATTCACTGAGTGTAGATGTAAAGGGGGTAGGCCGCTCATATAAGAGGTCTCGTGCCTTTATAAATAAAAACAACTGAAAAGAAAAATGAGGGAGGCTATAGAATGGCAAAGAGTAACAGAGTCTTATCAATAGACATTACGAATGAAAGTATTACTATTGTAGAGATTACAGCGGCTCAGAAAAAACAGACCTATATCCATAAGGTTCTCATATTTGAGACACCAGAGGATAGCTTTGAAGATGGTCAGATAAGAGATTTGGAGCGTATAGCATCAGAGATACGTACACAGTTGGCGAGTGCAGGTGTCTCAAATAAGAATGCTGTATTTGTAATGAACTCTACGAAGATTGTTAACAGAGAGGTTGTTATACCTGATGTTCCTGAGAAGAAGATACCTCAGTTGATTAATTCGAATGCTTCAGAGTATTTCCCTGTTAATAATATTGAAGAGTATGTTATAGCTAACACTGTTCTTGAACATTTTGTTGATGAGAATGGTAATAAACAGCAGAGAGTTATGGCTGTTGCAGCACCAGAAATGATGGTTAGAGGTTATTATGACCTTGCACAGGCTGCTGGACTTAAAGTTCAGGATCTTGACTACATTGGTAATGCGATGCTTCAGCTTATCAAGACTCAGACTACAGAACAGTCTACAACAATGGTTATTCAGCTTGGTGCTGAATCAACAGTTCTTAACGTAGTAAATGGTGATAAGCTTTTACTTCAGAGAACAGTGCCATATGGAACTAATCCAGTAGTTAATGTAGTTATGCAGGAGAAGGGCGTAGATGCAACTACTGCTATGACAATGCTTCAGAATGAGAGAATCATTACAGTTGATTTTGATGATAATGAGGCAACAGGAGCGTTTAGATATCTTATTAATAACATCGGTCGAGTTATGGACTTCTATGCATCAAAGAATCCTGATAAGCCTATCGAGGATGTATTCCTTACAGGTGACGGAGCTCTTATAAGAGGTATAGACGGTCTTTTCAAGGTTCAGTTAAATGTAAATACAAGAATCATGGATAGCTTGTACAATATCAAGTTTGATCCGAGTATAGATTTAAAGGTATACAATCCTGTATATCTGGTTACTCCTATCGGTGCTGCTTTTGCACCTATGGATTTCATTCCGCTTGACGCAGCTAAGGCAAAAGGCGATGGAAGCGGAAACGGTGCTACAATTGCATGCGCAGCAGTTTTTGCGGTAGCTGTTATTGCAGCAGCAATTATGGCATTTATGTCAATTAAGGCTAAAAATGATGCCCAGTCCAAGAAAGAACAATTGGAGCAGGACATCGCACGAATAAGTGACATAGAGCAGGTTGTAAATGAGATGAATGCAGCACAGATGAGATATACGGATGCTGCTACAATGTACAACACTACATATAGCTTAAATGAAAATGCAAGAGTGTTCATAAGCCAGCTTGAATCAAAGATACCTACAAATGTTACAGTAGGAAGCTTTACAAGTTCAGCTGAAGGTATCGTTATACCTGCTACTTCAACCAGTTGGGATGGGGTTGCTGATTTTATTATACAGCTTAAGACAATCGACTGTATATCAGATGCATATGTATCGAGTGTTACAAAAGCAATTTCTGAATCCGGTGAGACAACATATAACTTCACTGCTACTGCAATATATGTTGATACCAGAACAGCAGATGATCTTGGCGTAATATCAGAAGATGCAGCTGAAGAAACAACTGAAGAAGCAGAATAGTAAAGGGGGTTGATGAACATGACACAGAATAATATCAGAATTATCTTAATACTTCTCGCTGTTGTGGTTTTAGGCGGAGTATATATGTATGTATATAAACCTAATATGGATGACAAATCTACTTTAGATAGTGAAATTTCAACATTACAGGCAAGATATGATGAACTTAAGGCACAGGAAGTCCACAGAGATGAATATATTGCTTTAACAAAGGAATACAATGAGAAATTTGAAGAGGCAATTGAGATATTCCCTGCATCTCTTGATCAGGAAATCTCAGTAATGTTTATGAAGGGTATTGAGAAAGACCAGGGTAATCTTCAGATGTCTGTTAATACAGTTGGTCTCGGCCAGGAAGAACTCTTCTATACACTTGGAGGAGCAGCTCCGGTTGTTGATGAGTCAGGTGAATCAGTTGCAACAAATGCAGGTGCATCTTATGATTGCTACAGAGCAGCATTTCCTATATCATATGAAGGTTCATATGAAGGAATTAAAGACCTTATG
>CACYQC010000176.1 GCA_902776395.1 uncultured Lachnospiraceae bacterium
CGCTGAAGATATATCATGAATTTGGAGATGGAATATACGATACGATAAGGAAGAATCCTTATGAGATAGCGGGAAAGGTTCCAGGTATAGGCTTCAAAATAGTTGATAGAATGGCTATGCAGACAGGTATAGCAGTTGATTCTGAGTATAGAGTTGAAGCGGCTGTTATTTTTAGTCTAAATCATGCGATGCTAGAAGGACATCTTTATCTTCCGGAACCTATACTTGCTACGGATATTTTTGGGCTATTAGATTCAGAAATGTCCTTTGAAGATTTTTCTGAAAGATTAAGTGGCATACTTTCGAAGATGGAGCTTGATAAGAAGGTTATCATAAAGGAAAAGGATGACAGTAGGATCATTTATATCAGATGGAACTACTTTATGGAACTGGATAGTGCGAGACGTCTTCTGAATCTCGAGTTTGAAAGTGAGATAGACGGACAGGAAGTGGATGAGGCTATTTCCAGTATAGAAGAGGAAATGGGTATAAAGCTCGCTTCAGAGCAAAGAAGCGCTGTATATACCGCAGTAAAATCGGGTGTATCCGTTATCACTGGTGGTCCTGGTACCGGAAAAACCACGATAATAAATGCTATTATCAGATATTTTGAATATAGAGCGGACAAGGTTATGCTCGCTGCTCCTACAGGAAGGGCTGCAAAGAGAATAACAGAATCGACAGGTTATAAGGCGAAGACCATTCATAGACTCTTAGAGTTTTCTGGAGAGCCTACAGAGGATGGCTCCAGGATAGGTCTAAAATTCCAGAGGAATAGCGATAATCCGTTGGATGCAGATGCGATTATTATAGATGAAGCCTCCATGCTGGATTCTAGCTTGTTCCACTCGCTTCTGAAGGCAATTGTTACGGGAACGAGACTTATACTGGTAGGAGATACAGATCAGCTTCCTTCTGTAGGAGCTGGAAATGTACTTCATGACATAATCGATAGTGAATGTTTTTCCGTAACTACACTTGATCAGAATTTCCGTCAGTCTGGTGATAGTAGCATTATCGAAAATGCACATAAGATCAAGAAGGGTATACACCTAGAGATAAGCAATGCTTCGAAGGACTTCTTCTTCATGCAGATGATGAATAGTCGTGAAATAGCTAAGGAATGTACGGTGCTGGTTAACCATGATCTTCCTAAGTTTTTAAATGTTTCTCCACTTGATGTGGAGGTACTCACACCAACAAGACAGTATGAGCTAGGCGTTGAAGGACTGAATAAGGTACTTCAAAAGGTTATTAATCCAGCATCCTCTAAAAAGAAAGAAAAAGAAAAGGGCAGTGTTATCTTCAGAGAAGGTGACAAGGTTATGCAGATCCGCAACAACTATAAGCTGGAATGGAAGGTCTTCAGTGGAAGCACCCGTAGTGGCGTTCTTGATCAGGGTGTTGGTGTTTTCAATGGAGATATGGGTATCATTTCCCAAATAAATGATTTTGATGAGAGGGTAGTAGTTACCTTTGATGACGGTAGAGTTGCCGAGTATGAATATTCACAGTTGGATGAGCTGGAACATGCTTTTGCTATCACCATACATAAGTCACAGGGTTCGGAATATCCCGCAGTTGTTATTCCGCTTCTAGGAGTCCCTGCGAAAATGATGAATAGAAATCTGTTATATACAGCGGTAACTAGAGCTAAGAATCTGGTTGTGATAATAGGCGACAGCAGGATAGTTAACAAGATGATAGATAATGTATTCGAGCAGGAAAGATATACTTCTTTTAAGGATAGGATTCGGGAGTTTGCATGCGAGTCAGAGCAGGAAGAATACATGACTCTTTTTGATGAGGATATAGAATTTGAAGGACTTCGCGACGAAGATGATTGACGCGCTTTTTCCACCACGCTGCGCTATTTGCGATGAGGTGGTAGAAATTGGCGAGACTATATGTGAAAATTGCAAAAAAGATTTGCCATATCTTAGTCAGCCGGTATGCTTAAAGTGTGGCAAAGAGGTTGAGCTGGAGGAGCAGGAGTATTGTAAGGACTGCAGAACTAGGGAGAGAACATTTGTCAGAGGTTACCCGGTTTTCTCCTATATTCCTCCGATTGTTGATTCTTTGATGGCATACAAGTATAATGGTCGACAGGAATATGCTATATTCTATAGCAACGAAATAATTAAGAGATTCGGAAATGAGTTTAAGACTCTCGCTATTGATGCGGTGATTCCTGTTCCGATACATAGTAAGAAATATACTACTAGAGGCTATAATCAGGCGGAGCTTATTGCTGTTCCTGTTGCCAAATGGCTTGGCGTTCCAGTGATTACAGATCTTTTGTCCAGGGATACAGACACTCCTCCACAGAAGGAGCTCGGTAAGGGTGAACGAGAGAAAAATATGAAGGGCGCCTTTAGCATAAATGAAGAAGTTCTAAAGGATATAGTTGCCGAAGGTGGCAAGCTTCGTACGTTGCTTATCATTGATGATATATATACGACTGGAGCGACTATTCAGGCGTGCACAGAACTACTGCTCGGTAGCGGCAGTGAGCGGGTTTACTATACGTCCATTGCAATCGGCAAGGGCGTCAGTTAGTTTTAGAACTGGGTAGAAGAAGAATTATTACTGATTAAATAATCAGCTAGAGATATTAGGAGGAAATCATGAGTAAGATTCAACTAGCATTATTATTTGGAGGACAGTCCAGTGAACATGATGTGTCCTGTGTATCAGCAACAACGGTTGCAGGCGCGCTGGATAGAGATAAATACGATATAACATATATCGGCATAACAAAGGCTGGCCACTGGATACTTGTTGAAGATCCAGATACTATAAGTAATCTTGAGTGGGAGAAGAATATAGATAGTGAAACCCCAAGAGCTATTCTATCTCCTGACACGGATCATAAGCTTATTATCAGAAGAGGTGAGAACTTTGAGGTAAGAGAGCTGGATGTTGCATTTCCAGTGCTTCATGGTCTTTTTGGAGAGGACGGAACTATTCAGGGACTCTTTGAAATGGCACATATTCCATATGTTGGATGCGGACATTTGTCCTCTGCTATTACAATGGACAAATTCTTTACTAAGGTTATAGCCGACAGCATAGGAGTTGTTCAGGCAAAGTATGTTGGTGTTAGAGACTTTGAGACGGCGGATGATAAAATAGATGCTACAGTTGCTAGAATTGAAGCTGAGAGGACTTACCCAATGTTTGTTAAGCCTTCCTGTGCAGGTTCATCAATGGGTATTACTAAAGCTCATAATAGAGAGGAGCTTGTGGCTGGACTAAAGCTTGCAGCTCAGCACGATAGCAAAATATTAGTTGAGGAGACTATAGTTGGAAGAGAAATAGAGTGCGCTGTGTTCGGTTATGGAGATACAGCATTTGCGACAGGAGTTGGCGAAATACTTGCAGCGGCAGAGTTTTATGATTTTGATGCGAAGTATAATAATGCTGATTCGAAGACTGTACTTGATCCAGATATACCTCAGGATAAGGTTGAGGAGATTAGAAAGGCTGCAGTAGCCATCTATAGAGCTTGTGATTGCTTTGGACTCTCTAGAGTTGATTTCTTCCTTGAAAAGGAAACAAATTGTGTAGTGTTTAATGAAATTAACACA
>CACYQC010000177.1 GCA_902776395.1 uncultured Lachnospiraceae bacterium
ATTAGTCGTGGGCTTGGAAATAGTGTGGCACCTATAAGAGTAAATAATTATCCGGAGATAGTTACAATTGTTTTGAAAAAGGATAATTAATATATAAAAAAAGAGGAGATAAGGCATGAGCAGATTTCGCAAAAGTAAATGGCTTAGTGTGGTTATCAGTAGTTTGGTTGTTGTTGGTTCTATGACTGGTTGTGGACAGGGGGGTTCACAAGGGGATAATTCTAGTTCAAGTGGAACTATGACGGATTCGAGCGCGGCAGTTTCTGTTGATGATATTCTGACTGACGTGATTGAGATCGAACAATCAGATTCTTATCAGTTTGATGCTGAGGAAATAATGTATCTTTCGGGTGTTAAGGCGACAGCTTATACTCCTGGAACTCAGTATACTCTTCGTGATTTAGATGGAGATTCAATCTCGGAGCTATTAATATCTGTCGGTGAAACGATAGGGGTTTATGCTTATGACGAGAGTACAAATCAGGCAAAGAGCACCACAGAATATGATGACAAGATCGATGAATTATTAGATGATCCTGAGGTGGTCTGGGTAGATTCAGAAAGTCAGTGGGTAGACGGCTCCATTTTCGGCGTTGCAAAGCAGACGGGGGATCCGGGACTCAAAACAGATTTTTATACTTCCTCTTGCTACGATTGGTTAACCGATGCTAAGGTGGCAGCTCAAGGTGACTCCGTAGCTAGTATAGATTCAGATGAGTCTATTGAAGAAAAGATGATAGAAATCTTTAATGACCGTGATAATTATAAGGATGAGGATATTGAGCGTATCCGTGGATTTTATGATATAGCAACCAATTGGGATAAGAGAAATGAAGAAGGCATCGAGCCGGTTAAGAAGTATTTTGAGGCTATAGAGAGTATCGATAGCCTGTCTTCGATGGATGAATATCTAGCTAATCCGGAGCTGGATCCCTTTGTTATGTTTATGACATTTTATATTACTCTTGATGTGAAGGATACATCAGAGTATATCGTGAAGCTTCAAGGGGATGAGTTCTCTATTCTTCCAAGAATGTATAATAATGAGGAAGAGGAAGATAGAAAGCTGGACCGTACGGAATATGATATGACGGCACGCTACGTGCTTGAGAAGGCTGGATATGCTAGTTCTGATGTAGATAGAATAATGGAAGAGTTCTATGAGATAGAAAATCAGCTCCTTGAGAAGGACTGGCCAAGCGAGGAGGAGGATGAATCAGATGAACTTCTGCAAACTATTCCAATAGAGGAAATGGCATCGAAGTGTGAGAACTTCCCGCTGGGCAAGCTTTTTGAAGCGTATGGCATTTCAGGGGGTAAGGCTACGGTTGAATATCCAGAATACTTAAGAACTCTGGATGCACTTTATACAGAGGAGAACCTGTCTAAGCTTAAATCCTATGCATTAGCACATACAGCGTATGAGGCTAGCTCATATCTGGATTTGGATACTAGAAATGCATATTATAATAATATGGCAGAGGAGGCTACTTCTCAGGATGCCGAAGAGGAATATGGAGCTTCTGCATATACAGAGGAAGCTCTGAATGATCTGTATATGGGAACCTATTTATCAGGAAAGGATATAATGGGGGTTGCGGCGGAAAATGCTTATATCACAAACTTTGTCGATGATGAGGAGCGAGAGGACATTTCCGAACTTGCAAATGAGATAAAGGATACCTTCCGTGAGATTCTAGAAAATGAGGAATGGATGTCGGAAGAGGGCAAGAAGGCTGCGATAGCTAAGCTGGATAATATGGAGTTCTCCATTCTTAGGCCGGATACACTTATAGATAGTTCGTATCTAGAGGTGGATAAGGATTCGAATTATCTGGATGCATATGCGGCGCTTAAGGTTAATACTAAGAAGCATAACGGTGAGTTTGTCGGTAAGGAGAGAGTCAAGGGGGATTGGCGCTACGACCTATTCACAGATGCGATAACAACGGAAGATAATTGCTACTATTATGGTGCGCTTAATCAGTTCTTTATACTTGATGCATTTATAAATGACAATACCTATAGACTGGATATGACTCGCGAAGAGAAGCTGGGTACGCTAGGCGAGGTTATTGGACATGAGCTTACTCATGGATTTGATCCAAATGGTATACAGTATGACAAAGATGGTAATATGGTGGTAACGGATGATAATCCTTATGGCTGGATGCCAGAAGAGGATTATAATGCATTTATGGATAGGGCAAACAAGCTGTCGGAATATTTCAGTGAGTTTACACCATATCCATATAATAGATGTGATGGGTCCCTATACTGGGGCGAGGCTGCGGCGGATATAGCTGGAATGTCGATAGGGCTTAAGATTGCATCGAAATATGATGACTTTGATTATGATACGTATTTTAGAAGTCACGCGGCGCTTTGGGTGGTGCAGACTACACTTATTGTGGAGCAGGGAGATATATTTAATGAGCATCCGCTATATTATCTCCGAATAAATGCGACCTGCCAGCAATTTGATGAGTTTTTTGAAACCTATGATATAAAAGAAGGCGACCTGATGTATCTTGCACCAGAGGATAGAATAAGTATTTGGTAAAGGGGGTAATATGTTAGATATTCTTATTGTAGAAGATAATAAGGAAATAGGTGGACTGCTGGAAACATTTCTCAGAAAAGAGAATTACGTTGTTTCAGTTGCAGAGACCGGCGAGAAGGCGATGAAGCTTTTTGAAATGTACGGAGCGAAGCTTGTTATCCTGGATCTTATGCTTCCAGGTATAGATGGTTTTGCAGTATGTTCTAAGATTCGAGAGACCTCAAATGCACATATCCTGATTGCTAGTGCGAAGACTGAGAAGGAAGATAAGCTTAAAGGACTTAATCTGGGAGCGGACGACTATATTGAGAAGCCTTATGATATAGACATCCTTATTGCAAAGATAAATGGAATCTTCAAACGTAAGTATGCTCAGGAGGTCATGATTGATGGGAATCTGACGCTTAATACAGTGACGGAAAGTCTTCAGGTGGACGGGAAGGATGTAGTAGTTACCTCCAAGGAATTTGAACTCCTGAAGCTGCTTATTGAGAACAAAGGGGTTACTCTTAAGAAGGAATATCTATTTAATAACATTTGGGGTAGTGATAGCGAGTCAGAGATACAGACTCTGACAGTTCATATCAAATGGCTTCGTGAGAAGATAGAAGAGGATCCGAAAAAACCTAAGCATATAATTACAGTTTGGGGCGTTGGATATAGATTTGAGTAGGATGACGTATGAATAGATTTAAGAAGAATTTAGTGATAAGAATCATAATCGAATTACTCTGCATTCTCGTTGCAGATGTGGTTTATTTTAGAATGTTTAAGGAACCGACTGCATTCTATAAAGTGGAGGCGGAGCGACTAGTGCGGGCGATGTCCGGGGACGTGGACATGCAGCAAAGTCCTGGTGAGATAAATTTATCAGAATATAAGTCACTAATCAGAGTAAGTGTTTTTGATTCAAACGAAATTTGTAATAATGATTATCTGGTCAAGGAAGTAGATGGGACTTTGTATAGAATAGAATACGAAGTCAAAAGAGATAATAGGCCATTTATAATGATGAATGTGGGGCT
>CACYQC010000178.1 GCA_902776395.1 uncultured Lachnospiraceae bacterium
GCTTCAGGTCTATGAAGAACATAATCCTTAATAGAAACTATATTGTCATTGTACAAAACTCGTTCTTTGCTTCCTTCGGTTTCAGCCCATCCTATAAATCGGCTTCCTAATTTAGCACCTATTCTTTTATTTTTATAATCATCAAAGTTATCCTTTGAAGCGTTTGATAGATCAAAACTTGCAACAAGCTCATTATAGGCAGAGATTAATCTAAGTTCTTTTACATCATCGCTCTCCGCACCAAAAAATGTATTATCATCAGCCTTAAGAATAAGAGTTTTTCCTTGGATCATAATACCGGTGAAGGTTACAGTTTCACTATTGACACTAAATACCTTTTCCCATAAATCTTCTTCTTTGGAATACTCTTTCACTTCATTTCTTACAGGAAGATTCATCTCATATCCAGTTGCTGATCCGCTATCATTAAATGCCCATCCAGCAAGGTTATATCCATTCGAAAATTCCCTGGAAGATAAAACTGTTCCATAATTGGTAAGCGACTCAACTCCAGACATTTCACCATTATCAAATGCAGCCTTATTCACACTCCATTTTCCAATATCATATCTATTTGAAAAACCTGTAAAGTTAACAGTAATGCTATCCTTCATTCCAGGATTAAAGTGTAAAGTATTTATGTTGAGCGCCTTAAATGTAACTTCCTTAGTTATGGTCTTCTTGGTTGTTGTTGCATAGAATTCTGATACATTTCCATTAAATATTTCATTTAAAAGAGTATTACTGGTTTTTGTCCATTCAAGAGTACCTTTTTCTCCCTCAACAGCACTCCACTTTAATTCATCAAAACCCTCTTCAAGAGAAAGGGTATAAACATTTCCATACTCATCAGTGACTACAGAACCATCTGTTAGATTTTCACACTGTTCTGATTCTGGTTGAAAAGTAGCATTCTTTTTAAATGTAACCGTAATATCCTTATCTTCAGATACTTTACCATTATCATATTTAAAAACAGTTCCATGCACAAAATTTTCATGTGCCAGATGGAATGTAACTGTCTTACTAATCTCTGTTTTATCATCTTCCCATGTTTCTGTCTGAGCAATACTATTATCAGTGGATGCAGCATCATCCTTGAAAGGCCACATATTAATTCTTGTACTTGTAGTAGAATCAGAGTCTAGATATCCCATGCCAGCCGCTGCAGCATAAGCCTCATCTCTGGTGTCGTAGTATGTATATTCTTTTCCGTCATAGAATACATACTTGAAATCAGATGTATCGACGCCATCCTTTTCAGCACCTGTAGAATATATTGCTGCAACTATAGTAAATGCACCAATATTGTCATTCGTAACTGGAGTAATACCAGCTTCAAGTCTTCTTGCAGTCCATACCTTGAAAGTAGTTCCTTCAGGATCTACATTTGCTGTGCCTGCGGCCGCATACCTCTGATCTTTAGTCAGTCTGTTAGACGAATCATTGTACCTATCCGAAAGCACAGCCTGAGATGCTTTTAAGCATTCTTCAGCTGTAGCTATATATTTCTTCTTCTTTGCATGGTCTGTATAGCCAAGGAGTGCTGGTACTATTGCAGCCGCTAAAATAGCAAGTATTACTAACACGACAATAAGCTCCACTAGCGTGAATCCTTTTTTAGAATTCCCCTTGGAGCTCTTAGCACAAACTATTCTGTTAATATCCTTGTCAACCATCCCTACATTCTTGAATCTGACCATAAGCATTTCCTCCTTATGTCGGACCTTTATCGTAGGTAATCTCACCCTTAAAACTATTGAAATTTTACCATATATAAGGATTTTACGCAATCTTTACGACATTATGTTCACAAGTTGTTCATAGACGTAAAAACGCCGCAACACAAGAATTTTACTTGCATTGCGGTCATTTTCATTTCATCTTGCCGATTCTTATGCCTCTTCTCTTAGTCCAGACCATACCTGTAACGATAATTAGAAGCATTATCAGTAGTCCACCAGCACCAAACCAGACCCCAGTCGGAATCTCAGTTTTGTAAGTATTTGTAAACTCGAGTCTTGAATCATCAGACATTGTAACGGTTTTATTATCTGCGTCTTCTGGCGTTTCGCCATTGAAGACTAGCGAAGGAGTATAACCATCCGGAACCTCCGAGACAGTCACCACAGTTCCCTTAGGCACCATTATGATAGCTTCGTCGCCATCTCCTAGTCTAAACTGTCCACCATTTCCAGATATTTTCTGAGTCTGAACAACACCATTCAGAGTCCAATCATAGGTTGTGTTAGTATTATTAGTTTTAAACGTAAAGTCAAACTCCTTAGTCCTGTCGCCCATATTTCCAGCAACTTTCTTAGTTACAGTAAGAGCAACAACATTCTGATTTATCTTGGTATTAGGTACAGTCAGTGTGAAGACAAAACTATCATTCATCTCCTCAAGCCTACCTACACCTGAACCACTTATGATTGTCGGTTTGCCTATTGGCGATAGTCTGAATATTATATCCTCGTTCAGCTTATTATAATTGAGAGGAGCCTGTGTCTCTGTCAGATAGAGTACGCAGCCATCAGCACCTGGATTTATTGACCTTCCACTGTTACCACCGCATATATCAACTTCACCTGACATTGTAACCATGTCCTCAAAACCTGGCATAGGATCCTTGCCCTTCACATTTCCATTTATAGTAGTAAATACCTGCTTATAAAGGGCAAAATGCGCTCCTCCGAGCTTGTTCGAAGGTTTTCCATTTTCCTCTTTAACAAGCTTAAAGTTAAATGGTTTATTATGAACATCTATAAAGGCGTCTATTCCATTTACACCAGGAGATGAAGATACCCATTTCGTTTCTTCAGTATCAGTTGATCCCCATTCTGTAGATCCATCTTTTTTATATAGAGATACATTACCCTGATCATCGACTATAAAGGTCAGCTTCTTCTGAAGCCCTACATAACCCTCTGGAGCAGAATCCTGACTAAGAGTATACAGTTCATTCCTCTCAAATTCGTAGATTATAGCTACCTTTCCTTCGGAATCAGAGGTATAGCTTCCCACTGCCTTTCCAGTACTATCCTTAAGGCTAAATGTACCACCAGAAAGTGGGGCCGTACTATCCCACTTGAATAGTCTGATAGCAATACCACCTTTTCTTGTATTCTTAATGGTATCTGTCTGTGTATTTCCATCAAATGTACCTTGCTCGTATGAGACTAGGTAATCAAACTCCTTTTCTCTTGGCTGTCCCTCAGGAGTAGCACTCTCTGTTCTCTCCGCCTTAAGACTTATCGTATCTCCAGCTTTTAATGGTGAGAAGCTAAGTTCATCTTCATTTGTAACCGAACCATCTTCAGAACATGTAGGAGTTCCAGAATTAATCTTTATCTCCTTCGCTTCATATCCAGTGAAATCCCAGCGTGCAGTACCATTTGGTTTCTTCTTCAGGGAAGTCCAGAAATAGTAGGTAGATACAGCCGGCGACTCTATCTTCTTAAGTGATCCCGGCAGATATTCTCCATCTACATATATTCCGACATATATAGGATCATGAGAATCTGTAATATCCAGATCGCTCCACTTTTTCTTAACAGTATAACCAAAGCCCTTTTGGTTTTT
>CACYQC010000179.1 GCA_902776395.1 uncultured Lachnospiraceae bacterium
AGAGCCCAGAACTCATTGAAGATCAGTTCTCTTCTCATCAGTGCAATGAAGTATTCCTTCAGAGAATCATGCTTTTCTTTACTTAGGTTGAATCTCATGCTAACATCTTCAACCCTTAATATAGTATCACTCATATACTATATCTCCAAAATAAACTTATCTTCATTTTTCTTAAATGCAACTACACCTATTATTATAGAAATAATACTGAAGCCTAGTGCATAAAGTAGATACTTCATATTCATCATCTCACCGAAAATGGCACTACGGAAAGTCTGAATAACGCAGAACAGCGGATTCGCCTTCAGCACAAAGCCCCATTTACTTGTGAGCAGTCTATTTGCGCGGTAGAAAATAGCGCAGGTATACATTATCAGCATAAGCGCTACTGTCCAGAGATATTCCATATCACGGAAGAATACACCTATAGTAGAAAGAATCAGTCCGCAGCCTAGACTAAGTAAAAGAAGAACTATAAGACTAACTACGACCTGAATCAGATAAAATGTAGGATAAACTCCCAGCACCACTGAAACAAGCGCAAGCACTATAAGTGATATCATAAAAATTATAAAGTTAAATAATATCGAGGATAGAGGGTATAACATTTTAGGAACATATACCTTCTTGATAATAGAGCTATTTGCCCTAATAGATTTAAGCGCCGCTGTTGTGGACTGAGAAAAGAATCCATACAGCAGTCTTCCTGATAGGATATAAACAGGGAAGGACCTATCATGCTCTCCCATAAGAGTACCAAATACTATAGTCAGCACTATCATCGTAAGAAGCGGTTCAAGTAGCGACCAAAGTATACCAAGATATGACCTTCTGTATTTAAGACGTATTCCTTTTTTAATAAGCTCAGATAGAATAAATCTATTCTGAAGCAATCTATCTTTATTCATTAGTAAGTTCATCCTACTATATTTATTATGAAACAAATGTAAATATGTTATTTATCAAATACAACTGAGTCTGCTGATTTAAAGAAATCCTTCTCATATGAAGAATATAGCTCCTTATAGCAAGCGAAGCTGACGAGCCAGAACTCATCATCATTATCATACATAAAGTTCAGATATGAATAATCTGTTCCTGATACCTTGCGGTTATATTTGAAATAAACATAATTACTTTTACTTTTAACCTTTGGAGAGCCAGGTATACTATTAGCTTTGATATATGCCTCCGCATAGTCCTGAACAGAGTTGGCCTCCAAGCCACTCTTCTCCACGTCGTTCTTCATAGAACGAATTCCCATAGCAAGACCATCTGGACTAGTGTAGTACCAGGTTGCATTTGCCAGGGTAGCCTTCTTATACTCTTTACTAAGAGTAATCTCCATTCCTTCTGACTTCACGACCTGTGTTGACTCACCACAAGAAGTAGCAAGTCCCATCAGGACAGCCATCACAAGAATTAGAGCGATATACTTAATAAATTTTCTACTATTACTCTTTTTCATAGACATTTCCCTAAAAAATAATCAGTTCAATAATAAATACATCTACCACTTTTGTCAAGAAGAGCGGGCATTGACAAGCAAATTTAAAAAAATGACTGATGCAGATATATTCCACATCAGTCATTATTATTTTTCAAATACATTTCTAATAAGAAACTATCTTCAATTATTTAATTACATGTACCCAACCTTCAGGTCCTTCTATCTTATGCATCTGGATTCCTGTAAGTGTATCATACAGCTTCTTAATCTTTGGACCAACCTCGCCATTTGCGCTTCCAGGGAATACGATTTCCTTACCGTGATCATTGATAGCACGTACTGGAGAGATAACTGCAGCTGTACCACAAAGTCCACACTCTTCAAAGGATGGAACCTCATCGAGGAATACTTCTCTCTCTTCAACTTCCATACCAAGATACTCTTTAGCAACAACCTCAAGAGATCTTCTAGTAACTGAAGGAAGAATACTTCCTGACTTAGGAGTAACAAATGTATTACCCTTGATGAAGATAACATTTGCTCCACCAGTCTCTTCTATCTTTGTTCTAGATGCTGGATCTAAATAAAGGTTCTCATCGAAACCATTCTTATGAGCATCAACTATAGCATGAAGTGACATAGCGTAGTTAAGACCAGCCTTGATATGTCCTGTTCCGTGAGGAGCTGCTCTATCGAAATCACTTATACGGATTGTGATAGCCTTTGCGCCGCCCTTGAAGTAAGGACCAACTGGTGTAGTAAGAATTCTGAACTGATACTCATCAGCAGGCTTAACACCGATAACTTCATTTGAACCAAACATAAATGGTCTTATATATAATGTAGCACCGCTACCAAATGGAGGAACCCAATCCTCATTTGCAAGAACTACCTTATCAACTGCATCAAGGAATCTCTCCTCAGGGAAAACAGCCATCTCAAGTCTCTTAGCTGTATCAACCATTCTCTGAGCGTTGAGGTCAGGACGGAATGTTACGATATGACCATCCTCTGTCTCATAAGCCTTCAGTCCTTCGAAACATGACTGAGAATAGTGAAGTACGCAAGCACACTCACTCATTGTAATAGTATGGTCTGGTGTAATGATTCCATCATCCCACTTACCATCCTTAAAATTTGAAACATAGCTGGCATCAGTCTCTACATAACCGAATCCGAGGCTTCCCCAGTCAATATCCTTCTTTGCCATAACGAATCACTCCTTTGCACTATTACTACTATATAGTAATTAATTTTCGAAAATAACTTCTTTAATTTTACCCCTCATATTTAGAATGTCAAGAATTTTTGAAAAACAATTAATAAACTTAAGTCTGAACTTGATTCCAACATACAATAGGGGTAAAATGACATAAGTGTCAAAAGTTGAGATAGCTTTCTGACATGAAAAAACATAAAGAGGAAATGACAATGTACAAAGTTGATTTTTCAAAGCCATGCCATGCGCACTTCATCGGTATAGGTGGTGTAAGCATGAGTGGTCTTGCCGAAATACTCAAGAAGGAAGGCTTCACTGTATCAGGTTCAGATATGAAGCAGTCCGATACCACTCGCTCCCTTGAGTCAAATGGCATAAAGGTTTATATAGGTCAGGTTGCTTCTAATATAACAGACGATATAGACTTCGTAGTTTATACTGCTGCTATTCATCCTGACAACGAAGAATATGTAGAAGTAAAAAACCGTGAGATTCCAATGCTTACTAGAGCTGAGTTTCTCGGTCAGGTAATGGACAACTATAAATATAGCGTTGCAGTAGCTGGTACACATGGTAAAACTACAACAACTTCTATGATGGCTCACATCATGCTCGAGGCTAAAACAGATCCTACTATTTCTATTGGTGGTCACCTCGAAGCAATTAACGGAAATATAAAGGTTGGTTCATCAGATTATTTTGTAACAGAAGCTTGTGAATACACAAACAGCTACCATGAATTCAAGGCATATGCCAGCATCATTCTTAACATCGATAATGATCATCTTGATTTCTTCAAGAATATTGAAAATATCGCCGCTTCTTTTGCGACCTTCGCAACTAAGACTCAGGACGGCGGAGCCCTTATCGTTAATGGCGATATGAAATATAGAGACCAGG
>CACYQC010000180.1 GCA_902776395.1 uncultured Lachnospiraceae bacterium
GTAAGTATAGATGCAATGTTCACTTCATAAGTGGTGAGGATGGACAAAGCGTTCTGGTTGATGCTGGGATATTCTCACTGAATATTTCTGTTGGGGAGAGAGGGGAGTATTTGATTGGATATAGGGAGGAGTAGGGTGATATTGTAGAAAACTGCTCCAAACGTCCCAAAAAGTGTTGTAGAAAACTGCTCCAAACGTCCTAAAAAGTGTTGTAGAAAACTGCTCCAAACGTCCTAAAAAGTGTTGTAGAAAACTGCTCCATTTACTCAAAAAGTGTTGAAAATAAACGTTTCTTGCGTTATTATAAACAAGGAGGAGGTGAGACCGGATGTTCAAGAGAAAGGTTTATAATGCTCTAGCCGAATGGAAAGAGAAGTATTCTAAGAAGTACGCAGCGATGTTGGAAGGCGCAAGACGTGTCGGTAAATCAACTGTTGCTGAGGAGTTTGCCAAGAATAACTTCAAATCTTATATAAAGATTGATTTTGCTAGTGTCCCAAAGGATATTCTCGAGATTTTTGACGACATAGCATCTCTGGATATGTTTTTTTTGCGACTTCAGACGGCAACTGGTATAACACTCTATCCTGGCGAATCTGCAATAATCTTCGATGAGATTCAAAGGGCTCCTATGGTAAGACAGGCAATCAAGTATCTAGTGGCCGATGGTCGCTATAGTTATATTGAGACAGGGTCTCTTATAAGTATCAAGAAGAATGTAAAGGATATTGTTATTCCATCAGAAGAACATTTCATACAGGTGTATCCTATGGATTATGAGGAGTTTTTGTGGGCTACAGGAAATGACACCTATGATGTCCTGAGGCAACTGTACAAAACTGGAAAACCTGTTGGAAATGACCTCAACAGAAAACTGATGCGCGATTTCCGTATATATATGGCAGTCGGCGGAATGCCTCAGGCAGTTGAAGCATATGTTAATGGTAATAATTTTGAGGATATTGACAGAGTTAAACGAAATATTCTTAAACTGTATGAAGAAGACTTTTACAAGATTGACAATAGTGGACGCTTGTCCAAAATGTATAATTCGATTCCTAATCAGCTTTCGTCAAATAAAAAGCGATATGTTATTTCCAGAGCGACTGGAAAAAGAACTACAAATAAGGATAAAGAAATCTTTTCCGAGCTCTTGGATTCAAAAACAGTTTTGATATCTTATAATGTCACGGATCCAAGCGCCTCGCTTGGCGCTACGGCAGATGATGAATCGTACAAACTCTATTTATCCGACATTGGACTGTTTACAACCTTGCTTTTTAATTCCGTAGATAAGCTGCATACTAAGATATATACTAAGCTTCTGAGTGATAAGCTAGATGTCAATCTGGGATACATGTACGAAAATGTTGCCGCACAGATGATTGCATCAAGTGGATGTAGGCTTTTCTATCATACTTGGGCAAAAGAAAAAAGTACTCATTACTATGAAGTGGATTTTCTTATTGCTTCTAATGCGAAGCTGGTTCCAATAGAAATCAAATCTTCATATGTTAAGACGTGTGAATCTATAGAAACCTTTTCGAAAAAGTATTCTAAGAAAGTTTATAAGCAATATCTCTTTTCTCAAAAGGATGTTGGTCACAAAGAACAACTTATGTTTAAGCCAATATATATGTTGCCCTTTGTGCTTGAAGATTTATTATGAGTAAATCTAGAGAGGCACCCTGGTCGGACAGGGTGTCCTTTTTAATGCCCAGGGGAAAATTTTATAATAGGTGCATCTTGTAGGTAGTACGGAGGGGTACATGATGGATCTAAATAAATCTCAATATGAGGCAGTGACGACAACTGAAGGATATGTGCGGGTTATTGCGGGGGCTGGGAGCGGCAAGACTAGGGCGCTCACGAACCGCTTTGCGTACCTGGTTAACGATGTGGGTATTCCGCCGGGAAATATCCTATGTGTGACATTTACAAATAAAGCGGCTAATGAGATGCGTGCGCGTATCCACAAGATGATTGGCGACAAGGATACGGGGTACATTAATACATTTCACGGCTTCTGCGCAAATGTGCTGCAGGAGGAGAGCTATGTGTTTCAGTATCCTAAGTCTTTTCTTGTGCTTGATAACTCGGATATAGATGCGATGCTGACGACCATTTATGAGGAGCGGGGCCTGACACTGAGGGATATGACATTTGGCAATGCCAGGGATATGATTGAAATGCTAAAACTCGTCGAACGCCCTGATTATTATAAGGATATCTTTGATCTATCCCTCGAGGTGCTGAAGGAGAAATATCTAAATGCCGAAAGTCTGAAAGATATCATTTTCTATGGCTATCTGTATCAGCAGAAGAAATGCTTCGGACTGGATTATAATGATCTCCTCATTTTTACTTTGTATGTTTTCAGGGTTAGCGAGGAGAGCAAGCTGAAGTGGCAGAAGCGGCTGATGTATATAATGGTCGACGAGTTTCAGGATATAGATAAGCCGCAGTATGAGCTGATGCGGATACTGGCGGGCTATCATAAGAATCTGTTTGTGGTCGGGGATCCGGACCAGACTATTTATACGTGGCGCGGCGCGGATATAGGATTTCTGCTGAATTTTGATGAGGATTTTCCGGGGACGAAAACGATTATGATGATGGAGAACTATAGGTCGACTCCGGAAATCATAAATGTGGCTAATTCGCTTATTAGCCGTAACAAGAAGAGGACGGAAAAGAGTCTTGTTCCGACTAGGGAAAGCAAGGAGAAGGTGGTTTGTTACTTTGCTGAGAATCCTGATGACGAGGCGGATTACATCGCGTCGAGCATAGTGAAGCTTAGTGAGGTGGGCGTGGAATATAGGGATGTTACTATTCTTTATAGATCGCATTTCCTTACAAGAAGCATAGAGCAGGCGCTGATGCTGGCGAAGATTCCATATGCGATATATAGCGGCGTTCAGTTTTATGACCGCGTGGAGATTAAGGTGGTGCTGTCTTACCTACGGATGCTTGTGTCTGGGGATGACCTCGCCTTCAGGAGAGTGGTAAATACTCCGAAGCGAAATATCGGCGAGCGGCGAATCAGATTCCTCGAGGAGTATGCGGAGGCGAATGATGTGTCGCTGTACAAGGCGCTGAGGGACTGCGTAGATGATCCTATATTTAAGGGGACGAAGGCGCAGGATTTCCTTGACCTGATGGACGAGCTCTCTAGGGAGGTGGACATCAAGTCTATATCGGAGCTGCTGGCGGATGTTATCACGCGCAGTGGGTACGAGGAGACGCTTAGAACGGAGGGGAGCCAGGAGAGGCTGGATAATCTCGCGGAGCTGAGGCAGTCGGTGTATGACTATGAGGTGACCTGCGGGGAGGAGACGAATCTTGATAGTTATTTGAAGCATATTGCACTTTATACAAATGCGGATATGGAGGATACTAAGAATCGGGTCAAGCTCATGACGATTCATGCTGCTAAGGGACTGGAGTTTCCTTATGTTTTTATTTGTGGACTGAATGAGGGAGTCTTCCCTTCGCAGAAGACTAGG
>CACYQC010000181.1 GCA_902776395.1 uncultured Lachnospiraceae bacterium
ACAGACTCATCTCCTGCCTTTCTCTGTGGCACTTCTATCTCTAGAACACCCAGCTCCAGGTTATTGTCCGCAAGTCTGCTTTCACCCTGAAGAACTCTAATACTGATTTTTGACTGATTATCATGTATCGTATAGAATCTATCAGTTCTACTTGCAGGAATGATAGTATTTCTTTCAATAATAGGACAGTAATGACCACTCTCCTTAAAGCCATTTCCAAGATCTACAACGACCTCAGTTCCAAGCGTAAATGGACATACATCTGTGAGGACAACCTCTTTAATGGATTCCTTTCTTTCCTTCATAGCCGCCTGAATAGCCGCTCCAAGCGCAACCGCTTCATCAGGATTTATGCTTGTATCTGGAAATGTGTGGAACATTTTACTTACAAAGCTTCTAACACCAGCAAGTCTTGTACCACCACCTACTAGAACTATCTTATTAATATCTGTAAGCTTAAGCTTAGCATCTCCAAGCGCCCTCTTAACAGGCACTCTTATTCTATCGTACAGCTCCTCACAGGCCTTATCATAGTCTGCATAGGATAGTTCCATAGTTACTTCCTTATCCCCCACCTTACAGCGCATGGTTGATGAACCATCATCTGAAAGCTCCAGCTTACACTGCTCAGCAGCCTTATGAATCAGCGCCACCTCTCTATAGGTCAGTCCATCCTTAGCTATGTCTGGATTCTTCTTATAGAACATATCCTCAATAACTTGAGTGAAGTCTTCTCCACCCAGGTAGTTATCTCCAGCTACAGCACGAACCTCAAGGATAGGTGGGAAATAGTCCAGAATCGAAACATCCAGAGTTCCACCACCCAGGTCGAACACAAGATTCTTTGCAGGTTTATCATCATTATAAAGGCCGTAAGCGATAGCTGCTGCTGTTGGCTCACTAATGATTCTCTCTACCTTAAGTCCCGCTAGTTCTCCTGCTCTCTTAGTAGCCTTTCTACGCATATCATTGAAATATGCAGGTACACTTATAACCGCTTCCTCAACTGGCTCACCAAGGAATTCCTCAGCATCTTCTTTGAGGGAACGAAGCACCAGTGATGAGAGTTCCTCCGCGGTAAATTCCTTACCAGCAAGGTTATACTTCTTATCACTTCCCATATCTCTTTTGAAAACAGCCGCACTAGACTCTGGGTAGAGTCTCATTCTCTCCTGAGCTGTTTTTCCAACATATACAGTTTCATTTTCATCGATACTGACCACTGAAGGTGTCAGTCTCTCTCCTAGTCTATTCGGTATGATCTTAGGACCCTCATCCGTATAGTACGCCACGAGACTATTCGTGGTTCCCAGGTCAATTCCTATAATCATTTCTAGTCCTCCACAACTCCAGCTAATTCTCTAAGAGCCATATAGATTTCAACATCATGATTTGATAGCTTTCTGGATAGCTTATACAGCTCAATTGCTCTTGGAGTATCTCCTGAAAGCTCAGCCATTCTCGCCTGCGCTAGTATTTTATCATAACACTCACTATAATTGCAAAAATCACATGGTGGAATCTGGCTGCAGGTTTCTACATACTTAAAGGCTTCCTCACCTTTTCCCATGAAGAAATATATCATTCCCAGATCACTTATTCTAAGCGGTGAGCTTTGTGGGAATCTAGCATAACTCTCTATATCACCATATCCACGTCTGTAGCATTCCAGAGCTCTTTCTCCGAGCTCAGCAGCAACTTCCTTAAGACCATATGCATAGCAAGCACCAGCAAAATATCTATACATCTCACCCAGCTCACGGAGAGGAGCTTTTCTATCAACAAAATCTTCAGGTCTAGCTATCTTTGAAGCATTCTTTGGCTTACGACCAAGGCCCACCAGCTTACTCTTCATATTGATAACAGAACCCTTTCCCTCTTCAATATGGAAGCGGATGCATTTCTCAAAATATGTAATTGATAGCTTATAGTTTCTTTCATCATTTAGATAATAGTCCGCCAGAGCTCTATAAACCTCAGCATGTACCTGTCTAATATTACCCTTTACATGAACATCAACAGTTAAATCATCATATCTGTTTGTCGCCAGGAACTCGTTCATCTGCTTTCTTCTTCTATCAGCTTCAGATTCATTTCCTGCCAAATGTCCCAGACCAATAAGTCTTATATAGTTCTTCACTATATTAACATCGTACCATCTATTATTTGTATTTGCTCTCTGTTCCTTGAGATAAACATCTATTTCCTCATAAAGCTTAGTGGCCTCAAAATAGTTTTTAGTCCTTGTATATAGTCTAGCAAGAGTCTGTCTTCTTGAGAGCGTATTGCCGAAGATTTCTATACACTTATTAACATATTCTATGGCCTTCTCAAAGTCTGACATGCACTCAAGACATTTTGCCATATTCATATAAGGAGTTGGCGTTTCACCCTGTTCCATCACCTCTATAGCTCTGCCAAACCACTTAAGCGCCTCATCATAATTACGTTTCTTGAGCATGCAGAGACCCACAGCATTATTAGCATAGGTATTGTCTTCTTTAAACTCAACCGCCTTACGAGCATCCTCCTCAGCCTTATCTAGTTCATATCCATCCAGATAAAGAAGGGCACGCTCTATTCTATAATAATCATCGTCTATTATCTCAAGCTGCTTAGTAGCATATTTGACTGCCTCACCATATGCATCCCAATCCTCATCATCATTATATCTGTTCACAAGAATTTCCATCATCCTATTGCAGACAACTCTATGCTGAGGATCTAATTCATGACATTTCTTATACTGTTTAAAGGCTTCATTATCTCTTCTACTTCGCTTGAGATATTCACCATACTCATAGTAGACCTGAGGATCATCTGGGAAGAGACCTAGCATTTCTTCGTATACAGGATCAGCACTTTCACCGGAAAACTCATTCAGGTCAGTTTTTATCCATAGAAGCCTCTTATTCTTTGGATCAAGCTTTATACCCTTTTCCATATAGTCTCTGGATACATCAAGCTTTATTCTCTTGCCCTCTTCATTTCTGACATTCATATAAAATGAAGCTATATCGGCATAGAATTCAACCAGATCATCTATATCAGATTCTTCCTTCTCTATATTCTCTGCTATCTGAATATATATCTTCTCGGCCTCTTCATTCTCCCCCTGTCTCTCATACATTCTGGCTTTAACAGCATCCAGCTTATCGCTCTTTATTTCATATTCTGCAGCCTTATCAAAAACAGACTGAGCATCGCTATACTGCTCATAGATACAGAACACTCTAGCTGCGTATACATAAGCATTTGCATACTGAGGGAAGTCCTTAATAATGTTATAGTAATCATCAATTACGAGTTGAGCATTTCTAAGCTCATGCGCAGTTTCCTGTCTATGAATATAAGCAGGTACGCAATGATCGATAGCACCGATCATGTCATCCCATACATCCATAGCCTCCTGATATCTGCCTCTTTCCTTGAGGAACTTTCCGTAGTTCTCCTCGTAGAACATTCTCTCATTAATGTCTCTATTATCCTTCTTAGCATCTTC
>CACYQC010000182.1 GCA_902776395.1 uncultured Lachnospiraceae bacterium
TTACTATTTTTTCGACACTATACTCAGCGATAAGAGCCTCTATTCTCTGATAAGTTTTTCGATTCTTGTTAGCTCTTTCTCTTTCAATTGTCTCTATCGGCTGTGCTGTGATAAGTAGCTCATCCGAAATAGCTACGCCAACAGTCTTA
This sequence comes from uncultured Lachnospiraceae bacterium, assembly GCA_902776395.1. Lineage (GTDB taxonomy): Bacteria > Bacillota > Clostridia > Lachnospirales > Lachnospiraceae > Eubacterium_Q. Next base: position 150 of record CACYQC010000182.1, read on the forward strand.
TCGCCGTAGTCTAGTCCCATTACTCTCATTATTTGAGTCTCGTTTCTATATAATTTTCCATGAGGAGTTCAAGTATCTCATCTCTCTCAGCCTTCATTATAAGACTACGAGCCCCCTTATAGCTTGTGATATAAGTTGGATCACCACTCATGATATATCCAACTATCTGGTTAACAGGATTATAACCCTTCTCAGAAAGAGCCTCATAAACATCAGCTACTATGTCTGAAACTTCTATAGTATACTCTCTCTCGATGTTTACATCCTGTGTATGCTGTCCGTCGTAATTTCCCATACTCTTCCTTTCTTTTGAATAAACCTTCACTATATATTATTCTAAACATACATAGTTACTATAACCAATTTATCATTAAATATCAAGTTTACTGTCGATTAAAAAATTATCTTTTAATTCTTCCAGAAGCATCTCCTTGAAGTAGATCATTGACTTCTTTCACCGTAACCCTATTAAAATCTCCTTCAATACTATGTTTAAGTGCAGATGCAGCAACAGCGAACTCTATAGACTCTTGAGCTCCATAATTATTTATCAACGAATATATCAGTCCCGCACCAAAACTATCACCGCCACCGACTCTATCAACTATATGATCAATATGATATTCTTTAGAGAAATAACACTTATCTCCATCATACAGCATACCTGCCCATTTATTTACACTTGCTGAAATAGAAGTACGTAAGGTAAAAGCCATATATTTGAATCCATATTTCTCTACTAATTCTTTAGCTATATTCTCATAACCATCTTTGTTTATTACCCCAGAATACACATCAGTATTAGCGGCACTTAAACCAAAATAATTCTGAGCATCTTCTTCATTAGCTATACAGATATCTATATAAGGACAAAACTTTTTTATAGTTTTCGCAGCAGTTTCTTGCTCCCATAATTTACTCCTATAATTTAAATCGCAGGATATAGTTACCCCTTTTTCTTTAGCCTTCTTACAAGCCTTCAAACAAATATCAACTAAGTTTTCACCAAGAGCTGGAGTTATTCCGGTAAAATGAAACCACTTTGCCCCATCAAAAATCTTATCCCAATCATACTCAGATACATCCGATTGTTGTATAGACGAATAATTCCTATCATATATACAAACACTCGGCCTCAAATTAACACCTTTTTCTAAAAAGAAAATGCCAAGTCTACTACCACCTCTAATAACAGCACTTGTATCAATCCCGAAAGATCTAATATTAGAAATAGCACCATCACCTATCTGATTGTCAGGCACCTTTGTTACATAAACAACATCCTCACCAAATTCAGCTAGTGATACAGCAACATTTAATTCAGCCCCACCAAATGTAGCCTGTAAATTATCATTCTGAAATAATCTATTGTATCCAGTTGGAGATAAACGAAGCATTACCTCCCCAAAAGTTACTATTTTATTCATATAATGATCATTCCCTTTCATTTGTACTATTAACTAATTCTGTAATTTGTTGGTGTGATAAACATAAGCTTCATATGTTCTTTAATACTTCTTAATTCTTCAGAAATCAGAAGATTTCTCTTTTTAGCATTTTTAGTAAAATCATAATTTAGTTCATCATTATAATAAACAGCGTCATCAGAAACTAAATATCCATCCATGCCAGCTATCTTAACATTCTTAACATTACATGCCATAAGTAGCTTTAATAACATCAACGCAGAGTTATCTATTATATCCGGATTATTTATTGAATAGCTCGAAAAATTCACCATATAATCATAAGATTCACTTTCCTTCATATTCGAAGTAATAATACACTTAGCTTTTGTTTTTCCTTGGATTTTTACATATCTCCTCATGTTACTACTAAATATATAATCTGGTCTAAACTCTTCTGCCAAAAAATTGGCAGCAATTACAACAGAATTATCTTCAGCTCTTAGTTCGTGTATTTTATCTTTATACGATAGTATTGATTTACCTGGCGCTAAAACCAAAATATTCTTATCCTGAAATTCTTTCGACAAATAATCAATTACATCTTTATCATCTATATGTTTTTCCTGATATTCCCTATAATATTTCTCCGCCTTTTCTTTACTAAATCTTGACTTATCCTCCTTAGGTATATGTTGAAGCAACTCATTAAATGCTTTAACAGTAAGTGTATTTTTCTCAGCTAGATAAATAGCATAATTCGGATGGCAGCCTGCCGAAGCAGATACATAAAGAGGTAAAGAATACCCCCAAAACTTCGTTTGATATATTTCATTTAAATACTCATCCATTATTTCAAGCATAGGTTCAATCTTATAGTGAGTATTATAATTCTCATTCATATATTCGGCGAATAATTCAAGATTTAAATTACCTGCTCCTCTTCCCATTCCAAAAACACAAGCATCAATAATCAAATCACGATTTAGATTCATCTCAACTAATGCTTCGGCATTTCCGAAAGCCTGCTGTAAATTATTATGCGCATGGTAAGCTAAAGCTATATCATCGTTCAAATTATTATCAGCCAAATAAACTAATCTAAGAAACTGTTTCCTTTTTATTAGTCCAAAACTATCCACTATAGAAACTGCAAATGGTTCAATAGAATTAAATCTTTCTATACCATCGACAAATTCCTTATCTGTGTATAAATCCGTTCCAACAAAATTTACAAACACCTTATAACCAAGTTCTTTTATTCTCTTACAATAGTTATAAGCTTCATCTATTTTATCTTTTTTAAATATAACTCTTATACCATCTATTGATGTACCATCATATGGAGTTATTTTATCTAGCGGAATTGGTGAATTCATATCTAGCATTCCAACATACATCATTCCCTCAGACTTAGGAACTATAACATTGGTAAAGGATTCTATATCGGGAAATAGAGACCTATCAGGATTATAATCTTTACCTTTTATAAATCCCACTTCAAATATTTCTATACCAGTTTGTGCTATTTTTTTTCCAAAGCCTTTTATAGTATCCTCTCCAAAGTTCCAGTCATTTATATAACCACCATCACGAAGAGTACAATCAAGCAAATAAATAACTCCCATACGAAGTCTCCATTTCTATTAATTAATCATAGGAACTATCATGATTTTTTCGAGTTCCTCTCTAGGAAGAAAAGGCGCCAGATCTTCCAAAGGTGAACTCACGAGTGAACCATCATCCAGTCTTTTTGTACTACTCTTAGGTTCCCAAACTTGTTCAGTATCAGTAAATATTTCAACAAATAAAGGGCCTTCAAGATTTTTCACTTTATCAACAACATCCCTCATTTCTTGATTGCTATGAGCAGAATAGTAATCAAACCCAAAAGCTTCAGCTATTTTACTAAA
>CACYQC010000183.1 GCA_902776395.1 uncultured Lachnospiraceae bacterium
CTCCAGAAGGAAGAACGTGATAAGGGCGGAGTACTTGATGAGGAAACTGATATTGTTTCGACTCTTACTTCTTATGGTCCTGGCTATATAGATGAATCTATGAAGGACTTAGAACAAATTGTAGGTCTTCAGACTGATAAACCACTTAAGAGAGCATTTATGCCATTTGGTGGAATTAAGATGGCGGAAGAGTCGCTTACAATGTATGGATATGAGCCAAATAAGGACCTTCATAAAGTGTTTACTGAATATCATAAGACTCATAATCAGGCAGTATTTGATGCATATACAGATGAAATGCGCGCGGCTAGAAGAAGTCATATTATTACTGGACTTCCTGATACTTATGGACGAGGACGTATAGTTGGTGACTATAGAAGAATAGCTCTCTATGGTATTGACCAGCTTATCGAGTGGAAAACTGAAGATAAGAAGAATTGCGGTCATGGTGTAATGACAGATGATATCATCCGTCTTCGTGAAGAGCTTGCAGAGCAGATTAAGGCTCTTGAAGGTATGAAGAAGATGGCTGCCGCTTATGGCTACGATATATCACGTCCTGCTAAGAATGCAAAGGAAGCTGTTCAGTGGCTTTACTTTGGATATCTTGCTGCTGTTAAGACTCAGAATGGTGCAGCTATGTCTGTTGGCCGTGTATCTACATTCCTTGATATATATATAGAAAGAGATCTGAAGAAAGGTATCATTACTGAACAGCAGGCTCAGGAACTTATTGATCATCTTGTTCTTAAGCTTCGTATGGTTAAGTTTGCTCGTATTCAGTCCTATAATGAGCTATTCTCAGGTGATCCTGTATGGGCAACTCTTGAAGTTGGTGGAATCGGTATGGATGGAAGACCTCTTGTTACAAAGAACTGCTATAGATTCCTTCATACACTTGAAAATATGGGACCTTCACCAGAACCAAATCTTACAGTACTTTATTCTTCACAGCTTCCAGAAAGCTTCAAGAAGTATGCTGCTAAGATATCTGTTGATACAAGTTCTATACAGTATGAGAATGATGATGTTATGAAGCCTGTATGGGGCGATGATTATTCTATTTGCTGCTGCGTATCAGCAACTCAGACAGGTAAGGAGATTCAGTTCTTCGGAGCTAGAGCAAACCTTGCTAAATGTCTTCTTTTCTCTATCAATGGTGGTGTTGATGCGAAGTCTAGAGTTCAGGTTGGACCTGCGGCTAGACCTATTACATCTGAATATCTTGATTATGATGAAGTTATAGAAAGATTCGAGTTTATGCTGGATTGGCTGGCTGGACTCTATGTAAATACACTTAATCTTATCCATTATATGCATGACAAGTATTATTATGAGGCAGCAGAAATGGCCCTTATAGATACTAACGTGCGTCGTACATTTGCAACTGGTATAGCAGGTTTCTCACATGTTATTGATTCACTTTCTGCTATCAAGTATGCAAAGGTTAAAGTTATTCGTGATGAGGAAGGCTTTGCCGTTGATTATCAGACAGAGGGAGACTTCCCTAAGTATGGTAATGATGATGATAGAGCCGATAATATAGGTGTATGGCTTCTCAAGACTTTCCTTGCTGATATCAAGAAGAGACATACATATCGTAACTCTGAGCCAACTACATCTATTCTTACAATCACATCAAATGTTGTATATGGTAAATTTACAGGAAGTCTTCCTGATGGACGTAAGGCTTGGACACCACTTGCTCCAGGAGCTAATCCAAGCTACGGAGCAGAGACTTCAGGACTTCTTGCTTCTCTTAACTCAGTGGCTAAGATACCATATGTATGGGCACTTGATGGTATATCAAATACACAGTCTATGAACCCATCAGCTCTTGGTAATACAGAAGAGGAGAGAGTTCAGAATCTTGTAAATGCAATGGATGGATACTTTGATCAGGGAGCACATCACCTGAATGTAAATGTATTCAGTCGTGAAACTCTTGAGGATATCATGGAGCATCCAGAAAAACCAGAGTATGCTAACTTTACTATTCGTGTATCTGGATATGCAGTTAAGTTTATAAGTCTTACAAGAGAGCAGCAGCTCGATGTTATAAGTAGAACATTCCACGAGAGTTTATAATCCGTTCTTATTAAATATGTAGTAGATGGAAGATTAAATGGATAATACAATAGGTTATATTCATTCAACAGAAAGCTTTGGCGCAGTTGACGGCCCTGGACTTAGATTTATAGTCTTTCTCCAGGGCTGTAATATGCGTTGCAAATATTGCCATAATCCGGAGACTTGGTTCACACTTCCTGATGAGAAGAATAAAGCTTTTTTGGAATCGCATGGCATAAAAGTAGAAGAGCGTACTGCTGAAGATGTACTAAAACAAGCTTTAAGATATAAGTCCTACTGGAAGAATGGTGGCGGTATCACTGTTAGTGGTGGAGAGGCCTTACTTCAGATAGATTTTGTAATAGAGCTTTTCCGTCTGGCAAAGCAGGAGGGTATTAATACTTGCTTAGATACATCTGGAAATCCATTTACTAATGAAGAAAAATTCTTAGAAAAGTTTAATACACTTTGCGAATATACCGATCTTTTCATATTAGATATCAAACATATAGATGAAGAAAAGCATAAACAGTTAACAGGCTTTTCAAATAAAAATATCCTAGACATGGCTAGGTACCTTTCTGATAATGGAAAAGATATGTGGATCCGACATGTCCTTGTTCCTGGAATTACAATTGGAAGTACCTCTGAAGAATATTTATATGAACTTGCAGAGTTTATCAAATCTCTGAAGACAGTAACTAAAGTAGAAGTGCTTCCATATCATAGACTTGGACTACCAAAATATGAGTCTTTGGGAATCAAATATCCAATTCCGGATATACTTCCACCTTCAGAAAAACAACTATCAAAAGCTCGTCAGATTCTTTGTTGCATTGTTTAATGGGTTTATGATATTATTAAAAAGCGCGTTTAGAATTATATCTAATTTAACACTTTAATGTGTAAAAGTGCATTTCTCATTTTATGAGATATAAATTATTTATGTAACTATTAAATCAATATAAATTTATGGAGGAATTATCTATGTCAAAGAAAGTCGTACTCGCTGGCGCTTGCCGTACAGCAATCGGAACAATGGGTGGATCACTTAGTAACACTCCTGCAGCAGAGCTTGGTTCAATCGTAATCAAGGAAGCTCTTAATCGTGCAGGTGTTGCAGCTGATCAGGTTGATCATGTATATATGGGTTGTGTTATCCAGGCAGGTCAGGGTCAGAACGTTGCACGTCAGGCATCAATTAAAGCAGGACTTCCTGTTGAGACTCCAGCAGTTACAATCAACGTTGTATGTGGATCAGGTCTTAACGCAGTTAACATGGCAGCTCAGATGATTCAGGCAGGAGATGCTGATATCGTTGTAGCTGGTGGTATGGAGAATATGTCAATGGCTCCATTTGCACTTCCAAATGGTCG
>CACYQC010000184.1 GCA_902776395.1 uncultured Lachnospiraceae bacterium
TGATGTTATCATGGTCGATGCATATCAGGATATAACTATACCCTTCCAGATGTCTTCAGTAGAGTTCTTTACATTGGTTAAGAAACAGCTGAATCCTGAGGGTGTAATGGTTGTAAATATGAATATGAAGTCAGATGGAGAGGACGGAATAAATGAATATCTGTCAGATACCATTTCCTCTGTTTTTCCAAATGTATATACAGTTGATGTAAGTAATAATACCAATAGAGAGCTTTTTGCATCGGAAAGCGACAAAATGATAGACAACTTTAAGACGGGCTATCAAAAGGAAACAGACGAAGATCTGTATCAGATGATGGAGAGAGTTGATATCGGCCTAGTTAAGTATGAGGCAGGGGACAGAATACTCACGGACGATAAGGCTCCCGTTGAGTTACTGAGCATGAATGCAATAGATGCCCTCATCCGAGATGAAGTAGACTATTATAAGGATATATATAACGAGAAGGGACTAAAGGGTTTACTGGAAGAGTTGTAGCATAAGCTAGAAATGGAGTATTGAAAATACTAGTAGATGAGGAGGAGAATCGTATGGCAACATATGTAACATCTGATCTACATGGGGAGTACGATAGATTTATAAGGCTTTTGGACGAGATTAATTTAAAAGATGAAGACACCTTATTTGTTTTGGGCGATGTAATAGATAGGGGTCCTCATCCGATTAAACTACTGCAGAAGCTAATGACTATGCCAAATGTCATATGCCTGGTTGGAAATCATGAGCTGATGGGACTAGAAGTTCTAGAGTTTCTTAATAAGGAAATAACAGAAGACTCTATCGAAGAGCTCGATGTTAACATGACAAACAACATAATCACATGGCAGATGAACGGATGCAAAACAACAACAAAAGAGTTCCACCAACTAAGCGCGGAAGAGCGACAGGATGTAATTGATTTTATAAGGGATTTCTCTGTCTATGAGAAGGTGGAAGTAAATGGACAGAAATATCTCCTCGTACATGCGGGACTTGGAAACTATTCACCAGAGAAGGATATAGAGGACTACTCTCTGTATGAGCTACTTTGGATGAGAGCAGACTATGAGCAGAAATATTTTGACGATGTTTATGTTATCTCTGGCCATACACCAACTCAGATAATTGAAGCAAACCCAAAGCCAGGGTACATATTCAGGAATAATAATCATATAGCAATTGACTGTGGGGCGTGCTTTCCAGAAGGAAGACTGGCGGCACTTTGTTTAGATACTGAAAAGGAATACTATATAGAATGACTTCATTCTAAGGTTTTACTTATATCGGCAACCAGATCTACGACTAGGGTAGGTCTGGTTTTGTTATAAAATCATCCGCAATACAATTAAAAATGCGGATATATATTAATATATAAACTTACAATAGTTATGAAGTAAAAGTCGGTAAAAATGCAAATATTACCGATATTTTCGTTGACAAATATTATTGTTTTGATAAACTAATGTAAATAAAGGTAAAAAACAAAATATTACCGAGGTTTAGAAAAATGTTATTATCTTATAATGAAGCAATAAATGAATATGGAAGTGCATATAAATTATCTCAGGCAATAAAAGAACAAACACTTTATCGTTTGGAACCTGGTATTTATTCGACAAATAGATATGAATCTGAGTTAGAGATAATTATGAAAAAATATCCGAATGCTGTTCTAACTGGTGAATATGCATTTTATTGTCATGGATTAACAAATCTAGTTCCAGAAAAATATGATATAGCTACGCTTTCAAAGGCTGCTAAGATTATGGATGTTAGGGTACATCAGGTATATGTTAGAGAGGATTTATTCTCTTTGGGTATTGTAATAAAAGAAATAGATGGTATAAAAGCAAAAATCTATGATAAAGAAAGAATGTTAATAGAATTGTTGCGTAATAAAAACAATATGCCATATGATTTATATAAGGAAATTATTATGAACTATAGAGAAATAATAGGTAATCTGGAAATATGGCGAATTCAGGAATATGCCTCGATATTCCCCAAAAGTAAGATGATATCTAAGGCACTTGATGAGGAGGTGTTATAATTTGAATCTTAGGGAAATGATGGATGGTTATTCAGAAGAGGGTTTAACTCAGGAACTTGCGGCATCTCGCGTTTGCCAAGATATTATATTGAAGGCTATTTCTGAGGGACCACTTAATAGAAATGTTACGATAAAAGGTGGCGTTGTTATGAGAAGTATAACGAAGAACAATCGTCGCTCAACACGGGATGTAGATCTTGATTTTATACACTATTCGCTTGATGATGAATCCATTAGAGCATTTGTGCGGAAGCTGAATTGCATTGAAGGATTGAGAATTGAGATGAGTGATGAGATTAAAGAACTTAAGCATCAGGATTATCATGGTAAAAGTATTGATATCGTTATTTTTGATGATTCCAGTAATAATGTACGGAGCAAAATTGATATTGGCGTTCATAAACATTTGGAAATAGATCAAGAGCAGTATTGCTTTGATGTATGCTTAGATGATGATGGCGCGACATTACTCAAAAATTCTGTGGAACAGTCTTTTGTTGAAAAACTCCGTTCGTTATTAAAGTTTGGTTCGAATAGTCGAAGATATAGAGATATATTTGACATGTACTATTTAATAGATGTCGTTTCAAAAGATAGACTGAATGAAATTATAAGGCTTTTGATTTTTGAAGATACAGAAATGTATGAAGACTCTATGGATGATATTGTTAAAAGGGTTTCTTCAACATTTAAGGATGAACAATATCTCAGGAGAGTATCTGAATCTAGACAGAGGTGGGTAGATGATGATATTCACGAAATAGCGGGCGGAATTATTAGTTATTTAAAGAAACTTTAAAACTATAATACAAGAATAGGATTTAAAAAATATGATGAATAATCATTTAGAGAAATTTATAGATAAGCAGAAGGTGAGTTTTGTTACTTCAGTAGATGAGGAAGGATTTCCGAATATTAAGGCTATGCTAAAACCTCGAAAGAGAAATGGTTTAAAGGTATTTTATTTTTCTACGAATACATCTTCTATGAGGGTTAAGCAGTTTCGGGATAATCCAAATGCCAGCATATACTTCTATCATAAGGGACTGATAAAGTATGAGGGTGTAATGCTGATTGGAACTATGGAAGTCCTTACGGATCAGGAAACAAAGAATATGATCTGGAGAAGAGGAGATACCATGTTCTACAAGAAAGGAGTTACTGATCCGGATTACTGCGTTCTCAAATTTACCGCAATAAAGGGAAGATATTACTGTGACCTAAAGACAGAAGATTTTATTTGTGAGGATTAATAAAATGAACTTTCCAGAATTTATGTTTAGAAAAGAGAATATGATACCTGCGGCTCAGCAGAATACGCCGGATATAGAAGGCTACTATTATACAGCAAATGACGGAAGCCAGATGGCATTTTGGATATATAAG
>CACYQC010000185.1 GCA_902776395.1 uncultured Lachnospiraceae bacterium
TTAACAAATGTTTAAAGAGACAAAATATAGAATATAGTTCACGATTAATATATAATATAAAATGATTTTGCTAGCATTAACATTTATCAATTTCAAAGGAAATATTTAGGAGATTACCATGCCACCTATTACAAATGATTGGGCAGATGCCCTGAAGGAAGAGTATAAAAAGGACTATTACAAGAAGCTATTTGAATTTGTGGGACAAGAATATGCCACAAAGACTATCTATCCGCCTGGAGATGACATTTTCAATGCCTTTCATCTGACTCCACTTGCGAAGGTGAAGGTCGTTATCATCGGGCAGGATCCTTATCACGAGCCTAATCAGGCGCACGGTCTATCCTTTTCAGTAAAGCCTGGCGTGGACATTCCGCCGTCACTTCAGAATATTTATAAGGAGCTGCAGGAGGACTGCGGCTGCTACATACCTAACAACGGTTATCTCACGAAGTGGGCCGAGCAAGGAGTACTTCTGTTAAATGCCGTACTCACGGTTCGCGCTCATCAGGCCGCTTCCCACCAGAACAAGGGCTGGGAAGAATTCACAGACGCCGCGATCAGAATAATAAATGCCGAGAATCGTCCGATAGTTTACATGCTTTGGGGCAGCTTTGCCCGCAGCAAGAAAACTATGCTGGATAATCCTCAGCATCTCATCTTAGAAGCACCGCACCCTTCGCCTCTCTCTGCTTATAGAGGTTTCTTCGGATGCAAACATTTCAGTAAAGCAAATAAGTTCCTGACCGAGCACGGCCAGGAACCTATCGATTGGCAAATTGAAAATTTGTGAGTAAATAAGAACCGTCCCTATATACTCATTACTTTGCGTTGACTTTTTCGAATTCTTTTACTATCTCTTCGTCTGGAGCTGGTGTAACAAGGCTCACAACTACAATGAAGATGATAGCTACGAGGAAGGCAGGAGCGAGCTCATACAAATCCCAAGCTCCACCAATTGGGCGAACTGCATATTTCCATACGAATACCATTATTGCACCTGAAAGCATTCCGGCGATTGTTCCGAACTTGTTTGTTCTCTTCCAGAAGAGAGACATGATCATCGCAGGACCAAATACAGCACCGAAGCCTGCCCACGCGAAGGATACGATGTTGAATACTGAACTGGATGGGTCCCAAGCGATTATAACGCCGAGAATTGCAACTACTACAAGTGTTATTCTAGCAGTAAGCATAGCAGCTGTGTCGCTAAGCTTAATCTTAAATACATCCTGAACGATATTTTCAGAAACCGCTGAAGATGCAGCGATGAGCTGTGAATCAGCAGTTGACATTGTTGAAGCAAGTATACCTGCGATAATAAGTCCAGCTATAAGCGCATAGCCGAATCCATTTCTGGAAATGTGATCTGCAAGCACTACGATGAGCTTCTCTGCTTCAGATGCAGTTGTGTAATCTGATGTATCCATAAGAAGCTTGAGTGAACCACTCTCTGTCATAGCACGTCCTACAACTCCGAGGAATGTAGCAACTCCAAGAGAAATAACAACCCAAACAGAAGCAACTCTTCTTGAAAGTTTTAACTTATTAGGATCTTCTATAGCCATAAATCTAAGAAGGATGTGTGGCATACCGAAGTAACCAAGTCCCCAGCAGAACATTGTAATCTTATTGAACAGTCCGTAAGGAGCACCCTCGTTCACATACTGAGTAACATCACCTGCAGCTGCATTTACGTGTGTTGTGCTCATTCCGAGATAACCCTTAAGGGCATTTGCATTTTCTATAACAGCTCCCATACCTCCGGCATTGTGTACACCGTAAACAAGAACTATAACGAGTGCAATACTCATTACGATAGACTGAATAAAGTCTGTATTTGATGCAGCGAGGAATCCACCTGTTGTTGTATATCCAACGATGATGATTGCTGCAACTATCATAGCGAGCTGATAATTAACACCGAACAGCTGTGAGAACAGCTTACCACAAGCCGAGAAGCCTGAAGCTGTATAAGGCACGAAGAATACGATGATTGCAAGCGCACCGATGAGCAGTGTCACATTGTACTTATCCTTGAATCTCTTCTTGAAATATTCAGGAAGTGTAATAGCACCCAGCTCCTCTGTATATTTTCTAAGTCTCTTAGCTGTAAAGAGCCAGTTGAGATAGGTTCCAACAGCAAGTCCGATGGCAGTCCAACCTGCATCTGCGATTCCTGAGAAATACGCCAGTCCCGGAACACCCATCAAAAGATAAGAACTCATATCTGACGCCTCAGCACTCATAGCTGTTACGAAAGGTCCCAGCTTACGACCGCCTAGATAGAAGTCTCCGACATCCTTTGTCTTTCTTGATGCAAGGAAACCAACTATCAGCATACCTGCCAGATAGACTACTATTGAGACAATGATACCAATCTGCGAAATAGTCATTTGATCATCCTCCACTTAATTCTTAAAATATAAAATCCTGCCCAGTTTCAGTGCTTTACAGCACTGAATCAAAGCAGAATTTAGTTTATCATAAGTTTAATTATATTACAAGATTGTAGTAATCCTGTCCCTTTTTAGTCATTAGTCTCTTGCGCAATTCCCTCATTTGTTTTAGAGGTATTTTTCATTTTACCAGTTGTTGCGAAAACTATCGAGCCGAGCAGGAATGGAACAACCATTGTATAGAAGCGGTAAAGTATCGCCACCGCCGCCGAGGTGTTGCCGAAAAGTGGTGTGAAGATAAGCGCAATTACGAACTCCAAGGTTCCCGCGCCCGCAGGGGCTGCCATAACTGTTCCTATCATATTTACGGTAGCCATGAGAGCGATACATGTTAGCGGTGAAGCATCATTCGTCGCACATACCACGATTGCCGCAATCGAATACCATAGGCTCATCTTAAGCATTTTAAGAAGGGTCACTCTTAGGCATAGTGTTTTGTGCCTCCAGAAATAAAGCCCCGCTTCATTAAATGTAGTAATCTGTTCTATCAGTTCTTCTAGCTTTTCCTTATACTTTGCAAGGAACCTTTTTTCAAAGAATCTTACTATCTTAATAAGTAGTCCGGCAAATCTTGTTGATGCTGAGAGTGTCAGCAGAATTGCAACAATGGTAAAGGAAATAAAAGAACCTAGCACGCCAAACTTTGCATACTTTATAACCGTTGGCACGCCCGCCATGTAGAGATAAATAAAGCTGAGGATTCCTAGTATTGTTATTCCAAGCTTCTGATATGCGTATTGAACCAGCGTGATTCCGGAGGAGCGTCCCGGTTCGATGTCGTGTCTTGCTATATAGTAAACCTCAGCAATTCCGCTAAGTGAGCCCAGCGATATAAGCTTATAGAAGGCGCAGTATAGACCGCATTTAAAGGCCTCAAACCAAGTCATCTGTCTCTTCTCATACATAGTCATATCATGTATGATCCTACCCTCTACCACGAAATGCAGAAGTGTCGCTGCAAGGCATAG
>CACYQC010000186.1 GCA_902776395.1 uncultured Lachnospiraceae bacterium
AATACGAAGAGTCCGCCGTGAGGTGCCATCAGTGTACACTTGAAGAGTGCTGCAAGGAAGCCTGCAACTCCTGCTCCAACCATTGTACATGGGATAACATGAAGTGGATCAGCTGCTGCAAATGGGATAGCACCCTCTGTGATGAAGGAAGCGCCCATTACTACATTTGATACTGCAGAACCTCTCTCTGCCTTTGTAAACTTCTTAGGGAAGATCCAGCATGCAAGTGCAATACCAACAGGTGGAACCATACCACCAACCATGATAGCTGCCATTGCTACGTAGCAAGCTTCAACCTTTGGATCTGATGCAGACATACCCTGCTCCAGATAACCAGCTGCTGTAGTAAGCATTCCAGTACCGAATACATAAGCAGCCTTATTAATAGGACCACCCATATCTATAGCCATCATCGCACCCAGGATAAGTCCGAGCACTGTAAGCATTCCAGCGTCCGAAATAGCTGTAAGCATATTTGAAAGTCCTGTATTTACAACTCCGATTACAGGATTCAGGATGAAGCACATGATAACACCTTCAAGGAAGATACCTACGAGTGGGTAGATAAGTGTAGGCTTCAGTCCATCCATAGCCTGTGGAAGTTTCTCACATGCCTTCTGAAGACCCAGTACAAGGAAACCAGCAAGGAAACCAGCTGCGATACCACCTAAGAATCCAGATACTGTATTACCACCATTTGGTTGCTGGAAAGCAAACTTTGAAAGGAACTGGCCAAATGCACCAAGTGCCTTACCATCCATCAGAGTTCCTTCTGCAAATGTGAAACCAGACAGAGCTGCATTTCCGCTAGAAGCAAGCATACCACCAACAAAACCAACTGCAAGTCCAGGTCTATCAGCTATAGCATAAGCTATATAACCTGCAAGCACTGGAACCATAAGTCCCATTGAAAGTCCACCGATATATTTCAGAAGAGCTGCAAGTGGAGTGATGCTACCGAAGTCACCGCCTCCTGAAGCTCCGTATCCAGCGATTGTATCAATCAGAAATGCTATAGCAACAAGGATACCACCACCAATAACGAATGGAAGCATGTGTGACACACCACTCATGAGCCATGTATAAACCTTGTGGCCTGTGCTTCCGGATTCCTCAGACTTAGTAGCCTCGCCTTCTTCAGAAGAATCACCGGAGAAAATAGGAGCATCTCCAGCCTTTGCGAGGGCCATCAGCTCGTCTGCCTTGTTGATACCATCAGCAACCTTACGCTGTACAACCTTCTTACCTTTGAAACGATCCATAGGAACCTTTGCATCTGCTGTAACGATTACGAAATCAGCTGCTGCAATATCCTCATCTGTAAGTACATTCTTTGCACCAGAGGATCCTCTAGTCTCAATCTTAATCTTAACCCCTGCCTTCTCAGCTGCCTTCTCAAGTCCTTCGGCTGCCATATAGGTATGAGCTATACCTGTAGGACACGAAGTAACAGCAACAACCTTGAGACTATCACTATTATCATCTGCTATAGATGTCTCCGCCAGACTCTCATCGACATCTGCTCTTTCCTCGTCAGCCTTGTCGATGATTTCTATAAACTCATCTACATCCTTAGCATTTATCAGATTGTTTCTGAAATCCTCATCCATGAGCATCATGGACAGTTTAGACAGCACATCCAGATGAACATTGTCCTCTGTATCAGGTGCAGCTATAAGGAATAAAATGTTAACTGGCTCATCATCTAAGGATGCGAAATCAACTCCATCCTTAATTACCATTGCTGCCAGTCCAGGGTTCTCAACACAGTCACCCTTTCCATGAGGAATAGCTATTCCTTCACCTACACCAGTTGTGCTCTCTTCTTCACGAGCATACACCAGTTTCTTATATGCCTCTTTGTCTTTGATTTTGCCGCTATCTGCCATTAAGTCGACAGCCAGGTCCAACGCTTCGTTCTTGGACTTTGGAGCAGCATCAAGCTTAACGCTCTTCTTGTCGAGAAGTTCTGTTATTCTCATCTCGTACCTCCTTTTGATCTCTTCCTATTCAACAGTTGCATAAACCTTCATGACTTCTTCTTCAGTTGCAAGGTACTCTGAAAATGCACTTGCTGACCCAGTACTAAGACCCATCTTAAATGCATGTAAGAGTTCTCCTTCTTTTAGGTAGCCTGCTATAAAGCCCGCCACCATGGAGTCGCCTGCGCCAACTCCATTTACAAGTTTCCCCTTTGGTGCTTCTCTCATGTACACCTGTCCGTCAGATGCAACGAATACCGCTCCTTCGCCAGCCATGGAAACGATTACATTTTCTGCCCCCATTTCCAGAAGCTTCTTGGCGTATGGAACTACGCTCTCTCTTGTCTCGAGAGTAACTCCGAATATCTCTCCTAACTCATGATTATTAGGCTTGATCAGGAATGGCTTATATTTCAGAACATTCATTAGAAGATCCTTAGTAGCATCTACAACTATTCTGATTCCCCTTCCCTGAAGTCGATCCATGATATCACTATATATTGTTTCTGGCATTGTAGAAGGAATGCTTCCTGCCAAAACAAGAGTGTCACCTTCCTGAATCTTGTCTAGCTTTTCATAGAGTTTCTGGATAGCTTCTTCGGAGATGTCTGGTCCCATTCCATTTATCTCGGTTCCATCTATTGATTTCAGCTTGAGATTAATTCTGGAACAACCCTCGCTAAGCTTTATCTCCTCAGCGTTTATTCCACTCTCCTGTACTCTTCTGGTTATCTCTTCTCCGACAAAACCAGCTGAATAGTAGATAGCTGAATTGTCGATTCCAAGATTACTAAGTACAATTGATACATTGATTCCCTTGCCGCCCGGTAACATTAGCTCAGATGTTGTCCTGTTGGTAAGGCCTAGCTTAAAATCATCAACGGTCACGATATAATCTAGAGATGGGTTGAAAGTTACGGTATAAACCATAGTTTCTACCTCCTTATTCACCGATAATTTGATTATATAGTCAATTTCATTCAAAATCAATCAACATAGTGCATATACTTTTTCGAAATTCGTTGTGCATTATGCACATATTTTATGTTATGTAAGCCTATATATTTGTATGTTTTGCAAAATAGTCAGATATTCTTTGACTGATTTTCAAAAAACGGTCATGTAAATAATCAAATTCAAACAAAAAAGCCCCGGGAGTTAAACTCCCAGGGCAAACTAATTTTACATTTGTACTTTTCTAGCAGCCTTTTCTGCATTCTTCTTAGCCTGTTCACGTGTAGCCTCTTCATTAGTCTTTCTAAACTTCTTCTGAACATTAGTCATTTTTTCAACAACCTTTTCTGTTGTAAGCTCATTTATAGTTCCAGCAGGTGTTATATCCCTCTTCCTATAAATGCTCTTCATCATAGACTTAAATTCGCTACTAGCCTTTATACTATCCTTAAATGCATTTGCACCCATTGTATTAAATAGGTTTTTATT
>CACYQC010000187.1 GCA_902776395.1 uncultured Lachnospiraceae bacterium
CTTCTCATCATCATCTATATTCTTATCTCTCTTTTCAGCTTTCTTTCTACGTTCGAATACGAATAAACCTACAAACATAAGTAACGCAATTAAGGAAACAACAGTTCCGTGCAGAAATGCCACTGGCGAGTACTTATATTCATCCCCTTCTTTAAAGTTTTCAATATAAGAAACTTCATCCTCAAAGAACTTGAAGCTTTGAATTCTTTCAGCATCTCCTTTAGGAACAAAGCAACGAGACAAATCATTAGGAATCAGAAGAATGCTGTCATCCTTTGCGTTTAACTCATCTCCAATAGACTCAATTTTAAGAGAATAATAATCACGAGTTATGTCAACCTTGATGTCGTTAAGCTTATTATCAAATTCATCATATTTGTTCCTATCCAGGTAAGCAGATTCTCGACCGTTAAGTATCCTTTTCAGCTTGTTATTCGGGCAGACACATTTTATCTCATACCGCTCTTCTGGATATAACTTTCCCAGCTCATATACACCCTCAAGACTAGTATAATAATCCCCCTCTTGATTGAAGGATAGATACACTATCATTTTGTCTCCATTAGTTGGATCTGTTGGATCTGGAATAATACTTAGATTATCCTCAGCAAATACAAATATATCCTCTATTCCAGTCATCTCCTTAACTAGAGAATTCATTTTCTCATAAGGATATTCCGTTCTAAGTCTACTCTTTAATACACTAGATGGAACAACATAAGCAGTAGGTGCATATATATCTATAAGTCTTTCAGTCACAGGAGTACCATAAGACTTTACATTATCATAATAATCATATTCCGAACTTTTCAGAACAATATCAGTAGATAGAACTTTTATATCTAATTTATTATATCTATCCTTGCTGAAGATAGATGCCAAAAATACAGTAGCTACAGCTATAACAGATACTCCTATTAAGATAAACTTCTTATTATTTTTCTTTTTTGTATCTGTTCTCTTCTCGCAATTCTTACTGTTAAGTAAAAATGAAACAAAATATATAAATAAGAATGCAAGAATAAAGCTAAACATCTTATATCTATCATTTGTGAAAAGGAACTGCTTGATATTCAGACTATACTCCTTATGGAAGAAGGAACTAGAAATATTATTAAGAACGAAAGGCATAGCAAGTCCAATTGCGATCAGGTCTGAAATCAGCTTTGGAATAAGCATTCTAATAAACAGCTTAAAATCTCTAAAACTTAGAACCAGCATGTAAAAACACATAAATATAAATATCGGAATTGCAATTTGAATGCTGCAGATAGTAGCAATCGCTAGAGTAATAATATATAGGAACGATTTGCCCTTTTGCAGTAGTTTCCTAAGTCCAAGAATTACTAAAGGAAATAATGCAACTGAGATAGCATTTACAGAGTTGATTCTAGAATTAGGAATAATAAAAGAAACGGAATAAAGCGTGGATAAAATAATATAAATAGCTTTATTTATATCTCTTGAAGTTTTTTCACTTGAATCATTTCCAGAAGCCACATTAGTTGTATATGTAATACTGAACATCAGATATGAAAAGAGTCCAGCTAAACCAGCTTCAAAGATAAATAGAATAATAGAAAAAGTAGATAGACTCGACTTTGGAAGAAGTAAATAGATAAAAACTAGTGGATTAGCAAAATAATATGTAATAACAGTCGAGAAGTCATATCCCACGCCACTCCTAGTACTAAAATAAAAGAATCGTCCTTGTCTAGCGCTGATCCAGAACTCATATAAAAATTCTTTAAGTTCTTCTGTACCACTATATAAGAAGATATCATATCCTCCGAATGGAGAAATCTCTTTAATAGCACAAAAAACAGTAATTAATATTACTGGAATAAAAAATGCTAACAAGTATTCTTTAATTTTTAATCCACTCAGCTTTTTCAACACAACACTCTCCTGATACTGACTGACTATTTAGCCCCCTCTATAATACCACATATACTAAATAGAATAAAACTCTTGAGCACAAAAAAAGCACGGTGACTAGCACCGCGCTTTTTAAAATCAACTATTAGTTCTTAACATCTGTAATAGTCCATGATCCATTAGACAAAGTACATGTAACTTCTGCTTCTTTATTCTGTGACTTAAACTTAAGATCTGTTATACCAGTAATAGTATAAGCCTTGTGTGAAGTAGAATTTGATACACTAGGATTTGTAGCTGCCGTATATGCTACAGCACCCCAACTATCAATCTTTGTAGGAGATACTATCTTGTTAACATATGATACAACATCTGAATTACTGCCTGCTGTAATTGGATCCTCACCCTTAGCATACTGTTCTGTATTATAAGCCTGCATAGCTGTAAGTATTGAATGTGCTTCTTCTTCATACTGTGACTGTCTTGCCTTATCAATGTATCCAAGAAGTGCTGGAACAAGGATTGCAGCTAAGATAGCTAAAATAACGAGTACCACGATAAGTTCTACAAGTGTAAAACCTTTATTATTCTTCTTCATAAGTCAAATCCTCCTTAATATAAATTCTTCATTTGTTTGATCTTCGATCTATCAAACAACTCTCTCATGAATAAGTTAACTTGATTTTAACAAGCGAATTCTCATTTTGCAAGCACTTATGTAAACCATCCCGTCAAATCCACTAAACGCACAATAATTCACAAACTAATTTGTGCAACCTGTATAATTCGCACCCCTTCTCCTGCGAATTCATTCAAATTCGGTCATAATCATTTATTTTCATCCATGATATAGAGTTATTTTTTTAATAAAATCGTAACATTTAAGGTGTAAAAGTCGTCAAAAAATGGCTATTTCACACACTTTTCACAGTTTTCACATCCTTAGTTCACAGAAATTCAAGTCTTACAGAGTTCTATTCCAATACTTAATCATAATAGGCAACCTTAACGAGCTCTTCTACAGTTGTAAGCCCCTGCTCGATCAGTTCCATACAGCTCTCTTTCAGGGTAAGCATACCCAGTTCCTGGCGAGCATATGTCTTGATATCTTCCGCAGATTCATTGTCTGATATCATCTTACGAACCTTTTTATCTATAGGCAATATCTCATGGATAGATATACGACCTCTATAACCGGTTCCATTACATTTCTTGCATCCGACCTTGTGCATTACTCTAGGAAGAGGCTTTCCAACTATTCTTTGTTCTTCTGCAGTCATCTCTCCCCAGGTTCCACAATCCGGACAAACCTTACGTACAAGTCTCTGAGCTATGATACCAACAAGTGAGTTGGCCAGCATATATGGCTCGATACCCATATCTATAAGTCGTGTAACTGATGATGCAGCATCATTAGTATGAAGTGTAGAAAGAACCAGGTGACCAGTTATAGCTGCTCTAACGGATATAGACGCAGTTTCAGCATCACGGGTCTCACCCAGCATGATAATATCCGGATCCTGACGAAGCAGTGCC
>CACYQC010000188.1 GCA_902776395.1 uncultured Lachnospiraceae bacterium
CAGCACCCATGTTCTCAAATGCATCTTCAAGCTCAATTTCCTTAGCGATTGTAACACCATCGTTTGTGATAAGTGGAGAACCATATGACTTAGCAAGAACTACGTTACGTCCTTTAGGTCCTAGTGTTACTCTTACTGTATCAGCAAGCTGATTTACTCCAGATTCAAGTGCCTTTCTAGCTTCAGCACCATACTTTATTTCCTTTGCCATTTTATATTCACCTCTATTTTAATTAGTTTCTTATCTTAGTTCAAAGTAGCATTCAATTATTCAACAACTGCAAGAATGCTGTCCTGAGATACGATTGTATATTCCTCTTCTCCAACCTTAACAGTTGATCCTGCATACTGCTGGAATATAACCTTCTGTCCTACTGAAACATTCATAGGGATAGTTTTACCGTTATCATCAACCTTTCCAGGACCTACTGCTACTACCTCTGAATACTGAGGCTTCTCCTGAGCATTTCCTGTAAGGATTATTCCTGATGCTGTAGTCTCTTCTTTCTCAGCAGCCTTCAGAACTACTCTGTCACCTAATGGCTTAATGTTCATTTTGCATTCCTCCTTCGTAACTATGTATAAACATTAATTTGGATTTAGCACTCACAACATCAGAGTGCTAACACAAAGTATATTGTACTACATTATAAATAAAAATCAACCCCTATTTTAAGAAAAATAGAGGTTGAAGAAATCATTATCTTATCTTATGTTCTTGTCCATAAATAAACAGATATTGCTGGGCATATCCAGCTACGTCTCCGAACTTCTCAGTTGCAAAATGTTCTATCTCGCTCTTTGGTGTATCTTCTCCAAAATACAAGTATTCACATACTCTCTTCATCCAGACATCAACCGGAAATACATCTGTACGTCCTAATCCAAATAGAAGCACGCAATTTGCGACCTTTTCACCAACACCATGAATAGTCATAAGAAGCTGTCTAGCTTCGTTACTATCAAGTCTAAGTCTGAGATTTCGCCTTCCTTAACTTTCTTAGTTGCATCAACTATATATGGAGCTCTAAAACCACATTTAGAAAGTCTTATCTCATCCTCAGTAGCTGAATACAGCTGATCGACAGTTGGGAAGAAAGCATCAAACTCTGTACCAAATCTATTAATCATTGTAACATCAAACTTGGTTCCCAGCTCAGAGGATAGATTATTTACAACCTGTTTAATCTGAGGTATCTGCTTATTCTGAGAAATAATAAAGGATATAAGAGTTTCGAAGAAATCCTGATTAAGAATTCTTATACCATTATGTTCTTCTATTATTTCTTCAAGTCTTGGGTCAGCTTTAATTATTTTATTTTTAATTTCACTATAATCTCTATCCAGATCAAAGTACTCTCTCCAGATGGTCTGATATTCCCATTCTTCAGTATTCTCGAATATCAGTCTGACACCGCCCTGATCGGGTTCTTCTTTTATATGAAGTACTCTATCTCTGAATACTATGTCATATTCATATTCATTTGGATTGATTCCAGAATCAGTTCGCTGAAAATGAAAGCACTGACCACATTCTAGAACATCCTTCAAATGAAAATCTTTGACATTTTCAAGTACAAAATTCTTATTCATTAATGTCGTCCTTTTTAGTAAGTTGCATGAATATAATTTTCATTATTAATTTCCTGGCTTATAGGAACTCTTCAGTCCAACAACACGGTTAAATACCATGTGGTCCTCAGTAGTATCATGAGTATCTACAGCAAAGTAACCATTTCTTATGAACTGTACATGCTCGCCCGGCTTAAGATCACCAGAAGCAGCCTCAAGCTTTGAATTAAGAATCTCTAAAGAATTATGATTAAAGTTAAGTGTACCGTCTTCATTAAGTTTACCCTTTTCTTCATCGATTAGATTCTCATAGAGTCTAACTTCAGCATCTACAGCATCAGCTGCATTTACCCAATGAATTGTTCCCTTTACCTTGCGGCCTTCAAAGCCACTACCAGAGCGGGTTTCAGGATCATATGTGGCATGTACAACTGTTACATTTCCTTCTTCATCCTTTTCAAAACCTACACATTTAACAAAGTAAGCGCCCTTAAGTCTTACTTCGTTTCCAGGGAATAAACGGAAATACTTTCTTGGAGGCTCCTCCATAAAGTCATCCTGTTCAATATAAAGTTCTCTAGAGAAGCTGATTTTACGAGTTCCAGCCTCTTCATTATCCTGATTATTTTCAATATCGAAATACTCTGTCTCACCTTCTGGATAATTATCGATAACAAGCTTAAGTGGACGAAGTACTCCCATATATCTTGGAGCCTTAGGCTTAAGATCTTCTCTTATACAATACTCAAGCATTGCATAATCACAAGAGCTCTGTGACTTAGATACACCTGCAAGCTCCATAAAGGTCTTAAGCGATGAAGGTGTAAAGCCACGGCGACGAAGTGCAGCAAGAGAAACAAGTCTAGGATCATCCCAACCATCAACTACTCCATCTTCAACTAGCTTCTTTATATATCTCTTACCTGTAACTACATTTGTAAGATACAGCTTAGAAAACTCTATCTGCTTTGGTGGATGCTCATACTCAAGTTCTTCAACAACCCAGTTATAGAGAGGTCTATGATCCTCGAATTCAAGTGTACATATAGAATGTGTTACTCCCTCTATAGCATCCTCTATAGGATGAGCAAAATCATACATTGGGTAGATAAGCCACTTATCACCAGTATTATGATGTGTCATTCTCGCTATACGGTATATAACAGGATCTCTCATGTTAATGTTAGGCGAAGACATATCAATCTTTGCTCTAAGTACCTTACTTCCATCCTCATATTTACCGTCTTTCATCTCTTCGAATAACTGAAGGTTTTCTTCGATGGTTCTATTTCTATAAGGGCTATCCTTACCAGGCTCAGTAAGAGTACCACGATACTCTCTTATTTCCTCAGCAGAAAGGTCATCTACATAAGCCTTTCCCTTCTTGATAAGCTTAATCGCAGCCTCATACATATCGTCAAAATAGTTTGAAGCAAAGAGAACCTTGCCACCAAAATCAGCACCAAGCCACTCAACATCCTTAATAATTGAATCAACAAACTCTTCCTTTTCTTTAGTAGGATTTGTATCATCAAATCTTAGGTTAAACTGACCACCATATTCCTGAGCAAGTCCATAATTTAAAAGTATAGACTTAGCATGACCTATATGAAGATAACCATTTGGTTCTGGCGGGAATCTAGTTACAATCTTTGGATATTTTCCCTCTTCTAGGTCCTTATCTATTATATTCTCGATGAAATTTCTGGAAATTTTCTCTTCAGACATTATTCATCCTCCTCATCATCCTGTGATGGCAGTGCAACCTTCTGTGGCTCTACCTTCTTTTTATTCTTTTTATTTTTCTTTCTATTCTTCTTGCGGCTCTTTTCCTTCTGGTTAGAATCTGACTCATCAGAAACCGACTCATCAGAAGTCGAATCATCAGAAACCGACTCATCAGAAGTCGAATCACTTGTTTCAGCTTTATCAGCTTGTCGCTCAATCTCATCTACATCAACGAAGCCTGAATTATCAGCAAATACATTCTTATCTTCTGTAGGTTCTGGCTCAACGTAGACATTTTCACCTTCAGGAGCATCCTCAGGAGCAACAACATCAAATGCAGAATCAACGCCAAATGGTCTAGACTGCATTGCCTTCTCTATTGAATTATCTTCAACATCTTCAGCAGGAGGCACATTTACGCCGGCATTATTATCCATTGCTTCTTCGAGAAGGATTTCTCCGGTATCCTCATTAACAGCGTAACTATTACTTTTACCAGTCTTAACATTTATATCTTCTTTATCTTTTGTATCAGAATCATTTGAATCAGAATCTTTGGTGTCCTTTTCTTCTTCATCTAAGGAATCAAAAAATCCTTTTTTAGATTCTTTCTTTTTCTTTTCTTTCTTAGGTTTATCAACTATATCATCGTCATAAAAATCGTCATCTTCATCATCACCATATAATTGATTCTGAAGCATTCCATTACGGATCATAAGAATGATTACAACTATACACATTATTGTGAAAAGCACGATCATCATGATAAGAAGCTTTTTAAGAGCATCTCTTGAAAGAAGTCCATCTTCCTCTTCAGTACTCTTAGGCTCTTCCTTATCTGCAATAAGAGGTGTAGCATAATGAGCCTCAGTGGTTGCTTCTTCCTTAATGCTTGCTGCATTC
>CACYQC010000189.1 GCA_902776395.1 uncultured Lachnospiraceae bacterium
AATTTATTATGTACACGATTTAGTGCATTATCTATTGATTTTGGCGACTTTCCGAGAGCATCTGCTATCTCGCTACGAGATAAGCCATTAAGATATAGACCGACAACTTTTCTTTCCATTGCACTGAGTCTTAGGTCTAGATCTCTATACATTTGCTCAAGACGTTCATTCTCAATATATAGATGTTCTGGGTCATTATCGCCCATATCACTTAGCTTCTCGCGACCTTCTTCATCCAGATTCTCTTCATAATCACTACTAAAGATTACAGACACATAAGAATTCAGCGGTGAATGCTTCATTCTATTTGCCATAGTAATTGCAGTTTTAAGCCTGTTTCTTACGCATATATGAGCAAATGTCTTAAAGCTTGCTGGAGAATCCATATCATAATCTCTTATAGCAGAGAAAAGACCTATCATACCTTCTTGAATAAGATCTTCAACCTCTGCACCGATAAGGAAAAGAGTTCTGGTTTCACTCATAACCATCGGAGTATATTTAACGAGAATGTACTCCTCTGCATCTTTATCACCAAGTCTAGAAAGCTTTATTAGATCGTCATCCTGTAGCATTTCATATTTAGTCATTTTATATAACCTCTATTAATATCTATAAAGATCTTTGTCTAACTATCTCATACGCTAGAATACCTGTGGCAACTGAAGCATTTAGGGACTCAATATCTCCTCTCATAGGAATTGAAACGATATAATCACATTTCTCCTTAACGAGACGAGAAACTCCTGAACCTTCGTTACCTATTACAAGTCCGATAGCACCTGTTAGATTGCATTTATACATTACATCGCCACCCATATCTGCACACGCAAACCATAAGCCGCGACCTTTTAGTTCATCAATTGTTTTAGCAATATTAGTAACCTTTACAACTGGTGTAAAGTTAATTGCACCAGCAGAAGCTCTAACAACTGTTGCGGTAAGTCCTGAAGCTCTATGCTTTGGAATAATAACTCCATGAGCGCCGCATATATTAGCGGTTCTAATAATAGCACCAAGATTATGAGGATCCTCTATCTCATCTAAGAGGATGATAAATGGCGGCTCGCCCTTTTTCTTGGCAAGATCAAATATGTCATCTATCTCAGCATACTCATAAGATGTAGTCTGAGCTATAACTCCCTGATGATGTCCTGTTTCTGACATACTATCGAGCCTCTGCTTCTTAACAAAGGATATTGCAGTACCAGTTCCTTTAAGCTTGCCAAGAATAGATGATATAGTACCATCTTTAAGACCATCCTGAATGTAAAGCTTATCAATAGTACGTCCAGCCTTAATAGCCTCTATAACAGCATTTCTGCCTTCTATACGATCATTAGACTGTTTACTATTCTTCTGATCATCTACTTTAACATCATCTGTATGAAGTTCAGTTAAATTATTACCGAATATTTCGTACGCCATTTTTACCTCTTCCCCTTTTATAACCCCAATTTTCCTTCAACCGATTTATCTACTATTTCATATAGTCTATCATTCTGTCCTGACAGATATAAATATCCGAGTACAGCCTCAAAACCTGTAGCCTTCAAATAATTCTGAAGCGAAGCATTCTTAGCCTTTGTGTGTGGAGACGAATTTCTAGCTCTTTTAAAAACTGCCAGTTCATCCTCCGTAAGGCTCTCCATATATCCATCTATAAATTCAGCCTGTGAATTTGCTGAAACTATAGAGCTAACCTTCTTATGATATTTCTCCGTCTGCATATTAGACTTCATAACAAAATACCTTTTAACCAGAAGGTCGTATACACTGTCTCCAATATATGCAAGTGCCAGCGGTGAATATCTAGAAGATACTTCATTAGGCTTCATTGTTTCAGATATGGAATTGAAAATGATATTATCTACGCTCTTTTCCACTTAACGCCCTCTCTGGTATCCTCAAGAATGATTCCCATATCTAAGAGCTTTGCTCTTATCTCGTCAGCTTTAGCAAAATTCTTTTCTTTCTTTGCGGCTGTTCTCTCAGCAATAAGAGCTTCAATTTCAGCAACTTCATCGTTATCCATTTCAACAGCCCTACGCTCTACATGGATTCCAAGAACCTTATCGCAGAGTTCAAAAAGAATCTTGTATAGGCAATCCGCATAATCAGAGGAGGAATTCTCATCTGTATTTGCATTCGTGAAACGAACAAGCTCGAATATAACAGATATAGCATCCGCAGTATTTAAATCGTCATCCATAGCCTCATCAAATCTTTCAATGAACTGTGGCATTTCCTCTTCAAGTATTTTTTGCTCATCATCTGTGATGAATTTGCCATTCTTCTTATCAGCTATTCCTTTTAGTTTTTCAGCACCATTAAGGATTCTGTCAAGGCCCTTAGAGGCATCCTCTATAAGCTCCTGGGAGAAATTAAGAGGTGTACGATACTGAGCTGAAAGCATGAAGAATCTAATAACCTGTGGATCATATTTCTCGCAAATATCCCTTACTGTAAAGAAATTACCCAGAGACTTAGACATCTTGTCGCCATTTATACGAAGAAATGCGTTATGCATCCAATAATTAGCAAATTCACAACCATTTGCAGCTTCACTCTGAGCTATCTCATTTTCATGATGAGGGAAAATCAGATCCTCGCCACCAGCATGAATATCTAAAGTATCACCAACATACTTTTTAGACATACATGAACATTCAAGATGCCAACCTGGACGACCTTCTCCCCATGGAGACATCCATGAAGGCTCACCTTCCTTCTTAGGCTTCCAGAGAACAAAGTCAAGAGAATCTTCCTTCTCATCTTCTCCAGTAACCTTGAGAGCATGTGACTCTGCTCTATGTCCAGACTCAAGATCATCTATATTCTTATGAGAAAGCTTTCCATATGGTTCAAAGCTACGAACCTTGAAATATACAGTACCATTCTTCTCATATGCATGGTCTTTATCAATAAGAGTCTTAACCATGTCAATCATTTCAGGTATTTCTTTAGTTGCCTGAGGATGTACAGTAGCTGGACGCACATTAAGCGCCTCCATATCCTTCTTACATTCTGCGATATATTTTTCAGAAACTTCACTAGCTGGGATATTTTCCTCGATTGAACGCTTAATGATTTTATCATCTACGTCTGTAAAGTTAGTTACATAATTTACTTCATATCCTTTATGTTCAAAATATCTTCTGAGAGTATCGAAGACTATCATTGGACGAGCATTTCCGATATGTATAAAATCATATACAGTAGGTCCACAAACGTAGATTCCTACCTTTCCTTCATTGATTGGTTTGAACTCTTCTTTTCTACGAGTTTTAGTGTTATAAATTCTCATAATAAAACCTCATTATATATAATAATCCAAAAATGTATTATAGCATTAAACTAAATAAAAAGCCAGTGCCAGTGGGTTTCACGAACTTGTAATATTTTCTGCGCCAAAAACTACGCTAGCAATAAGTACATATATAATAAATAAACAAAATATAATAGTTATATCAATAACAATTACAGCTAATATTTTAACAATCCGTTTTTTATCCCATAATTTAAACTGTTTAAGTATCTTCTCCTGAACCCCTAAATAATTGCAAGAAATAACTAGAATCACTATAAAGCTTATTATTATGAAAATTGCACCAAACAAATTATATAGCTTCCCTTCACTTCCAGTAAACGGATTGTCGCCCATCTCGAAGTTAATCATTACATATAAGAAAATCGCATAGACCGGCGTTGCGATAAGCATATTAAGGAGCTTGCCCCTCCTATAACCAGGCGGAAGAAACTTCCTAAAAGAACCAATTGTAAATGCACCCTTTGACTTAAGTGCAGTCTTCATATCACTAGCGCTATCGTATCTCTTCTCTGGTGTAAAGTTCATTGATTTACTAATTACTCTCTCGAGTTTTTCTGATTTACAATTACATTTATCCAATAAATACTTAAGCGTCGCCCCCACAGCATATATATCCGTTCTAATATCACTTTCCTTAAATCCAAACTGTTCAGGTGCTGCAAAATCTTTGGTCCCCATAATTAGAGTATCCCTTTTATTTTCACCGGTATACTCTCTAGATATATTAAAGTCGACAAAGTATAATCCATCCTTTGAAAGGATAATATTATCCGGCTTAATGTCTCTATGTATAATAGGAGGATTCATTGTATGGAGGACATTTAAAATATCACAAATGTCACAGCCAATATTACATATCCATTCTTCCAGCATTTTGTTTGAAAGATTAGGAGCAACCGTATCTGTAAGACTCGTACCCTTAATATATTCCTCAATAAGAAGAAGGCCCTCCTCAGTCTCCATCATCTCATATATATGAGGCACTCCCTTAATACTACTTACCTTCAGTTTATTATAGATATTTATGTCATAATGTTCCTGAAGCTTACAAATATATAGCTTATCATCGATACGACTTTTAACGAGCTGAATCGTCTGATCATCATTCATACTCTTTTCAACTATATATGAATTCTCAAGATATTCAGTTATTACAGATTGAACATTACTCATTGTAATACGCCTTTTGTTTTAATATAATTATCACTGAATCATACTATAAAATTATAATGGAGTTACAAAGTGAAAACAACAAATGATTTAATGAATATTCTAAATGAAATAGAGAGTGATAAATCACTTGACGAATACCTCGAAAAGATTGAGAAATATAAGGATTTAAACTATCTAGAATACTACTTAACTGTCATCAAGGATCACTCCGTAAGCAAAAATGATGTTGTTAAAAATAGCGGTCTGAACAGAACATATTGTTATCAGATGCTAAATGGAACCAGAAAACCTGGACGAGATAATGCAATAGCACTCTCTATCGCTGGTAAGCTAAATATTGCTGAAACCGTCAGATATCTAGAGCTACTTGGTCTCGCCACGCTTTATCCGAAAGATATGAGAGATTCAATTATTATTTATGCAATCGCGGCAATCATCACATTTGCAGCTGCTGTATATATGATAAAAGAAGATGTAAACAAGTTTGGTACAACCATGTATATATTTGCAACAGGATATGTGATCACTGCAATTGTTTTATTGATTTATTTAAATAATTTATC
>CACYQC010000190.1 GCA_902776395.1 uncultured Lachnospiraceae bacterium
GGAGTATCAGTAAATGATATGACACAGGTTATGATGCAGTCAGAATATTCTGTATATGATAGAACAGGATATCAAGATGGAACAGATATCTATGCGGATCAGGCGAAGGTAGATGAACAGAAGAATGCTGACCTCCTTCCTGGCTTCAATCTTGCGCTTACATATATAGCGATATTCATTATTTATATGGTTATCATCCTTTATGGAAACAGCATCCTTCAGAATATCGTTTTGGAGAAGAGTAACAAGCTGATGGATACAATGCTTATATCTGTTGCACCAGAGTCCATGATCTTCGGTAAGATGCTTGCTATCCTTACCGCAGGAATAATGCAGCTACTTATCTGGCTTGCGGCAATTGTTGGTGGTGTAGCAACTGGACTTAAGCTATATGACACCTTCTTTGGAGATATCGGCGGCTCTGTTATTACATTTATAAAGAGTTTCTCAAAGCTGGGTCTCTTTAAACCGCTGAATGTAGTTATCGGAATACTTGCTCTAATCGCTGGTATAGTTCTATATGCTTCTATGTCTGCAGTAGCTGGTGCTATTTCAAGTAATAGAGAAGAGGCGGCCAGCAATCAGGGACTATTCATAATGATCCTTGTAATATGCTTCTATATAGTTCTGTTCAAGGGAATATCTGGGGGCAATGTAGCTACATGGATTTATCTACTTCCATTTACATCAGCAATGGTTCTGCCTTCTGGTATCTGCTCAGGTGTGATATCAATGGGACTTGGACTTGCGGGGCTTGCGATAATGATAGTTTGTTGCGTGTTCCTTTTAGTACTTGCTGGAAAGCTATACAAGATGATGTCCCTCTACAAGGGCAATACTGTTAATATCAGTAAG
Organism: uncultured Lachnospiraceae bacterium; assembly: GCA_902776395.1. Classification (GTDB taxonomy): domain Bacteria; phylum Bacillota; class Clostridia; order Lachnospirales; family Lachnospiraceae; genus Eubacterium_Q. The sequence continues at coordinate 856 of CACYQC010000190.1, forward strand.
GCTATTAAAATGCTTATGAATAAGTAATTAGAGAAGCTTCTGGTTAAAGAAGTTCACAGTTGATAAGAACTAATTAAAAGTGATAAAATGATTCTATCTTAGTTAAAGAGGCATGTGAAATGTTATATACATACTATTTTACCTGTTTGCTTGCTTCAATCATTTTATCACTTTTATACGTTTATAAATGGCATAAGCATTTTGAGGTAAATATTACTTTAATATTCGTACTTGTTCCTATAGCCAATCTTGGTTATGTTATTGAAAGTACGTCTAAAGATGTTGATCAGTTTATAGCAGGTACCATGGTTACATATATTGGTGGCTGTTTTCTTCCTTTATTCATAAATCTCTGCGTTCTTCGACTATGTAAGATTCATGTTAAGAGATGGATGAGACTGATAGTGACAACTATTAGTTTTGTAACATATCTATTTGTTCTGACAATCGGAAGACTCCCTTATTTTTATAAGTCTATTGAGGGTAAAATGGTTGGCCATGAAATGGTTTACCAAAAGGAGTATGGAATATGGCATACCTTGCTATTTGTTGTAATTGGTTGCTATTTTGTTGTGGGACTTACTGGTATAATATATGCCTTCGTTAAGAAGTCTGAAGTTTCAAGAATAGTTCTTATACTTCTGATTTTGCCCGAGGCTCTATCTCTATTTGGCTTCTGGGGAGCCAGACTAATTTCTCGAAAAATAGAAATTATTCCAATTCTTTATGTGGTTGCTCAGTTAGTTTATTTGCTGATTATCCGTAGGATAACATTTTATAATATCAACGAAACTGTTATTGATTCGATGGTTCAGACCGGTGAGACGGGACTTATATCCTTTGATCTAGGCTACAGATACCTCGGAAGTAATGAAACTGCAAAGGAAATAATCCCTGGACTTAAGGAACTCCATGTTGATCAGAATCTTATCGAGTGTGAATTCCTGAATCATAATGTACTTCACTGGATTAAGCATTTTAAGGATGAGGCTGAGTCGAAGAATCTATATGTCGTTAGGGACCCTGAAAATGAAGAAAATAATAAGGCCTATATAGTTGATGTAAATTATCTCTATCATGGTTCCAAGATAAAGGGCTACGATTTACTTCTTCGTGATGATACAAAGAATCAGAAATATATAGAGCTTCTCGATAAGTATAATGATGAGCTTGAGGAAGAGGTTGATCGTAAGACTAAAAGAATAGTTGAGATGCATGATAATCTCATTATGAGTATGGCTATGATGGTTGAAGGTCGTGATAACTCAACGGGTGGTCATGTAAAGCGTGTAAGCGACTGCACAAGGATGCTTATAGAGGAGATAAAGAAGGATAATAAGTTCGGTTTATCTGATGAATTCTTTAGAGACGTTATCAAGGCCGCTCCACTTCATGATATCGGTAAGATAACAATAGAGGACGCCATCCTTCGAAAAGAAGGTAGATACGACGATAAAGAATATGAAATAATGAAGACTCATGCTGCAGAAGGTGCAAAGATTCTTCGGAAGATACTTAAGGATACGGACGATGAGTCTTATAAGAAAATAGCCGAAAATGTAGCGCATTACCATCATGAGAGGGTAGATGGCAAGGGCTATCCTGATCATCTGAAGGGAGAGGAGATACCTATTGAGGCTCGTATAGTAGCAGTGGCAGATGTGTATGATGCTCTTGCGTGTAGGAGAGTCTATAAGGGCCGCATGTCCTTTGAAGAGGTTGACTCCATTATCATGGAGGGAATGGGAACACAGTTTGACAAAGACCTCGAAGAGTACTATGTGAAGGCCAGGGGGCATTTTGAGGATTATTATACTTCCCTGCAGCAAACTGATTCGGATTTTGACAAGGTTAAATAATATGACTTTAGTCATATACAAGATATACCTTTTTTCACTACAAAAATAAAATAGGAATCCATATAATAATGCCATGATCAAGAGTTACAGATACTTTTGAACATGGCATTAGTTAATTAATAAAGCGATTTAGGAAATGGAGATAAGTGATGGGAACAATTCTTAAGACAAATGATTTGACAAAGAAGTATTCAGGCAAGGTTGTTGTAGATAACCTAAATATAGAGATTAAAGAGGGAGAGATATTCGGACTTCTCGGACCAAACGGAGCTGGTAAGAGTACAACGATGAATATGATCTGCGGAATAGTAAGACCTACTCTTGGAAATGTTGAGTTCATGGAGAAGGACTTCAGAAAAAATCATAAGAGTCTGATAGGAGAACTCGGATACATTCCACAGGAACTTGCAATACATGGAAATCTGAAGGCTTGGGAGAATGTGGAACTCTTTACTTCGTTATACGGAATTAAGGGCGCTGAGCTGAAGAGTAGAATAGATGAGTCCCTCGAATATGTAGGACTTCTTGAAAAGAGAAATGATTATGCTAAGACATTTTCGGGTGGTATGAAGAGAAGACTTAATATAGCCTGTGCTATAGGACATCATCCAAAGCTCCTGATATTTGATGAGCCAACAGTTGGTATCGATCCACAGTCAAGAAACTTC
>CACYQC010000191.1 GCA_902776395.1 uncultured Lachnospiraceae bacterium
ATCAAGTCCTTCTAGAGACATGGAGATACATTTTCCTGTATCATTCATAGTCTGGAAAATGCCTACTACAACAAAGTCTTCAGACAGTTCATCACGACCGATGGAAACTGTATCGCCTACATTTATATCCAGAAGATTGCTAATCTGCTCTGTGATAACTATCTCATTATCATACTTTATATCTCTACCCTTATAAACAGTAGATAGCTGATCTGGGAAGGCTTTAACTATACAGCTTACATTTTCGCCCTCTATCGACATATAAATGTGTGACCAGTACTGTTTACTCTTGATATTAGAATATTTCTCAACGATTTCTTCAATATCCTCTGTTGTATATTTTGGTTCATTCACATTAAATGCATATTCAATCTCGTAAAATGGCTCACCCATAGATTCAAGAGCTTCTCTAGACTGAATGAAGCCGCCCATGAGTTCTACTGTTATTATGGTGAAAATAAGTAACGATGTAACAATTACGATACTTATATAACGCTTTGGAGCAGAGGTTATCTGGCGAAGTCCGAGCCAGAAGCCCTGTCCCTTCTTAAATATTGGGGCATTTATCCTACTATCGAAGTAGAAATCATCTCTTCCCTTTGTAATAGCTTTAACCGGTGTTGTTCTTGATACTCGTCTGGTGAAGAGCCAAACAAAGATAACTGTTACTAAAAACAGAGCAAGTGTGAAAATTACCGCTTCAAGTACAGGCACCTGCTTTGCTGGTATAATCGATGTTAGTTCGAAAAATACCGAGCTCATTACTCTTTCCAGAGGAATAGAGACGATAACTCCGAGTATAACTCCTACCAGTTCTACAAAAAGGTACTGAATCACATAGATAGTACGGATTTTCTTATTAGTGAAGCCTTGGCTCTTAAGTATGCCCAGGTTTACATAATCTATTTCCGTTTCAGTACTGATATTATGGCCGGCTACGATTATAAATATAGCCAGAAGAAGTACTGCAAACCCAGTAATTACCGCAAGGATTATATTTATAAATATTCCTGTGTAGTGTTCAGCGGTCTCTTTTGAGAGTGAGGAAATAGATAAATCATCAAACTTAGTAGCCAGATTCAAGTCCCTAAGAAAGACATTTGAGGATTCATCCGCCTTCTCTGTAGGGAATACATAGGTGATTTTTCCATAAAAGGAATTATTTTTATCCTGAAGCTCATCTGACTGTTTCTTTACGTTAGCATATATTTCATCAAAATCCTCTTCACTTAGAAATATTGTTTTCCAACCCATAATGGAAGAACCCATATAAGCATCCTGTACGAAACCTTTAACAGTAAATTCCCTAGTTTCATCCATGAAGTCTATTGATATCTTCCCTCCTGCCTCAGCCCCCAGGGTTCCATGTATTCCGTATGGTAAATAGATTTCCCCCTTCTTAAGACCAAGAGAAGCATGTTCCTTCGTACCTGGCATAATAAGGTCAGAACAGTCGCTATTCATAATAGGCAGTGTATCCAGCATTTTAGTTACAAAATAGCCATTACTTTCCTCTTCTTTTCCTACAGTAGCTTTTCTTCCGACCAGAGCATCATAAACCTCTACGTGATCAACAGTATCTTCAGCCTCTACCTTCTTTTTAAGTTCATCTGAATATTTACTATTATCAAAATAAGCGAAAATTACGCCTTTATCTTCTATCTTAAAGGCTTCCTGAATAGCCGTCTCATAATTCTTTCTAACTCCAATCATAGTTATTACACTTACTACGATGAACATAGTGAGAAGCATGAAACTAATCATGGTGCCTTTTCTATTTCTTATACTTGCTTTAACAAGTGAGAGTGTTTCCATTTCTATACTCCTATATAAATCCTAAGTTTTGCTCAGGATGACACTATTTATTTACAGTCTAGCTTTACCAGTCTAGAGATTCGAGCCAAGCGTTCACCTGTGCTTCGCGGGATTTATCGCTTTGAAGTGGCTCTCCGGCAATATTCTTCTCACCATATTTAGTGAGTTCAAGCTCGCCAACAATGTTTCCGTCCTCGAGATAAAGAAGTCTATTACCTCTGATAGCGGACTTTATATCATGAGTAACCATCACTATACTTTGACCTTCATTATTTATATCCGTAAGAAGATCTAGAACCGCAGTTGTATTTTTCTTATTAAGCGCACCAGTAGGCTCATCCGCAAAAAGAATTGTAGGATCATTTATAACCGCTCTTGCGATAGCGCATCTCTGCTGCTCTCCACCTGATACTCTTGAAGGCAAATGATTCTTAACCTCAGTGAGACTCATTCTATCCAGGAGATCCTCCGCCTTTTTCTTTGTATCAGCTGCACTTCTGCTCTTATCCAGATAACCTGTTACAGCAACATTCTCGAGAAGAGTCAGATTGCTTACAAGGTGCATCTGCTGGAAGACGAAACCAAAATCTTCGCTTCTAAGCCTCGACATCTGCCTTTCTTTAGTCTGTGTTATGTCAACCTCTTTACCATTTCCGCCTTCTCTCTTCTTACTAGTGAAGAGCACCTGTCCGGCAGTCGCCTTATCCATTCCTGAAAGTGCATAAAGGAGAGTTGATTTTCCGGATCCAGACGAACCCATGATCACTGTAAAGTCTCCGTCATATATTTCCATATTAACATTTGAAAGTACATGAACCTGCTGTCCATTACTTGCAAATGTCTTCTGTACATCTTTTACGGTTAAAATGCTTTTCTTCATCATTCACCTCTAATTAGTCATAAATCTTTTTTAAAAAGGTACTGCAAACTGCGCTGTTTACAGTACCTTTATATCATTTAACTTATTAAGGAGTCCTTAAGAACTTTTAAAATTTAAAAAATAACATTTATCAGGAAGGCAACTACCCACGCAACCGCGCACTGAAGTCCGACCATCATAAGGGCCCATTTAGCTCCAAGCTCTCTCTTAACTGAAGCAATCGCAGCCACACAAGGGGTATAAAGCAAGCAGAAAACCAGGAGTGCCATAGCTGCTGTTGGTGTAATACTTCCAACAAGTGTCGCTGTATCTCCAAAGAGTATAGATAATGTAGAAACCACACTCTCCTTTGCCATAAAGCCTGTAATCAGCGCAGTAGTTATTCTCCAGTCCCCGAAGCCCAGTGGCTTAAATACAGGAGATATGAGTTCCGCCACTCTGGCAAGTATACTATCCTGTGGATCATTAACCAGTCCAAGATGAGTATTAAAGGTCTGAAGGAACCATATAACGATAGTCGCTATAAAAATAACTGTGAACGCTTTGATCAGGAAATCCTTCGCCTTTTCCCAAAGTAGCTGTGCTACATTCTTAACTCCCGGAAGTCTATAATTAGGAAGCTCCATA
>CACYQC010000192.1 GCA_902776395.1 uncultured Lachnospiraceae bacterium
TTTTGTATAATATAAGTAGCAGAAATGCTACTATAGGTTAATGTTAAAATCCATAGTATTTCTGTATGATGATTTCGGAGGTGATAAATATGGTGTTTTCCGAAAAATTACAAATACTCAGAAAAAATAGAGGATTAACTCAGGAGGAGCTGGCTGAAAAACTTGGTGTTTCCAGACAGGCAGTAGCAAAATGGGAATCCTCTCTTGTTTACCCAGACATTTACAATCTTATCCAGATAAGTAATCTGATGAATGTCAGTGTGGATTATCTGGTCAAAGATCAGGACTGCGGAGTTATCGTTTCCTCAGAAGCGATAAATGATATTGATGAGCTGATAGAGTTCAGACTGAAGGCAAATGTAAATACTTATGCCGGATTTATGAATGAGGTGGATTCCACAAGACCTGCATCTCACGACTTCAGATATGAAGATGGTGACTATATGTATCATGATACTTATGTGGGTGGTGAAGAATTTGCCGGAGAGGAAGCGGTCTGGAGGAATGAAGTCACGGTTTGGGCCATGAACTATATAGGTAGAGTCTTGGACGATAGATTCAGTGGAGATTTTCTTAAGGAAGCTCTTCGTGCTGCCGATAAGAAGATGCCCTATAGAGGACCGGAACTTTATCAATCCGGGGAGTATACTTACAGATGTAAGGTTACCGGAGATTTTACCTGGTTCCAGGGTTTTGAAGAAATATATTTGAATGATGTAAAAGTTTATGAATGTGTATTTCATGGAGGACTGATAAGATAATCAGAGCCTGGCTATTAGCCAGACTCTGATTTTTTTATTGACAAAAGAATAAGACTGACATAAAATATATCAAAATGATATATATCAAAACGATATATTAAAGAGAGAAGGAGTGTGGAGTTTATGAGGCAAAAAGTGAGAAAGTGTTTACTGCTGATTTCGTTTCTGGCTTTCCCTATTACTATATGGTATTTCTCTCCATACCTTATAATCAATGCGGCTATGGAGCATATAATTAACGGAAGTTTTATTGTATTCTGTTTGATGCTTATACTATCGATGTTTCTGGGGAGAGCGTGGTGCGGTTATCTTTGTCCAGCTGGTGGTCTTCAGGAATGTGCCATGAGGGTTAAGGATGATCCAGCAAAACAGGGTAAGAGAGATATAATCAAATATGTGATATGGACTTTGTGGATAATAGCTGTGGTTGTAACATTTACATGCGGGAAAAATGACGTGACAATTAATCCTTTTTATATGACTGACCATGGCATTTCAGTTTCGAGCATTTATAACTATGTGATATACTATGGAGTAGTTATGCTGTTAGTTTTTCCTGCGTTAATTCATGGTAGGAGAGCTGCCTGTCATTATATCTGTTGGATGGCACCATTCATGGTGATTGGTAGTACGATTGGAAGACTTCTGCATCTGCCTCAACTTCATATCGAGGTTGAAAAGGATAAATGTGTTGGCTGCGGAATGTGTAATAAGGCTTGTTCAATGGGACTAGATGTAAGGCAGATGGTAGTTGATAGCAGCATTTTAAAAAGTACAGAATGTATACAGTGTGGAGCCTGCGTGGATGGCTGCCCTAAAAAGGCTCTATCATATAAATGGACTTGGAGTAGGTAAAAAATGGCTAAAGACAGAAAGATAGATGTTGTGATACTTGGACTTCTCGCACATGAGGATCTTACGGGATATGATATCAAGAAACAGATAGATGGTGCGATCAGCTTTTTTTGGAAAGGAAGCTTTGGAAGTATTTATCCTGCACTAAGTGATATGGAAAAGCAGGGGCTTGTAAAGCGTAAGAAAGCGGATGTTACCAGCGGCCGTGAGAAGATCTTTTACCAGATAACCAAGAAGGGTAAGGATACTCTTAAGACGTGGTTAAATGATGAGAAGGTAACAAATGATCTCAAGTATGAAACACTTCTTAAAATGTACTTTGGTGGTTCGGAAGATAGAAGTGTGACGATTCGCAATATTGAAATCTTTGAAGAACAGGTTAAGGGTAATCTTGAGGTACTTAAGATCTATAAGAAGAATTTGGAACAGGTTCTGGATCAGGAGGACCACCTCCATTTTTATCTAACGGTTACGTTTGGAATTGAGACTTATGAAGCTTATATGAGATGGTGCAATAAGGCTAAGAAGATTTTGAAGGAGAAATAAGATGAGTACAGCTATAGTATATTATTCTATGCTTGGAAATAGTGAGATGATTGCAAATAAGATGGCTTTAAAGCTTGGAGCAGATGTGATCAGAATTGAGCCTGATAAGGCATATCCGGACAAGGGTGCTAAGAAGTTCCTGTGGGGTGGAAAGAGTGCTGTGATGGGTGAAAGGCCAGTATTAAAGTCATATGAATTTGAACCCGATAAATATGATAGCATCATCATTGGATTCCCTGTATGGGCGAGCCGTCCGGCTCCTCCGATATGTACTTTCATCAGTGAGCTGAAGGATAAAATAAGTGGAAAGAAGATATTCGTATTTGCCTGCCAGAGTGGTAATGGTGCAGAGAAGGCTTTTGATAGGGTTAAGAAGATGATCGGAATAGAAAAATTTGCGGGAGAAATGATTTTTATTGATCCGAAGACGAGAGAGAATGCTGATAATGATATAAAGATTGATTCGTTTTGTGAGATGATAGTAAGATAATTGGATGAAAAGAGTTATATCTCAAAGTAGATATAATGAAGATTAATTATGATATAAGTGTAGGATAGAAAATAATGATTGTAGAGATTACGAATTCAAATGAAAAACAGGCTATTGCAAGAAAAGTACTGGAGGCTCTTACGGACTGGTTTGAGATAGAAGAGAGCAGGGAGGAATACATTTCCAGTTGTGTTGATTGGACATTCTTTGCGGCCATGGAAGGAGAGGAAGCTGTAGGATTCCTATGTTTAAAAGAAACAGGAAAGGCTACGGTTGAACTGGCGGTAATGGGAGTTTTAAAGGATTATCACAGGAGTGGAATTGGTAGAATGCTGGTAGAAATGGCGAAAGAAACTGCAAGCTCGAGGGGATATGAGTTCATGCAGGTCAAGACTGTGAAGATGGGAGTGTATGAGGATTATGACAGGACAAATCTTTTTTACATAGGCTGTGGTTTCAAGGAATTAGAAGTATTCCCACTCCTTTGGGATGATGCTAATCCATGCCAGATATATGTGATGTCTTTGAAATGATAACTTCCAGTTTAAATGAATAATTTAAATCGGGGATTGGAGGGGAAAACATGTTAGAAATATTAAAAGCGAGGTTTCAGGATAATATGAATCTTCATATGGAACTGAGTTGGCTTGACGTGGAGAAACGTTTG
>CACYQC010000193.1 GCA_902776395.1 uncultured Lachnospiraceae bacterium
TTACATAAGCGGAGCAACTAGCTTAACCACACCTCCAGCGATTTTATAGAAGAGCTTCTCATGCTTCACGTCGTCCATTGTAATCTTGTGTGAATCCTGCAGAGTCTTCTGATAATCAGCCTCTATCTCGCTAACCGCGTCAACCTTGTACATATATGTTGCACATTCAAAATGATGATACAAACTTCTGTAATCAAGATTGATTGTTCCTACTATCGCCTTCGTGTCATCACTAGTGAAAACCTTTGCATGCACAAACCCAGGTGTATATTCATATATATTTACTCCAGCCTTGATCAGAGATAAATAATGCGTCTTAGCTAGTGCAAATGCCATTTTCTTATCCGGTATACCAGGAAGAATTATGTCAACCTCAACTCCACGTTCCGCTGCATACCTTATTGCATTTTTAAGCTCATCATCCAGGATGAGATACGGCGTCATTATATGAACATATTTATCAGCACGATTAATTACGTCCATATATACATTTTCTCCGACTTTCTCGTCATCAAGAGGGATGTCACTATATGGCATGACGTAGCCCTTAACATCCTTGAATTGACTGTTATCTATAGGCAGGTTTAAATATTCATCGATGCGGAGCTCCCTATCATCAGCGGACCACATCTGAAGGAACATGAGTGTATACGCCTTAACAGCGTCACCCTTAACCATTACCGCAGTATCCTTCCATACCCCGAATCTCTCAACCTTGTTGATATATTCGTCCGCCAGGTTAACTCCTCCGTTAAAGGCAACCTTTCCATCTATAACGAGAACCTTCCTATGATCACGGTAGTTATAGTAGGTCGAAACAAATGGATGAATAGTCGAAAATGTCCTCGCCTTAATTCCATACTCTGCCAGTCTCTTTGTATAGTTATGTGGAAGGAGCTGCATCTCGCACATTCCGTCATACAGAACTCTGACATCTACGCCCTGCTTTGCCTTCTCAACCAGAAGCTTCAGCAAGCGTCCCCACATATATCCCTCTTCTATAATAAAATACTCGAGGAAGATGAACTTCTCCGCTTTCTCGATTTCTTCCATCATCACTTCATATTTATCTTGTCCCCAAGGAAAATATGTAACTTCAGAATTCTTATAGATAGGAAAACAACCTGTTCTATTGATATATCGGTGCAGATCTTCCTGACCATTCGCATCCTCTATCAGTTCACGAATAACTTCCTTATCCTGTCTCAGACTATTTCTCGTCTCAGACATAATAAATAGCATCCTTCTTTTCAAAGCTCTATGCCCAATTTCAACCTGGGTAAAAGCAAGAAACAAAGCTCCCGGAATTGGGAAAATAGCAATAATTATCATCCAGGTCAGCTTGGCCGAAGAATCCATATCACAGTTATATAAATAGAAAACCATTATCGTGGTGAAAACGCCCATTAAAATTGTATAGTACTTAAAACCTGCTGCAAGCCATAGCATTAGCGTCACAAATATAGCTATCTGAAAAGCAAGCAAAACAATAATGAGGCCCAAACGACTAAAAATAAGTCGCAGAAGCCCCTTCTTGTGATATTTAATGAGTCTTATCTCGTTAGCATCAGTACTATAATTTTTAACCTTCATTTTCCCTATCCTATAACTAATCTGATTGCTATACCAATTAATATGAGGCCACCGAGAACTGAGGCCTTTCCAGCCAATTTAACACCAAAGTATCTGCCTATTCTTATACCTATGAGACACATACCAAAGGTTATAGTCGCAATAATCACCGAACATATAAATGCCCTAACAAAAGAATAATCAGCTATAGTAAAACCTACAGATAGTGCATCTATCGACGTTGCTATTCCCTGAACAACTAGAACCCTCTTTTTTAGAACAACATCTTCTACTGATTCTTCATTCCAAGACCATATACCTTCCATCAGCATTTTACCACCAACTAAAAGAAGTAGTATAAATCCGAGTAAGGGAACAAACTTTGCAAATGCACTAAATATCTCTACTATCGTATGAACTGCAAGCCAGCCTAGAAGTGGCATTAACCCCTGAAAGCCACCAAAAACTCCAGCTATCATTATCCTTTTACGTTTTCTCATTTTAGGTTCATTTAGACCATTTGCCATTGATACAGAGAAGGCATCCATAGCAAGACCTAAACCTAGAAAAAAACTAGAAACAATAAAAAATAAATCTGACATAATCACTTCCTAATAGACTATATAATAAGTCCAATCTTCTTCTTAACCTTTGTAAGTGTTTTGTTTGATACATAGGTAGCTGTCTCAGCACCCTTCTTGTAACACTCTTCCAAATATTTCTTATCCTTGAGAAGTCTATTAAACTCGTCTCTTACAGGTGCAAGGCCATCAACTACAACTGTACCAACAGCCTTCTTGAAATCGCCGTATCCCTTACCAGAGAATTCCTGTTCGATTTCTTCCATAGACTTACCAGTAAATACAGAATAAATAGTCATAAGGTTATTTATACCATCCTTACCTTCTCTATATGCAACCTCTGTCTCACTATCAGTAACGGCACGCCTAAACTTTGCCATAATAACATCAGGATTATCAAGAATAGATATAGTCGCATTTGGATTTGGATCCGACTTCGACATCTTCTTTGTAGGTTCCTGAAGGGACATAATTTTAGCACCACTCTTTGGAATGTATGGTTCTGGAACTCTAAATACTTCACCGTAGAGATTATTGAATCTATTGACGATTGTTCTAGTCAGCTCAATATGCTGCTTCTGGTCAGCGCCTGTTGGAACATAGTCTGGCTGATACAGGAGAATATCCGCAGCCATAAGTGCAGGATAATCAAAAAGACCTGCATTTACATTGTCAGAATGCTGTGCCGACTTATCCTTAAACTGTGTCATTCTTGAAAGCTCACCAAACTGTGTGTAGCAAGAAAGAATCCATCCAAGCTCCGCATGGGTATGAACGTGACTCTGAATAAAAGCCAGACTCTTCTCTGGATCTATTCCACAAGCAAGAAGAAGCGCAAATGCCTCCTTAGAATGCTTTCTCAAGTCAGCAGGATCCTGACGAATAGTCAGGCTGTGAAGATCCGCTATAAAATATGCGCAATCATAATCTTCCTGAAGCTGCTTCCAGTTTCTAACCGCTCCTATATAATTACCTAGAGTGAAAACTCCTGTAGGCTGAATACCACTCAGGAGAACTTTCTTTCTCTCAGGCTTCTTCTCTTCATTTACATTTGTTTCTAGTGTACTCATAATATATCTACCTTTCCATCATTTCGATAAACATTCTACCATTATGATAAGGACATTTCCACTCATCTGCCATAGGTTTTGTTTCTATA
>CACYQC010000194.1 GCA_902776395.1 uncultured Lachnospiraceae bacterium
AATTGCCCAGATACAAGAAATAGTAAGGTTGTTGATATCATTAACCGTCTCAAAGAATATGATATAGAGCCGGTAGTTACAGATGAATGGGCAGATGTTGCTGTTGCCAAGCAGGAATATGGCGTGGATCTTGTTCCATTCGCTGATATTCCAAAGGCTGACTGTGTTATAGTTGCAGTTGGTCATAAGGAATATAGATCTATGTCTATGATGAAGCTGAAGGAACTCTTTAGAGATGATATTCCTGATAGCGAGAAGGTTCTGGTAGATGTTAAGAGCCTATATAGAATGGATGAATTAAAGGCATCTGGAATGAGATTCTGGAGACTATAATTCACGAGGCGCGCCACTATATGAAAACTAAATCTCTACAACTAAATATGGTGCTGAATATAGTGAGGGGTATGATGAATGTCATATTCCCTCTTATTACGTATCCCTATGTTTCTAGAATCTTGGGTGTTGAGCAACTTGGAAGGCTTGATTTTTCCCAATCTATTATTAATTATATAGTGTTAATTGCAGGTCTTGGATTTGCAAATTATATAATCAGAGAAGGAAGTCCTCTTAGAGATAATAGAAAAGATATCAGCAAATTATCTTCAGAGATTTTTACTCTAAATATGATATCCTCCCTCTTGGCATATGCGATTATGCTAGGTTGGATTATGATTAGTAGTAAGCTTCAAGGTTATTGGGAGCTTATACTGATACTATCAATAAATGTAATTCTAAAAACAATTGGTGTTGAATGGGTATTCACAATTTATGAAGATTATCTGTACATAACGATACGAAGTATTCTGTTTCAAGTGTTATCATTAGTGGCACTATTTGCTTTTGTTAGAGAGAGAGATGATCTCTATATTTATGCCATGATTGTTGTATTTGCTGGAGCCGGATCTTTTATATTTAACTTCTTTAGGGCACGAAAGTTTTTGGATATACGTATTATTTTCACTAAGAGAATGATCAAATATATGTCTCCAGTTCTAGTCTTTTTTGCAATGTCGGCATTTCAGACTATTTATATCAGCTGTGATACTACAATACTGGGTTATATAAGTGGTGACTATTACGTAGGATTATATGGGGTTTCAACCAAGATATATATGATAATAAAATCCTTCCTTTCTTCTGCTGTGGTTGTGGCTTTGCCTAGACTATGCAAATCGGCACAAGAAGATGATTCGGATGGTTTTAAATCGACTGCAAATGAAGTACTGAAAAGTCTACTCTTTTTGGTAATACCGGCAATAATAGGAATACTCTTTTATCATAAAGAAATGATACTTATTATATCTACAAAAGAGTTTTTGGGAGCTGGCAAATCTCTTGTTATCCTATCATTTTCACTTTTCAGTAGCTTGCTAGCATATTTCTGGGCACATTGTGTTCTGATATCTTATAAAAAGGAAAATTTGGTTCTAGTTATATCTATTATCAGTGCTTCCTTGAATATAATATTTAATATTATTCTGATTCCATTTTTCCAACATAATGCGGCAGCTTTTACTACGGTAATGAGTGAGTCATTTATTGCTCTGATGTGTTATCTCTTTGGTAGGAAATATCTGAAACTAGATGGACTATTTGGCCAATTGATGAAAATACTTGCTGGATGTATATTTATAATTGCGATATGTTTTGTTACAATAAAAAAGATTGAGAATGGCATTATATCATTTATAATCGGAGCAAGTGCCTCAGTAATAGTTTATATCCTGGTTGAAATTGCTCTGAAAAATGAAGTTGTTTATCCTAGTTGGATAAAGTTGAAGAGTAAGTTGAAGAAATAAGATTAATAAGCGAGGGTTTGCTTTGTGAAAGAAATAGGCATTATTATTCTTAATTGGAATGGAGCCAACGATACCATTGAATGCTTAGAATCACTTGATGCAAGTAGTATATATGATATATATCTAGTTGATAATGGTTCGGCGGATGATAGTAAGGAAAGTATAATAAAATATATCGAAGGCAGTAAGTACCAGAGTAAGAGCAAGGTTTATACGCGAGATGAGTTTGTTAAACCGACAGAAGGTTTGAGTTTTATAACACTTGATGAAAATCTTGGATTTGCTGGGGCAAATAATTATATATGTAACATAATCAAAGATGATTATAAGTATGTCATGCTACTTAACAATGACACATATGTAGTTGAAGACGTAATAGAGAAAATGCGTGATATCCTTGAGAAGAAGGATTATGCCGCTATTACCTGTGATATAAGAAGGTATAGTGATCATAAAGAATTATGGAACGCAGGTGGCAATTTCACTTGGTATGGAGATAGATTATACTTTAGCCAAAAGGTGATAGATGCTAAGATAGCACAGGGTGTGGAATGTATAGATGCTGACTTTATTACAGGTTGTGCACCAATAATAAAAGGCGATTATATAAGAAAATATGGACTCTTTACAGACAGATTTTTCCACGGTGAAGAGGATTTTAATTTTTGTAAAAATGTTAAAAAGAATGGCTATAAGTGTGGAGTATATCTGCAAGGGGTTATTTATCACAAGGTTGGAAGTTCAATAAAAGGTACAGTTAATAAAGAACGAGAACGAAATAGTCATATACTTCATTACAGTAATAGAATAATTGATTTTAAGCTGTTTTATGGTAAGGTTAGGTGGACACTATGGCGAGAAATGTATCTGTTTCTTATATTTCTTCTCAGATTACGTAGTGGATACAACTTACGTGAGGCATGTATATTAATAAAGTATATTAGAACTATAACTAATAAATACGATAGGGTAGATAAGCGACTGTTTGATAAAATAATGTCACTAAAGTACCAATAAACTATCAAGAATAAGAGAAAAGGAAGAGAAATGATGAAATATGCACTTATAGGTTGCGGAAGAATATCACCAAATCATATAGAGGCTGCTAAGAATAATGGGCTGGATTTTGTTGCTATGTGTGACATAGTTCCAGAGAATATGCAGGAGAAGTCTGATAAGTTTGGACTAGAGGCTGTAAAGAAGTATGAAGATTATCATGAACTTCTAGCTGCTGAAAAACCTGAACTTGTAGCTATTGCTACAGAGTCAGGAAAGCATGCGGCTATAGCACTTGATTGTATAGAGGCAGGATGTAATGTGATAATAGAAAAGCCAATTGCACTATCAATAAAGGATGCGGATGCGATAATAGAAGCTGCAGAGAAGAAGGGTGTACTTGTTTGTGCTAATCACCAGAATAGATTTAACAAGTCTATTCAATATATCC
>CACYQC010000195.1 GCA_902776395.1 uncultured Lachnospiraceae bacterium
CAGCATACCAGCCAATGTAAGAACCCCTAAACTTCCGACGAGATAAGGACCCACTCCAAACATTGGAAGTTTCTGACTATCTTTAACATAGTTTTTCATATCTTAAACCTCGTAAATAACACACTTTTAACTAAACATTTATAATTAATCTTCTCTGACCTTTCTAACATTACGATTCATCATATGTCTGCCATAATACCTAAAGGCAAGTTTCTTGATAAATCCCATCTCTTGATGATGTTCTTTAAGAAGTGCATCTGGAGAGTCGTAAATTCCGAAATCCTGATTGATTCCTGTACTCTGAATATAAGTGTTATTACGATTGAAATCTATAACCGGATTCTTAAAATCCTCAACCCCAACTCCATATAACTCCATATTTACAGAATGCGCCAGTGCAATTACTATTCTTCTGCTGCAGCTTTCCAAGATAATCCTTATCTATAATAAATGCCTCAAGCTCGTACCATTTGCCCTCTAAGTATACCTCTACCCAGCTATGGAATATATTCTTCGGAGCCTGCTTATAGACAAAGCCTGTCATAGCTCCTTCCTGAAGTTCTTTTCTTATAGTAAACCCATGAACTCTGCATGGAATACCAACAGCTCTTAGAAGCGCCATGAAAAGAGTCCCCTTAGTATTGCACTGTCCATATCCATCCTTCAGAACCTTTGAGGCAGGAATGCTGTCATCCACATTGTATCCAAAGCGAATCTCATCTCTGATAAAATTATAAATCGAACGTATCCTTTCAAACTCCGGAAGTTCTCTCCATCCACGCTTCCTTATAAGTTCCTGAATCTTGTAATTATCATAATCCAGCATATGAGTTTGGGACAAATATTCATTATTCATTTCGTTTTCCTCTTCTTTATCACCACTACTTACATCATATTTCTTCAAACTCATCACAAATGTATATTTACATCTGATATTCTTTTCCGCCTTAAACCCGAACCTAGAGAAAAATACCTCCTTATCACTATTAAAATACTCTCGGAAATATTTTGGAGTACATATAGTTTCAGTGATATACATAGGAGCGAATTTTATCTTGTTAGATATACCTTTTTGTCTTTCCCAATCAAGAATTATAAGATGGCCATCCGTCTTAAGAAGCCTGTGGGCTTCTGACAGAATCCCATTCCAGAGGTCAGGATTACATTCATGAAGAGCCAGACCTATGATAATGTAATCAAACATCTCACTCTTAAGTCCTGTATCTGTAGCATCTCTACAGATAAGCTTCACATTATTAAGTCCAAGACTATTCACCTTCTGTCTCGCCTTAAGCAGCATAGATTTTGATCTGTCCAGTCCCACAACCGTCACATGCGGATTCTTGATTGCAACATTAATCCCGTTCGATCCGGTTCCACAACACATATCAAGTACCATACTCTTTTCATCTGGAATCAGTTCCGCCAAAACCTCTCTTGGATTCCTGCCATCCTTTCTTCCGTTATTTCTGAAGAAAGTCTTATCTAAAATGTCATAACCTGGTGACATTATTTTATACATATATTTACTTGCTAGCTTACTTGCCATCTCTATTCACTCCCTTTTATATTGTTTTATATGTTCATTTGTTCATATGTTAATACATTCTATTTTGTTTGTCAACAAAAAAAGAAATGCCTTTCGACATTTCTTTTAATCATGATTATTTCAGAAATTCTTTTACTATCCTTGCGAATTCTTTTGGATCATCATTATGAACATAATGACCGCATCCATCTATAAGCTCATACTTTGCTCCCACCATCTGGGCATAATCCACCATATCCGGTGCCGCACAGTTCCAGTCGCATTCACCTGACACAAATAAAACAGGAACTTCATACTGAGTCTGGGACTCTCTAAGATTTACTGTCATTAGGTAATCCATAAGGTTACCACAGTATTTCATAAATGTATCGTAGCTGGTCACATTCTTATACCACAGAGCATCTTCACTTGATAGCGTTGGTGAAACTAACGCTGCAAGGGTTGTGTTCTTCTCCCTGGCCGCCTTATGATAAGGCGCTGCATAAGTACTCATTTCACCTGCAGCTTCTACAGTCTTTTCTCTAAGATAGTTCTCATATGCTTCGTTAAGTTTCGTAGTGTCATCTCCTGCTGCCGTAGCCTTTTCAAGAGCATCCTTATATTCATATTCTGTTGATGATGCGAAGCTCACAAACTGACCAATTCCAATAAATGCCTCAACATTATCCGGATGTTCATAAGCATAAGTACTACCAAGTACTGAACCATATGAATGTCCCATGATAACTATCTTATCCTGATTAAATCTTTCCTTCAGATACTGCGTAAGTGTATCTACATCAGCAAGTGCCTGATCAAATGTCACCGTCTCATTTTCTTTATCTATATTTTTATTTCTTACATATGTTCTTCCGCATCCTCGCTGATCCCAGCATACCACCGTATAATCATCAATGAGTTCATTGGTAAATGTATAAGTCATGGAACTATCTGGAGATCCCGGTCCGCCGTGAAGGTATAAAATCACAGGATTCGAAGCGTCTCTTCCCCTGATTGTGATAAACTGCTCCTGCCCATTTATCTCCACATATTCGCTTGCATCAATCCCCTTACTTGTATCGATGTAGCACGCGAAGAAGTTATAATTTCTAATAGCGATTATTCCGATTATCAGTAGAACCACCAAACATACAGGAACCAAAAGAATAGTTTTAATAACGCGAACTACTCTTCTTGATTTCTTTGTCTTTTCTTTTGTCTTTTCTTTTGTTTTTTCTTCTCTACCCATTACTTCTTTTCTATGAGCAAGATGAATTCCAATATGTCCAATCCCTAGAATTATCACACTTATGATAATAAATATATTACTTGCATATATACCTAGTAAAAGAGCAGCAAAAACAGGAAGCGATGCACCTGCAACTGGGAAGCCAGCAAATGAAGAGTACATATCTTCCATTCGCTTCTCACTCTTAAAATATCTTATCCAGTACATTTCATACATGGTCATAAAGACAAATGTAAGAATCAGCCATCCAATCCACAAGGAATGAGGTCTTACATTACAGTCCTTGAAAATAAGGATTAATGTCATAACAAGAGCCTCTCCTATCCTTTCGAATATGAGCAGGACTTTGTTCTCATTCTTACTATACTCGTCATACCCTTCCGGCTTATGCTTTGTCCAGATTATATTTGGAATTAGTAGCATAACTATAAAGATAAGTCCAATGTATGAAAAACCAAAATTCATTTTTATTTTCCTCTTATCGTAAAAAATACCAAGAGGTCATTTTCTCTGGAAATTGACCCCTTGGTATATATATAACCTAAATCTTTTATAAAGTCTTTAAATGATTCTTAAATGATTCTTAAAGGATTATCTGTTCTTTTGATACTCCTCCAGATAAGCATTCATTTCATTCGCCTGGGTAAGTTCAAAGATATATTCAACTATTAGCGATAATATAAAAACAACGAGCACTCCAACCGCAATACTTATAACAACTTCTATCCTATCTGACGGTATATTCGGT
>CACYQC010000196.1 GCA_902776395.1 uncultured Lachnospiraceae bacterium
GACATATGAGCTAAGTATACTTCCTGCCATTACAGCTCGTATCAAGATTATCGGTGGTATGGATATAGCAGAGAAGAGAAAACCTCAGGATGGTCGTATCACTATAATAGTTGACAGAAAAGAGTTTGATGTCCGTGTTTCTATTCTCCCTACAGTATTCGGAGAAAAGACGGTTATGAGACTTACCTCCAAGGACGGTCTTACAAAGCCTAAGGCTGGTCTTGGATTCTCGCCAGAAGAGCTGGAGGTATTCGATGGAATCCTCAGCAATCCTCATGGAATAATCCTGGTTACAGGACCTACAGGATCTGGTAAATCAACTACACTATATACATCCCTCTCAGAACTTAATACAGAAGATGTTAATATCATCACTGTAGAAGATCCTGTCGAGGCGAATATAAATGGTATAAATCAGGTACAGGTTAATGTTAAAGCAGAGATGACCTTCGCGGCAGCTCTACGATCTATCCTTCGTCAGGACCCTGACATAATAATGATAGGAGAGATTCGAGACGGCGAGACAGCACAGATAGCAGTTCAGGCTGCTATTACTGGTCACTTGGTTGTTTCTACACTGCATACAAACTCGGCTGCTTCTACTGTAACCCGTGTAATTGATATGGGTATAGAGCCATATGTTGCAGGTGACGCACTCGTAGGAGTTATAGCACAGAGACTTGTTCGTAGACTTTGCACTTCCTGTAGAGTTCCAAGACTTGCAGATGATGACGAAAAGGTTGTTCTCGGAGTTAAGGATCCAGAGGATGATGTAGTTATCTACGAACCAGAAGGATGTCCACTCTGTAATGATACTGGATATTCAGGACGAATCGGCGTTTATGAAATGATGCCTGTATCGAAAGCGCTTCAGGCAGTTATAGCTAGGGGTGCTACGGCAGACGTTATTGAGAAACAAGCACTTGAAGAAGGAATGTCGACTCTGAAGATGTCAGCAGCAAGACACGTACTTGCTGGAACAACATCTATATCAGAGATGAAGAAAATCGTTTATACGACTGGAGATACTTACTAAAATTAATTATTTACATATAATTGTCATTCTGAGGGCGAAGCCCGAAGAATCTTATAAAAACAAGAAAGATTGGGGGTAACTAATAATGATAGATATGGACGAGCTCCTCAGCCTTGCGGTTGATGAGAATGCATCAGATATCCATTTGGCAGTAGGAATTCCACCTAAGTTTAGAATAAATGGTGGACTTCAGGAGGTAGATGTACCACCTCTTTCAGCCAGCGAAGCTGCCGAGAGTATTGGTATGACAATGAATGAGAGACAGAAAGCTATCCTTAAGGATAGAGGTGAGTGCGACTTTGCTTACTCAGTAGGTGATAAAGGAAGATTCCGTGTTAATGTCTATATGGACCGTGGTAATATGGCTGCGGCATACAGAAAGATTGATACAATTATTCCTAAGCCTGAGCAGTTGGGACTTCCACCTGCAGTGGTAGATCTCTACAAGAAGAAGAGAGGACTGGTACTGGTTACGGGACCTACAGGTTCTGGTAAGTCAACAACACTTGCTTCTATTATTAATAAGTGTAATGAGAATACAAGTAACCACATCATTACTCTTGAGGATCCTATCGAGTACATACATCATCATAAGAAGTCGATAGTTAACCAGAGAGAACTTGGAATGGATACACTTTCTTTCGATAATGCACTTAGAGCTGCGCTTCGTGAGGATCCGGACGTTATCCTCGTAGGAGAGATGCGTGACCCAGAGACTATTCAGATAGCTATCACAGCTGCTGAGACTGGTCACCTGGTATTCTCAACACTACATACTATCGGTGCTGCGGCTACTGTAGACCGTATCATCGACGTATTCCCTCCACACCAGCAGCAGCAGATACGTATTCAGCTTGCCATGGTTATTGAGGGTGTTATATCACAGCAGCTTATTCCTACAGCTGACGGACATGGTAGATGCGCAGCCTTTGAGGTCATGCTTGCGACGTCTGCTATTAGAGCTCAGATCCGTGAAGGAAAGACTCATCAGATAGAGTCATCTATACAGACATCACGTAATGTCGGAATGGTTACAATGGATGATTGTCTGGTAGAAATGTTCAGAAATGGCCAGATATCAAAGGATAATGCACTCCTGTATGCACAGGATCAGCTGACCATGAAAAAGAATTTGTATTAAAAGAGTAATTTATGTGTACTTTTTGTGAAAAAGGTTGAATTATTCACAGTTTATTCATATATTATTTACAAAATAGTTGCAATCTTATGTTAATTATTGTATAGTTTTGTAAGTATATTATAAAATGTTCTAATTAGGGGCGGAGGATAGAATATGGCAAAGTATGATTACAGAGCTATTGACGCCAATGGTAAAGTAAAAAGAGGTACCATTGAAGCAAACAGTGAAGATACTGCTAAGTCAAAGCTACGTGCCGAGGGACTAAATATTACTGAGTTTGGCGACAGTAAGGATATATCAATTAGTCTAGGCAAAAAAGGTGTTAAAAATAAGGATCTGTCAGTTTTCTGTAAGCAGTTTGCAGCTGTTCTTAGAGCAGGTGTTCCGGTTATATCAGCACTTGATATGATGGCGACAAGTACAGAAAATAAGACACTTAGAACTGCTATTGAGGAAGCAGAGATGCATGTACAAAAAGGTGGCACTCTTGCAGATGCACTAAAGCTTAATCCTAAAGTATTCCCAGATATGTTATCTAATATGGTTGCTGCTGGTGAATCTTCTGGTAAGATGGAAATCTGTTTTGAGAGAATGGCTACTCAGTTTGAGAAGGATGGACATATAGAAGGCAAGATTAAATCTGCAATGATGTACCCTATTGTTATTCTTGTTGTTGTTACTGGTGTAGTTATACTGATGCTTACATCGGTTGTTCCAACATTTGCTGAAATGTTTGAAGAAATGGGAGCTGAGCTTCCTATGGCTACGCAGATGCTTGTTAATGGATCTAATTTCCTAACACATAGATGGTATATAGTATTATTAGTTGTGGTTGCGCTTGTAGTTGGTATAAAAGTTTTTTCCCAGACAGATTTTGGTCAGGATTTTAATGGTAATGCCGCTTTAAAATTACCTATATTTGGTAATCTGAATGTTAAGACCGCAGCCGCTACATTTTCAAGAACTTTTGCAACACTACTTGCTTCTGGTATACCAATGGTTGATGCCGTTGAGCAGACAGCAAACGTAATGAAGAATAAGGTTATTAGAGA
>CACYQC010000197.1 GCA_902776395.1 uncultured Lachnospiraceae bacterium
AAATGCATCATCAAATCTATTATCATCCTTTGCAGCTTGAATCTTATCTATCTCATCACCTGACAGATTCAGGTCTACATCAAGAGCATGTGTAACAATATCCGGTGTAGAGCTTCCGGTCTCTGAGGATAAAACTCTAACCCTTGTAGGAAGATAATCATTTACTTCCATGAATCTGATTGCAATAAGTCGGTTAAACCAAGTATATGCAGTTTCTTCAATAACCTGCTCAAAGCCTTTTTCATTTATCACATTAACAAGATTAGAACGCATCTTAAGTTCTTTACTATAAAGACGGATTTCATCTCCTGCTATCGTCTTATAAACCTCGAAATCTGCGCCCTTTTGGATTGGCTTACAACATTCATCTATGGTTATCCCATACATACCTGCCTTCTTAATAGCAGATTCTCTAAGTATCTTTCTTGATTCTATTGCAAAGTTTTTAATCGCAGTTTTATCCATTCCACTTCTCCATTTCCTATCAGCTAAGTCTGATAATCGTGTCTTTGCCCAGCTTACTCTTTAATTCTTTTCTTACCTCTTCTACAAAACTGTCTATATCCTCTTCTGTTCTAATTGTGTAAGCCTTATTTCTTGTAAGTGTCCTCATCGTAACCGAAACTGTTCTCGGTGGTGTTACCTTTACTACAGGAGGAACTTCTGATGGAGGTGTATCATCCCCGCCTTTTTCAGGCTTTTGCAAACTCTTCTGATAGAAGTCCTCCTCGGTATTAATTTTGCCTAAGAATATCGTAAGAAGCGCATTGCTCTCATTTGGTATTCCATTTAACGCTGCTATATCATTAGTTGTTTCAAGCTTCTTTATCAGATCTCCGAACTTAGTATCGACTTCTTTAATAAGTCTGTCAGAATAAGGTCTACCTTCCGGAACAGACTCTTTAGCAAGCTTCTGATCTGCTTCCACACCCGGTCTGATAACTTCTGCATCCTTATCAAGTAACTCTGTGATAGCAGCCGCAAGCTTATTTGCATATTCTTCCATCATGGAGATGTGGCGATATGGCTTTTCTACATGCTTTATCTTTCTTATCTGCTCAGCATTCTCAATTATCTCCGCATCAGCTATATAGTTCTTACTCTTTTCAAATATTGCATAAGCTTTGCAAGCTTTCAGATATATAGCTTTCTGTGAACCACCAAGGAACTTCTCAAGGTCTATAAGGTCTTCCGATAATTCATCAAAATCATCAAACAGCTCATCTACTCTCTTATAGAAAGTCATAGGATCGCTTATTCCATACACATCATCTATAAGTCTGATTGCCTTTTCTATAACCGGCTTACCAGGAAGTTCTGAACCCTCTCCATATTCTTTAGCAAGCGTTCCAAGAAGATTCTGCTTTTTATTCGTACAGTTAGTTCTAAAATCACGCATAAGCGAATCAGTATCATCAGTCATTACGGTTCTATTAAAGAAATCCTTAATAACATCTTTTACAGATTTTACCCATTTAGGGTTCGGAACTGCCTTAATCTCAAGAAGTATCTTTTCTCTGTATTCTCGTTTCGTTATATACTTATAAGCCTCATCCACAGGAGTACTTGCAGGACTATATATAACGCTGTTCATCTTAAGAGATATAGAGCCATTTTTATAAAGCTTAGCTATAAGAAATTCTATATCCTCTTCTGTATAACCATAAGGCGCAGCCATATACTTATCAAATGCCTGCTTTATTGATAACTTAGCTCCCGTTCTGTTTGCATACTGTACTGTTGCTATTAAATCATTTAGAGCATCTACATCTATGTCCTCTTCTTCTATACCGTCTAATGTAAGCTGTGTCTTAGTGGCACGAAGAAGCTCTAAAATATCAGCCTGCGTTGGTTCAGACTTCATATCATTGATTTTGCTATACTGAGACTGTATAAGCTTAGCAAATGCTTCATTTATCCTTGATGATGCATCCTTGGAATTAGTTGATATTTTAGCTCCATGCACATATATATCAGCTCCATCAAGAGAAAACTTTATATAATCCTTTATACGCTTTGCCTTCTCTGTTCTCTCTTTTCTCTTAGCAGCAGAAATCACATCATAATCTACAAGATTTGTGTAATCAGGCTTGTTAAGGAATGTTTCTATCTTCTGCATATCTTCGATTTCCGAAAGATATGGATAAGTATCTGACAATCTTACGATTACGCTCTTCTCTCTTGTGGACATTACTCCAAGAGCATATTCATCTTCTTGACCACTGTAAGCTGTAAGAATATGAAGTCCAATAGCTCCGGTCTGATTCGTATTTCTATAAAATCTGTCATCTATCTGCTGATTAAATGAGAATGAATGTCTGTTATCGTATTTATATTTATTATTTGTGAATACAAGCAACTCTTCAAATACAACTCTTGCTGTGTAATTAACCACATCGGAAGGATCCACATGGATAGAACGGATAGCATTTTCTGCTTCCTGCTCTTCATTGGTAAGGAATATATATTTATCCCCATTCTTCTGTACGAGGAGTTCATCACACAATACTCTGAGAGACTTCTCAATCTTTTTCTTTAATTCAAGCGTATCCTCTGACACTGAAGAAATCATTAGAGTTGTAAGATTCTCAACATTGCCATCAAAATTGTTTACATGCTTTATCATAAAAAGAACCTTAAGCAGCTCCACATCAAAAGCGTCCAGTCTGGAATTTCTCGCAGCCTGAGTAATAACTATCCTATGTGTATGATCTATGAAATCGTCTAATGCGCTGTAAAAAGCATTGAAAGGAATAAGAACACCTTCATCCTCATCCTTATATTTTTGAGCCGCCTCCTTAAAGAGTGCCAGCATTGAACGCTCGCCATCTGCGAGGTGCTTTCCGCTTGAACTATACTGTCTTATTGATGTAAGGACATTTCCAAGCAGCTTAAACTGATATGGAATAAATGGATATACTTCAACAAAATCATCTGCATCCTTATATAAAGGCATATCCGGCGTTCCGGAACTGAATGTAATAATATGCTTAAGAGTGTCTCCGTGTTCGCTATAAAGTGCTTTAAGTACACCAACAGCCTTATCATCTTTATATAGAATACGCTTACGAATAACCTCATCAACATTAGCAGATGACAGAGCTATCCTTGTATCAAATCTACCCTGAATCTTAGAGAAATCATCACTCATAGTTTTGGTAATAGAATCAATATCCTGCTGACTTGT
>CACYQC010000198.1 GCA_902776395.1 uncultured Lachnospiraceae bacterium
AAGCTCTTCGCTAGAATAGCAAAGGAGAAGGGGATCCTTAAGAGTGGTGCCTTTATCGAGCGTGGTGGAATGGACCTTAACTATTACAATCCTGAAATGCTCAGAGGCCTCTTCAGGGAGGCAAAGGGTGGAGTCCTATTTATAGATGAGGCCTATGCCCTTTGTAATTTCTCTACTATCACAACCTTGGTTCAGGAAATGGAAAACCATAGAGATAGTGTAATCCTAATTTTTGCTGGTTACAGTAAAGCTATGGGCCATTTTATAGAGCAAAATGAAGGACTGAAGAGCAGAATTCCATATTGGGTTGATTTCCCTGACTACAGTGCCGATGAACTAACAGAAATCTTTATAAAAATGACTAGAGAACGTGGCTTCACGCTCACAGAAGAAGCTGTAAATGAAGCCAAAGCTGTATTTGATAAGGCCAGAGTTATAGAGGGCTTTGGAAATGGTAGATATGCCAGAAACCTTCTAGACCAGGCTATTCAAAACCAGGCGAAAAGACTCATTTCTAGCGACCAGAATGCTGAAAATATATCAGAAGAAACTCTCTTCCGCTTTGAAAAGGAGGATATAGTTCAGCTTGAAGAGAGTGGCACAAAGTTCAAGGAAAGACCTGTAGGCTCTGCTTATGAGGAACTCAAGAACATGATTGGCCTGAACTCTGTCAAGGAGCTGGTCGATAAGGCTATAGCGCATTGTAAAATGAATAAGCTTTGCATGGATAGAGGCATTCATAAGGACAAGGTTTCCATGCACATGGTATTCACTGGTAATCCAGGTACTGCCAAGACCACAGTAGCTAGACTCCTTGCTGAAATTCTCAGGGATGAGAAAATACTCCCATCCGGCAAATTTGTTGAGGCTGGTAGAGCTGACCTCGTGGGACAGTTTGTTGGTCATACTGCACCGCTGGTTAAGAGAAAATTCAAAGAAGCCAAGGGCGGCATCCTCTTCATTGATGAAGCTTATTCTCTCTGTGATGACAACGTGAATAGCTTTGGCGACGAGGCTATCAATACCATTGTCCAGGAAATGGAAAACAACAGAGAAGATACAATAGTAATCTTTGCTGGTTATCCAGAACCTATGAGAGAGTTCCTTGAGAGAAACCCTGGAATGACTTCCAGAATAGCCTTTAAGCTGCATTTTGAAGACTATACTGTGGACGAGCTTTGTGATATCACTAAGCTCATGGTCAAAAATAAGGAAATGTCTATAACTGAAGAAGCTCTTGCTAAACTCAGAGAACAGTATGAAGCAGTTTACCAGAGAAATGACTATGGAAATGGTCGTTATGTCCGTCAGGTACTTGAAGAGGCAGAAATGAACCTTGCCGAGAGACTGATTCAGCTAGATGAAAATGAGATCACAACTGAACTCGTCACAACTATAGAAGAATGTGACATTCCTGAACTTGAAGAAGATAGGTCAGAAACCAAGAGCCATATTGGATTTATGGTTTAAACTAGTCTTTCAAAAGGCCCTTGAATATGATATTATGAGTATGCAAAATTTCGGTTTTGCATACTCAAATTTATATCATAATTTTGATTAGAATTCGTTGTGAGAAAATCTCATGATTTAAGGTAGAAAG
Source organism: uncultured Lachnospiraceae bacterium (assembly GCA_902776395.1). Taxonomy (GTDB): domain Bacteria; phylum Bacillota; class Clostridia; order Lachnospirales; family Lachnospiraceae; genus Eubacterium_Q. The sequence continues at coordinate 1,601 of CACYQC010000198.1, forward strand.
GGCAGATAAATGGTAGAAGATTATAACGATATGAACCGAGAATATGTGGCTGCACTGGTTCCGGACAAGCTAAAACTAGCGGAGCTAATTAAGCGCGCAAAGGGCGAATCCAGGACGATGGTGGAGTTTGCAGAAAAATGCGGAGTGATAACGGCATCATCATTTTCGAGAATTATGCATGGAAATATGACAAAACCGCTTTCCAGGGAACTTATAAATGCAATATTTACAAATGCTGTACCAACGGCTCGCATAACTTACGAGGATCTGATGAGGGCGAATGGAATGATTCCGGCGGATTCTCCGGCGGTGAAAAATATTGATACTGATGAATGGAGACAGGAACATCTCGAATACCGTAATGCGAGAATAAAAATAAAGAATTGTATTCAAAGTGAACTTATTAGCAGGGGTATACTTTTTAGACCGCATTCTGTTCATTTTGAGGATGAACGTGAACTTAAGTATGGACTAAGGACGAGAGCACATTTCTGTTATGAGATGCACGATAAAAGTCCAAAATATTGGGCGATATCAGTTCACTGTGATCCAGCGGAAGAAAGAAAACTAGATAATGAGATGGTTTGCAGAAGATATAAAAGAGAATATATCGATTTTAATACAAATCTATTTCTAAGGGATGTGTGGGAATCAGATTCTCTTAAAGAGAAAAAGAATAGTGCTGCATTTGCTGACCGCAAGGGATTCGAGCTGGTGAAAAAAATGCTCGAGGGAATAACGGTTAATTCGGAGATTTCATTAATACTTGTGGACCTGGATAAAGATGAGGTTGTAGAGGAGTACTTCCTGCCAAGGAAGGGAAAGAAGGCGCCGGCTAGTCTGTTTGAAATGTCAAAGATAGATTTTAAGGGAAATCCCTTTTATTTAGATGATGAGGCTGTAGAGTGGGTTGAATCTACTTTTCGTGAGATGTCACTTGAGGATAAGTGTGGACAGGTATTCTGTCCAATGGGATTCAGCAGTGATGATGGAGTCCTCAATCACATTGTAGGAGAAATAAAAGTAGGGGGTATGATGTATCGAAGTGGCAGAGCCGAGGAGATACAGGAAACTCACAGAAAGATTCAATCAATTGCCAAGGTACCACTTCTTCTTGCTGCCAATACTGAGGCAGGAGGAGATGGTTTGGCTTTTGAGGGAACATCCTTTGGAAAGCCTATGGCTGTAGCTGCAACAGCAGATAGTGAATATGGCTACAAAATGGGATATGTTGCCTGCAAAGAAGGTGCAGCTCTTGGTATGAATTGGTCTTTTGCACCAATCGTTGATATTAACAAGGAGTTTCATAATCCAATTACAAATGTAAGAACATTTGGAGACAATCCACAGATGGTGGTTGACTTTGCCAGCAGATATATGGATGGTGCTGATGAGAATAATGTGGCGGTTGCTATCAAACATTTTCCAGGAGATGGTATCGATGAGCGAGATCAACATATTCTTACAAGTATCAATAGCCTTTCTGTCGAGGAATGGGATGAGACCTTTGGATATGTATATAAGTCACTTATTGAAAAGGGGGCAAAGACGGTTATGGTTGGCCATATAGCTTG
>CACYQC010000199.1 GCA_902776395.1 uncultured Lachnospiraceae bacterium
TACAGGACACCAGGCCTAAGAGAGAGGATAATGCACCTGTCAAAAGAGTAGAACTTCATCTTCATACAAAGTTTAGTGAGATGGATGCCGTTACTCCTGTTGAAGGAGCTGTACAGAGAGCCCTTGACTGGGGACATCCCGCTGTTGCTATAACGGATCATGGAGTAGTTCATGGCTTTACTGAGGCGGATCATTATCTGCATAGTAAGGATGCAAAGGGAGATAAGGATAACTTTAAGCTACTGTTTGGTGTAGAAGGATATTTTGTAGATGATATCAAGACACTGGTAATGAATAGTCATGGTCAGAGTCTGGATAGTGAATATGTTGTATTCGATATAGAGACAACGGGACTATCCTTTAAGTTTTGTAAGATTATTGAGATAGGAGCGGTTCGTCTTGACACGGCAGGAAATGTAATTGACAGATTCTCTGAATTTGTTAATCCAGAGGTTCCTATCCCATACCATATAGAGAAGCTTACATCGATAAATGACAACATGGTTAAGGATGCAGATACTATAGATAAGGTTCTTCCAAGATTCCTTAAGTTCTGCGAAGGTGCCATGCTGGTTGCTCATAATGCAACCTTTGATACTACATTTATCAGAGTGAATGCTAAGAGACTTGGACTTACATATGACTTCACGGCACTTGATACAATGACTCTTGCATATATATATCTTCCAGAGCTTGGTAGATATACACTGGACAGACTGACCCACTATTTCAATCTGACCAATGCTCATCACCATAGAGCATGTGATGATGCTGAGGTTACATCAGAGATATTTGTATGTCTTATGAAGATGATAAATGAATCTGGTGCAAAGACGGTAGATGACCTTAATAAGATGGGCAAGGCGTCGTCTGATAAGATTAAGAAGGCTAAGTCCTATCACGGTATCATTTTCTTTAAGAATGAGACTGGTAGAACGAATCTATATAGACTGATATCAGAGGCACATCTTAATTACTTCAATAGAAGACCTAGGATACCTATGTCTCTTATTGAGAAGTATAGAGAAGGACTTATAGTTGGTTCTGCTTGTTCTTCAGGACTTCTATATTCGGCGCTACTTGATGGTGCAGAGGATGAAGAGATAGAAAGACTTGTAAGATTCTTTGATTACCTCGAGATACAGCCGGTTGGTAATAACATGTATCTAGTTAATGATGAGAAGGAAGACCGTATCAATTCTATCGAAGATCTTCAGGATATTAATAGACAGATAGTTGAACTTGGAGAAAAGTATGATAAGCCAGTCGTTGCTACAGGCGATGTACATTTCCTTGATCCAGAGGATGCTATATCTAGAGCTATTATCCTAGACAGTGTTCGTATTAGACAGATGAATAAGAATACCAGGGAAAAGGTTCTGGCTGAAGTAGAAGAGAAGGTGGCTCAGGGAATAATTGATCCCCATGCTGATCCTGTAAAGGATGAGATGGAGAAACAGCCTCCACTATATTTTAAGACAACAGAAGAGATGCTGGAGGAATTCTCATATCTAGGTGAAGAGAAAGCATATGAGGTAGTAGTAACTAATACAAATCTTGTTGCTTCCTGGATGGAGAAGATGTCACCAGTTCGCCCTGATAAAGCGCCTCCAAGAATCGAAAATTCAGACCAGATACTTAGAAAAATATGCTATGACAAGATGCATGAGATGTATGGACCTGAACCTCCTGATATAGTTAAGAATAGACTTGATAAGGAACTGGATTCCATAATAGGTAATGGATACTCCGTAATGTATATAGTTGCACAGAAGCTGGTTTGGAAGTCTAATGAGGATGGATATCTAGTTGGATCCAGAGGATCTGTCGGTTCTTCCTTTGCGGCTACAATGTCAGGTATAACAGAGGTTAATCCTCTTCCTGCACATTATCTATGTCCTAATTGCTTCTATACAGAATTTGATTCTGAAAGAGTTAAGAAGTATGCAGGTGAATGTGGTTGCGATATGCCAGATGCTGTATGTCCTAAGTGTGGAACTAAGCTGAAAAAGGAAGGTCAGGATATACCGTTCGAAACCTTCCTTGGATTTAAGGGAGATAAGGAGCCGGATATAGATCTGAACTTCTCTGGCGAGTACCAGGCTAAGGCGCATGCCTTCCTGGGTGAACTCTTTGGTAAAGATCACTCCTTCAAGGCTGGAACAGTTGGTACTGTTGCAGAAAAAACTGCAATGGCCTATGCCAGAGATTATTGTAAATATAGAGGTCTCGATAAGAGATGGCAGGAGATGGAGCGACTGTCTAAGGGATGTATAGATGTTAAGAGAACAACAGGTCAGCATCCTGGTGGAATCATAGTTACTCCAGATGATGAAGAAATATATAGCTTCACTCCGGTTCAGAGACCTGCTAATGATCAGACTGTTGATATAATCACAACGCATTTCGAGTACCACTCCATCGATCATAACCTTCTGAAGTTTGATATACTTGGTCACGATGATCCGACGATGATTCGACGTTTGGAGGATTTGACAGGAGTTAAGGTTACAGATATACCATTTGATGATCCTAAGGTTATGCAGCTCTTTAAGAGTACAGAACCATTAGGAATAACGCCTGAAGATATGGGCGGTATACCGCTTGGATGCTTAGGCGTGCCAGAGTTCGGAACAGAGTTCGCTATGCAGATGCTTATTGATGCAGATCCTAAGAGCTTTTCTGACCTTGTTCGTATTGCAGGTCTGTCTCATGGAACTGATGTATGGCTCGGCAATGCCCAGAAACTTATTCAAGAAGGTACATGTGAACTTTCAAGTGCTATTTGTTGTCGTGATGATATCATGGTTTATCTCCTGAATCAGGGACTTGACTCTGGTGATGCATTTACCATTATGGAACGAGTTCGTAAAGGAATGGTTGCAAAGGGAAAGTGTAATGAATGGCCAGATTTCAAGAAGACCATGGAAGAACACGGTGTGCCAGAATGGTATATATGGAGCTGTGAACAGATCAAGTACATGTTCCCTAAGGCTCATGCCGTTGCATATGTTATGATGTCCTGGCGTGTTGCTTACTACAAACTATATTATCCGCTGGCATATTATGCAGCGTACTTCAGTATCAGAGCGGATGACTTCTCCTATGAGGTTATGTGTCAGGGGGAAGAACATCTGGATACAGTGCTAGAAGAGTATAAGGCAATGCTACAGAAAAGGGACTCCTTAAGGATATGAAGATAGTTAAGGAGATGTATGCTCGAGGTTTTGAGTTTTTGCCACTGGATATATATAGAGCTAAGGCTGACCGTTTCCAGATAATTGATGGCAAAATCATGCCAAGTTTCCTATCTATAGATAAGATGGGAGAGTCTGCTGCATTCCAGATGGAAAAGGCTGCACAGGGAGGAAGATTCCTATCTCAGCAGGAGCTTAAGGATAGAGCTAAGGTGTCTGGAACGGTTATAGAGAAAATGGAAGAGCTTGGAATACTAGGCGATATGCCAAAGACCAGCCAGCTTACATTTGATTTTTTGAGTGAGGAATAAACTATTCCGGAGGTGGATAGATGAATATTAGACTAGCAGATTATGTTGCGAATTTTTTAGTAGAACATGGAGTTACAGATGTGTTCAGCGTTGTTGGAGGAGGTGCTATGCATTTAAATGATGCTTTAGGACACAATGCTGGACTTCATGTTACATATAATCATCATGAACAGGCCTGCGCTATTGCAGCAGAAGCCTATGCTAGACTAGATAATAAAATAGCTGCAGTATGTGTTACGACTGGACCAGGTGGAACAAATGCGCTTACTGGAGTCTTAGGCGGTTGGCTAGATTCAATTCCAATGTTTATAATTAGTGGACAAGTTAGATACGATACTACATCTCGTTATGCTGAAAGAATAACTGGAGCAAAAGTTAGAGCTTTAGGTGATCAAGAGTATGATATAGTAAAGTCAGTAAATAATATGACTAAATATTCAACAATGATTGAAAATCCTGAGGACATTAGATATGCTCTTGAGAAAGCATGGCATTTAGCAACAACAGGACGCCCAGGACCAGTATGGATAGATATACCGCTGAATTTTCAAGGGGCATCTATCGATACCGAAAATTTAAAGGGATATGATCCTGCTGAGGATGATATGAA
>CACYQC010000200.1 GCA_902776395.1 uncultured Lachnospiraceae bacterium
ATCGTAGTTGCTGGAGGTCTTACAAATGCTCTTAAGATAGTTGGTAAGAAGTGGGAGGATTGCTCCGCAGTTATAAGTGGTGCTGGTTCTGCCGGTATCTCCATCTGTAAGCTGCTTCAGAGTTTTGGACTCGGAAATGTAGTACTCGTAGATAGTAAGGGGGCACTTGTAGATGGTGATCCTAGACTTAATCCTGCTAAGCAGGAAATAGCTGCAGTAACAAATAAGGATAAAGAAAGTGGAAGCCTTGCTGATGTTCTTAAGGGTAAGGATATCTTCATCGGAGTTTCTGCACCAGGACTTGTAACTGCAGATATGGTTCGTACTATGGCAAGCGATCCTATCGTTTTCGCTATGGCAAACCCAACTCCAGAAATTATGCCAGATGAGGCTAAGGCTGGCGGAGCTAGAATAGTAGCAACTGGACGTTCAGATTTCCCTAACCAGATTAATAACGTTCTGGTATTCCCAGGAATCTTCAGAGGTGCACTGGATGCTAGAGCAAGTGCTATAACAGAGCCTATGAAGGAAGCTGCCGCAAGAGCAATAGCAGCAGTTGTTTCAGAGGACGAGCTTTCAGAGGAATATATCATTCCAGATGCTTTCAATGAAAATGTAGCAAAGGTAGTAGCAAAGGCTGTTGCTGACGAAGCTAAGAGATCAGGTATCAGCAAACTATAATTGTCATTCTGAGCGGAGCGAAGAATCATTTTAATACGAGGTATTTAATAACGTATGTCAATTGAGTTATACGAAAAAGCTAGAAAAAGAGGACAGAAGACATATAAGCAAAATGTGTCTGCAGGTAGATATCCTTTCCTTCCTGTACTGGATGACATTATCCAGAAGGAAACTATATCAAGTGATGTGAGTCTTGGACTTGTAGATGTACCGCTTGATAGAGTGGTGGGAACCAGCACTGCTGGACGTACTCAGGCCTTTGCTTCTGATTTTATGCCACTGATGGATTCAAAGACGGAGTTTGGAGCTAAATGGTCCAAGCTTTGTGATGCCCATTTGGAAGAGGGTATCAGAGATCCAATTAAGGTATATGAATATCTAAATTATTACTATGTTGTTGAAGGCAACAAGAGAGTCAGTGTTCTGAAGTTTTTCGGAGCGGACTCTATTCCAGCCTTCGTAACTCGTAAGGTTCCAAGGCTGACAGAGGATGAAACCATCAAGGTTTACTATGAGTTCATGGACTTCTACAAGAAGACAGGAGTGAACTTCATATGGTTCAGTCATACTGGTGGTTACGAGAGACTCATGGAACAGGTCAGAGTATCTGAGAAGCATGGTGGAGAGCTGGGCGAGTCTACTACAGTTTCTGCAGTTGGTACTGCTTCGGATTCAGCAGATGGTTCCGGAACAGTTATTAGACAGGAAAGCACCAAGATATGGTCAGATGATACTTTGCTAGAGCTGAAGGCGGCTTATAAGAGATTTGAAAAAGCGTATAAACAGAAGGGTGGAGACCACCTGTCAAATGTAACTACTGGTGATGCATTTGTAGTATTCCTAGAACTTAGAAGTTTTGATGAGATATGCGAGATGGGACTTGAAGATATAGAGGCAGGCATATCCTCGATGTGGCAGGAGTTCTTGGTAGTTAATGAAGAGTATGAGGTTGAGGTGTCGCTTGATCCTCCTGAAGAGAGGACAACCAAGCTGTCCCATATACTTGCACCTAACTATTCAGCTTCGAAACCGCTCAAGGTGGCATTTATCTATGGAGTGGATCCTGCACAGTCTGACTGGTTCTATGCGCATGAGTTGGGAAGAAACTATCTTAAGGAAGAGTTTGGAGATAGGCTCGTATCACTAAAGATTTCTGGAATTGAAACCGAGCAGGATGCAATAGATGCAATGACAGACCTGATCGAGAATCAGGGCGTTGAGGTTATATTTACTCCTACTGTCAAGATGGTTGGGGCAAGCCTTAAATGTGCTATCAAGTATCCAAATGTAAGAATACTAAATTGTTCTATAAATACAACACATAGATATATAAGAACCTATGATGCGAGACTCTATGAGGCAAAGTTCCTTTCGGGAATGATAGCGGGCGCGCTCACGGAGACGGGCAAGATAGGTTATCTCGCGGACTATCCTATATATGGAATAACTGCGAACATAAATGCATTTGCGCTGGGTGCGCGAATGGTAAATCCATCTGTTAAGGTGCACCTGAAATGGACAACCCTTAAGGAAGTTGAAGATAGAAAAGAGATATATAAGAGCCTGTATGAGGAGGGAATCGATTACGTATCTGATCAGGATATGATAACTCCAAATGAGGCTAGTCGTAACTTCGGTATGTATAAGCTGACCGCGGATGCTCCGGAGAATATGACAATGACTGTATATAACTGGGGAGTTCTGTACAAGAGAATAATCAGTATGATCATGAATGGTAATTGGTCTAGTACGGATACTGACAGTGAAGGAAAACCTATCAATTATTGGTGGGGACTATCAGCTGGTGTGGTGGATATCATTGTATCAGATAAGGTTCCGTCAGACACAAGAAGACTGGTTGACATAATGAAGGAACAGATAATTGAGGATAGGATATCGCCGTTCAGTGGAGAGATAAAGATTCAGAGTGGTGAAGTGATCAGCAAGGAAGGCGAAGAGCTGGATGTAGATGACATCATCAAGATGAACTGGCTGGTAGAAAATGTAGTGGGAGAGATTCCAGTTAAGGATGAGCTGGATGATATAGCGAAGGAGCTTGTGGAGATTAAGGGCGTTCAGAAGGACGCTACTAACGAAGAGGTGTAGGTGGCGATGAGGATTCTCGCTTTGGCAGATGTTGAATCAAAATATCTGTGGGATTTTTTTGAGAAAACTAAATTAGAGGATATAGATCTGATTCTGTCAGCGGGGGATCTGGCGCCGCAGTATCTGGAGTTTCTGGCAACCTATGCCAAGGTTCCGATACTGTATATTCACGGTAATCATGACGCTTGTTATGATTCGACCCCACCTCTGGGATGTATATGTATAGATGATGATATATATAAGTATAAGGGACTCAGAATAATGGGTCTGGGCGGAAGTATGTGCTACAACTATGGTACTTATCAGTACAAGGAGTCGGAAATGAAGAGAAGACTCTGGAAACTGAAGCCGAAGATCTGGCGTAACAAG
>CACYQC010000201.1 GCA_902776395.1 uncultured Lachnospiraceae bacterium
ATCTTTTAATTATATTCTTTATTTTATCAGTCTTTGAATCCCATGAAGCCTCTTATCTGTCTCATAACATCCAGAAGTCTCTCAACCTCTTCCTCAGTGTTATAGAACATAAGGCTGGCTCTTGTTGTTGATGGGATACCTATAAAATGATGTAATGGTTCTGCACAGTGATGTCCAGCTCTTACTGCAACATTTGCGTCTGCAATGATTGCAGCTATATCATGCGGATGAACGCCCTCAATCTTGAAGGTCAGTATTCCGTGATGATCTTCTGCTTTATCTGAACCAAGCACCTTGATGTTCGGAATCTTCTTCATACCATCAAGTGCTATTCGAGTTAGCTCAAGTTCTCTAGCCTGTATCTCATCCATTCCAATTGATTCTATATAGTCAATTGCCGCAGCAAGTCCTACTGCGCCGCTAGCATTTACTGTTCCAGCCTCAAACTTGTGAGGTGGCTCGGCATAGGTAATATCCTCGAAGGTTACATATTCTATCATTTCACCACCAGATAGAAATGGTGGCATTTTCCTTAGTAGGTCGAGTTTACCATACAGAACACCTATTCCCATAGGAGCAAGCATTTTGTGTCCTGAAAAAGCCAGGAAGTCTACATCCGTATCCTGAACATCTGTCTTGCTATGAGGTACACTCTGTGCACCATCAGCTACGAAGTAGGCTCCAACCTTGTGAGTCTCAGCAGCGAAGCTCTTAACATCAACACTACATCCAAATATATTCGATGTGGCCGTCATAGCCACCACTCTAGTTTTTTCAGTAAGAAGATTCTTAAATTTCTCTAGTGAAAAGCTTCCATCCTCTTCACACTCGAGGTACTTTACTGTTGCGCCATATTTCTTAGCAGCAAGTCTCCATGGGAGCATATTACTATGATGTTCAACAACTGTTGTTATGATCTCATCGCCTTCTGAAAGCTTTCCTTCAGAATGAAGCATTTCACATAGTGATGCAGCAACGAGATTAAGGCTCTCAGATGCATTTCTAGTGAATATTATCTCTTCATCTGTCTTTGCATTTATAAAGCTTGCCACCTTAGTTCTAGCTGCCTCGTAACGTTCTGTAGCATCTATTGATAATTCGTATAGACCACGAAATGGATTAGAGTTGTGATAGTACTCATAGTCCATAACTGCTTCAACGACCTGACGTGGACGCTGACTTGTTGCAGAATTATCTAGATAAGCTAGATTTGTATTGTCGAAAAAAGGAAAGTCTTTTCTTATTTCCTGTATATTTAAACTCATAACTGTTTCTTTCTAATTGTTTCTTTTTTATTTATGGGATAACTCCACAAATTTTATTCAGCAAGGAGAAGCTCTCTTGTCTTCTCATCAGGTATTCTTCCTGCTACTGCATCTATTCTTGACTTCGCCATAAGCTCAGTAACTTCTGTTTCAGGAATACCACGACTCTCGAAGTAATTTACTATATCCTCTGATATCTTTCCGATAGATGCACCGTGCGCACCTTCGACATCCTCTTCAGCACATAGGATAAGTGGTACAGTATTATTATGCACACCTTCATCCATCAGAAGAACATCTTCTCTCTCATCACCTGTTGCAGTCTTGCAGCCCTTGATGAAATCTATGGTACCACGGAAGGTCTTATCTGCTTTATCACGGAGAACTCCACTGACATTGATCTTAGTATCCGTCTTAGCTCCACGGTGTCTTGCCACGTAGTTGATATCAAGCTTGTCAACTCCACGAACTAAATATCCTGTATCTATATCGAGGGTACTCTTGTAACCATCAAGATCTGCACAGCAGCTGAGGGCTACATTTCCGTCTCCTGACTTAATCTGAATCAATTTAAGTCCGCCATAGTCAAGGTATCTTCCGCCAATGCTGTCAACAAAGTTTGAACCATCTTCAAGTTGGAATATTTCAACTAGATTTAATTTAGCTGTTTTCGCAGCTTTGATTCGTATATCATTTGCACCGAAAGTTGGGCAACCCTTGAAAGTAACTATCAAAGTTAATTCAGATTCTTCTCCGAGAATAACTGATGTACGAATAAGCTTTCCAACTACTTCATCTGTAGTTTGCTTTTTATCATTTCCAAAATCATAAGTAATTCTAATCGGCTCTGTAACTTTTACTCCCGCAGATACTGTATATGATGTACCACCTGTCTTTGCGCCGTGGGATATTTTCTTAAATTCCTCACCCGCGCCCAGTTCTACATCTCCTAAACATACCGATGTAAAGTCTACAGATCCAACCTTAACATCCTCTGGCATATTATCAATGATGCATTCAGGTTTCTCAAATTTCTCCGGAACAGCAACCGTATATTCATTTACCTTTAACCACGTCCAAGTTGGAACCGGCAACTTGTTAATATTAATATTACTCATTTTTTTCCTCTTCTGTCTTTAAACTCAAAGTTTTATGAATAGTCAAATTATATAATTTATCTAAAAACTCTTCTTCAGAACAATCCATTATCTGTCCATCACGGTAATAATTCCATTTATTAATCGTACCTATTCCAAACAAACCTTTTTCTTGTATCTGGAAGAAATGTCTCTGTTCTAATTCTTCAGTATAGTTCTTTATAAATGAAAAGCTTTGATCAAATGTGAGTCTCTTTGCCAGAGTTCTTACTACCTCATATTCTTTTCCTGTAGTTACACAATCATGTACTCTACAATTTCTTACAGGCTTTTTGAGCATTGCACCATAAGTAAAACTAAAGGCGTATATCTGTAATCTAAGTAGTATAGAGAATAGTATTCCTCTTACAACAGAGAAAAGTGCAAAATCATAATCAGTTCCTTCTGAAGAAAAATGATTCCTTACCTGGTCTGGTGTTATAACTATTACATAATTGCTTAGTATTCCATCTATAAAGACCATTAAAAACCTCGCAAATGGTATAGCCACAATTATTGTAACGATCAGATATAAAATAGCAGTTAGAAAACTGATACTTTTTGAATTAGCAAATGTTCTCAAAAACTCTGCTACTATAACACCTATAATCAAAAGAATAATAATGATTACTAATGCGTAAGACCACCAAGGTAACAATTGGAGAAAATCGTTATTAGTTTTTGCAACCATTTTATCAATGAAAAA
>CACYQC010000202.1 GCA_902776395.1 uncultured Lachnospiraceae bacterium
ATGAGGTGTGAAAACTGTCATCGAAGAGTCCAGAATGCGCTCAATTCTATAGAAGGAGTCAGCGCAAAGGTGAATGGAGATAAGGCTGAGGCTGTCGTAAAGCTAGGAAGAGAGATAGAAGATAGTGAAATAAAGAAAGCAATTACTGATTTGGGCTATAGTGTTACGGAGTGTATTAGGTTATAATAGGGGGTAGGTGTCAAAAGTATCTTTTGATACTGGATAAAGACAAAAGGAGAAAGTAATTATGGATGAAAAAAATAAGGACTTCAAACCTTACATTCCGGCCGAGAAAATTACTCCTGAGTTTACGGTGACATCTATCATCATGGGTATTATTCTTGCTGTAGTTTTTGGAGCGGCAAATGCGTATCTTGGACTCAGAGTTGGAATGACTGTTTCAGCGTCAATTCCGGCAGCTGTTATTTCTATGGGTGTGATTCGCGTCCTAATGAGGAAGGATTCAATTCTTGAAAGTAATATGGTTCAGACTATTGGTTCAGCAGGAGAGTCGCTCGCGGCAGGAGCAATCTTTACTATGCCAGTTCTTTTCCTTTGGGCGAAGGAGGGTACTGCTGAAAGACCTAGTTTGCTTTCTATTACACTAATTGCTTTAGTGGGTGGCATACTTGGTATTCTATTTATGATTCCCCTCAGAAATGCATTAATTGTAAAAGAGCATGGGGTGATTCCTTATCCAGAAGGAACTGCATGTGCAGAGGTACTTCTTGCAGGTGAAGAGGGAGGCACAAGTGCAAAATCTGTATTTATTGGTATGGGTCTTGCAGGGCTTTTTAAGTTCCTTGTTGATGGAATAAAGGTTATACCGGGAGTTATAACAGCAAATATTAAGTCTCTTAAGACAGAGCTTTCTGCAGAAGTGTATCCAGCACTTATAGGCGTAGGATATATATGTGGACCAAAGATTGCTTCATATATGCTCGCAGGTGGCCTTCTTGGATGGTTTGTATTTATTCCTGCAATTGCAACATTTGGAGCAGACACTGTTCTTTATCCTGGAACAGATACAATTGGTAATCTATATGCCGAAAATGGAGCGGGACAGCTTTGGAGTTATTATATAAGATACATAGGTGCAGGTATGGTGGCTGCTGGAGGTATTATTAGTCTTGTTAAATCGATGCCTCTTATAGTTTCAACCTTTAAGAGTTCAATTAAAGGAATGAAGGATTCTGGCGGAACAAGTACACTTCGTACTGAAAAGGATTTAAATATGAAGGTTGTACTCTTTGGAGTACTAGCTATTATTCTTCTTATATGGCTTCTGCCTCAGATTCCTGTTTCACTTATCGGAGCTATCCTTATAGCACTATTTGGTTTCTTCTTTGGTGCAGTTTCATCAAGAATGGTAGGTCTTGTAGGAAGTAGTAATAACCCTGTTTCAGGAATGGCGATTGCTACACTTCTATTCTCTACATTTATACTTAAGATTACTGGAGAGACAGGAGCTTCTGGTATGGTAGGTGCTATAGCTATAGGTTCTATTATTTGTATAGTAACAGCGATGGCAGGTGATACATCACAGGATCTTAAGACTGGATTTATATTAGGGGCGACTCCTAAGAAACAGCAGATCGGTGAAATCATCGGAGCTGTGGTTTCGGCATTTGCTATAGGTGGAGTTCTTATACTTCTTGATAAGGCTTGGGGCTTTGGAACGACAGAGCTCGCTGCTCCTCAGGCTTCACTTATGAAGATGATTGTTGAAGGAGTTATGAACGGAAATCTTCCTTGGGCTCTTGTGTTTATTGGCGTATTTACAGCTATTGTTGTGGAGATACTTGGTGTACCAGTGCTTCCAGTTGCTATAGGACTTTACCTTCCACTGGAACTTAGTACAACTATCATGATAGGTGGTGCTATTAGATGGGTGGTTGATAAGAAATCCAAAGCTAAGAATGATGAAGCTGGTTCAGGTGTGCTTTTCTGTTCGGGCATGATTGCGGGTGAAGGACTTGTTGGTATTATCCTGGCAATCCTTGCAGTAGCTGGACTTGAAGAGAAGATAAATCTGTCGGGCTATATCAATCTTGGAACCATCGGAGGAATTATCCTGCTTGTTGTCATGATTGCCTGTGTAGCTATATATGCCATGAAGAATAAGGCAGAGGCTGATAAAGCCACTGAAGAGAAAAATGAAGAAGAGTAAAGAAAATTTTCTGGATTTTGTACCAGTCATTTCAGACAAACATAAGTGGGAAGCTGACGAGGAAGGTAATGTAACTATCTTTATTGAAAATAAAGGGATTTTCAATTGGCTGGCACAGAAGCTTTTGAAGAAACCCAAAGTATCTCAGCTACATCTGGAGAAGTTTGGAAGTTATATATTTCCTCTTATTGATGGGAAAGCATCAATATATGAAATTGGTCAAAAGGTAAAGGCGCATTTTGGGGATGAGGCCGAGCCCCTTTATCCGAGACTGACTGAATATATTAAGATGCTTCATGATTATGGATTTGTGAATTACTTGCAACCATAACTATTAGTGAGTTTTTAAGAAAATGTATGGAGTGACACCACTTGAGTATAGAAGGCAAAATCTTAATAGTACCTATGGCAGCGATGGCTGAAACGGCAGGACCTTCTTCCAGGTGTAAGCAGCTTGTAGAAGGATTTATTTCTGCGGGTATTGATGTGGCTACCTGCAGGGCAGAGGATGTAAATTATAAGAATATAGATAGCGTGAAGAATTATTTCCTTGATATACCGATGCCTATGGGACTTCCGAAGCCTATAGCTACCAGGACTTTTCCTATAGCACAGAAACTTGGTATCACATCAAAAAAGACTGTTAATTCTTTTGATCAGGTACTTCAGTTCACAGGTAATCTGGATTATAAATATCTAAAGAAAAGTGTGGAGTCGATCAGGCGGGCAATTCATGAATATAAGCCGGATATAGTTTATTCAGAGTTTAATATATCGGCAATTATTGCTGCAAAAAAAGAAGAGATACCACTTTATACAACGGTTAGTTATCCAACACAGCATGAGTATGCACATGATTCGAAGCTATCAAAAGGTTTGAATAAATTACTAAAAGAATTAGAACTTCCAAGTGTAGATTCTGCACTTCGATTCTGCACTTCAGCATTTTGACTGGGCTGATAAGAGGTTTTGCCCAAGCATTCGAGAACTGGAACCGATTGAAGAATTGAAGGTTGATCGGGAGAATAATCCAAGGAAGCTGGCTGGGGAAATATGCTACTGTGGCACATTTAAATCTGTTAAAGAACCTGGTTCAGAGATGATAATTGAATCTTCTGATGGTATTGTGGCAGATTCACATATAAGCAATAAGAAGCGAGATAAGATACTTGTTTATATGGGAAATGGAACTGTTTCTGCAGCGAAGACTTTAAGTGTGATGCGGGAAGTGTTTGGTGATAGTAATTACATAGAAAGAAATTATGAAGTTTATATAGCTTCTTCATATCTTAAAGAAGAAACTATAGGTGATATACATATCGCTCCAAGATGGGATTTTTCAGAACTACTGGATGAGGCGGCTATATATATTAATCATGGTGGGCAGAATAGCATAGTGGATGGACTGCTTCACGGAGTTCCTCAGATTATGGTTCCGGGTAAAGTATTTGAACGAAAATATAATGCAAAGAGTGTCGCAGATAAAGATGCAGGAATTGTAATAGACTTCAGGGATTTTGATGATGCTCATATAAAGGAGGCATTTGAAAAGATTATAAGTTCTGATACTATGTTCGATAGTTCCAGAAAGCTGGGGAATCTGCTCCGAAATGCAGGAGGAATCACAAATATAATCAAAGAATTGTGCATCTTACAGTGAAAAAATGCATCTTACATTCCAAATTATTGAATAACATTTAAGGCTTGGTTATAGTCGTTTTAACAAAAAGAAAACGGCTGTTTCCAAGCTTTTTTAATAAAAGAAAGGAATGATAAGATGAACAAAATCTATAAGAAAAATGAAGTTACTTTTGCAATCATATGTATAGTTATCTATGTTGTTGGAACGAGTATAGCTGAGTCGATATCAGAGACAGTGGGAATAGTTAAGCTTCCATCAATGATCTTTCACATAGTTTTTTCTGTGATACTACTGGCGTGGCTTAAGAAGAATGACCTGTTTGAAAAGTATGGCCTTGTGAAGCCGGAATATAAGTTATCAAAAGCGTGGTTCTTTATACCACTTATGCTTGTAGGCTTATCAAGCATTTTCTTCGGGGTGAAGCTGAATTACAGTATCCCTGAGACAGTATTTTATATACTGAGTATGTTATGTGTAGGTTTTCTTGAAGAGATTATATTCAGAGGTTTTCTCTTTGTAGGTATGGCAAAGAAAAATGTAAAGAGTGCGATAATAGTGTCTTCAATCACCTTTGGAATAGGTCATATAGTTAATCTTCTGAATGGTCAGGATCTGCTGGAGACGCTCCTTCAGATAGTGTTTGCTATAGTGGTTGGATTTACACTTGTTACACTATTCTATAAAGGTAAGAGTCTGTTACCTTGCATAATCTTCCATGGAATAAATAACGCCTGCTCAGCAATCAGCAACGAAGAGGCATCTCTCAAGGTTTTCGGCAGCGTGGAGAGAGAGCTTTACATATCGGTGACTATTGCAGTTGTTCTTCTTTCAATATACTGCATAGCGATATGGAAGACTTTCAGGACAAGTGCCATTGAGGATGTGAAATAGAGGTTTGATAATAACCAGTCTGCTTGCTATAATTTTATCATTATAAAATGTATAGCAGGAGCGTGGCTGAGAGTGGAATTAAGGGTAAAGAGAATACCTATAGAAGAATCTGAGGTCTTAGAGATTCGTTGCCATAAGGTGACGGATGATGTTCAGGAAATCATTTCCTTTGTGAAGTCCAGACAGGGACAGCTGAGTACGGAGCATGACGGACAGCGTATAGAGATTCCGATAGTGGATGTATTCTATGCTGAATCGGTGGATAATAGACTATTTATCTATACATCGAAAGATAGTTATGAGATAAAACTAAAACTATATGAGTTGGAAGACATGCTGCAAGGTAAAACCTTTATCAGGATTCAGAAGGGAATGCTTCTTAATCTGATGAAGGTAAAATCCATAAAGCCTGCACTTAGCGGCAGATATACAGCGCTCCTTAAGAATAATGAAGAGGTAGTGATTTCCAGAAAATACGTTTCTGGATTGAAGAATGCACTAAAAGGTGGTGATGACAAGTGAAAAACAAATATGGAATAAAGGAAAGATTAGGTGAAGCCTTTAGATTATATTTTATACTTGTAACTCTGATTACCATACTTCTAATGGTTGTGGGAATGTTGTTTGACAGTGACAGAACCCTCAGTTACGATGCCTATTTTTCACCTCTTTTTTATGCATTTATTGGTGTGATTCCGGTATTCTTTTTTCAATCAGATAAAGAGCTGAGCATGAAAAGACTTATTATAAGAAACGTTCTTTATGTACTTATAGTTGAGGCAGCAATACTTTTGATAGTATTCAAAGCACCGAATATACCGTCAGATAGGATAGAAGTTGTTATAAGTATTGCGGTTGGAGTGCTCGTTGTTTTTATATTATCGCTAATAGTTGAATATATCTTTGA
>CACYQC010000203.1 GCA_902776395.1 uncultured Lachnospiraceae bacterium
CATCGCTAAAGAGATCGAGCTTGAGGACGAGTTCGAGAACATGGGCGCACAGCTCGTTAAGGAAGTTGCTACAAAGACAAATGATGTAGCAGGTGATGGTACTACAACAGCTACAGTTCTTGCTCAGGCAATGATCAATGAAGGAATGAAGAACCTCGCTGCAGGAGCTAATCCTATTGTTCTTCGTAAAGGAATGAAGAAAGCTTCAGAGAAGGCTGTTGAGGCTATTATTGGTATGAGCCAGCCAGTAAATGGCAAGGATCAGATAGCTAAGGTTGCTGCTATATCAGCTGGTGATGAAGAGGTTGGTGAGCTTGTAGCTGATGCAATGGACAAGGTTTCTAAGGATGGTGTTATAACTGTTGAAGAGTCTAAGACTATGAAGACAGAGCTTGACCTTGTTGAAGGTATGGAATTCGATAGAGGATATGTTTCAGCATACATGTCAACTGATATGGAGAAGATGGTAGCTGAGCTTGAGAATCCATATATCCTTATAACAGATAAGAAGATTTCAAATATTCAGGATATTCTTCCTACCCTTGAGGAAATAGTTAAGACAGGTGCTTCAATGCTTATAATAGCTGAGGATGTTGAGGGTGAAGCTCTTACAACTCTTATTGTTAATAAGTTACGTGGTACATTTAACGTTGTTGCTGTTAAGGCTCCTGGATATGGTGATAGAAGAAAGGATATGCTTCAGGATATCGCTATTCTTACAGGTGGTACAGTTCTTTCATCTGAGCTTGGATATGAGCTTAAGGACGCTACAATTGATCAGCTTGGCCGTGCTAAGAGCGTTAAGGTTACAAAGGAGAATACAACAATCGTTGATGGTCTTGGTGACAAGGCAGCTCTTGAAGAGAGAATTAACCTTATCAAGACTCAGATTGGTGAGACAAAGTCTGATTTTGATAGAGAGAAGCTTCAGGAAAGACTTGCTAAGCTTGCTGGTGGTGTTGCAGTAGTTAGAGTTGGTGCTGCTACTGAGACAGAAATGAAGGAAGCTAAGCTTCGTCTTGAGGATGCTCTTAACGCTACTCGTGCAGCAGTTGAAGAAGGAATCATTTCTGGTGGTGGTGCTGCTTATGCACATGCTATTAAGGAAGTTGATGCTCTTGCTGATACACTTGAAGGTGATGAGAAGACAGGCGCTAAGATAATAGCAAAGGCTATGGAGGCTCCACTTTATCACATCGTTGAGAATGCAGGTCTTGAAGGCGCTGTTATCGTTAATAAAGTAAAAGAGTCTGATGATAAGACTGGTTTTGATGCATATAAAGAAGAGTTTGTTAACATGGTTGAGGCAGGAATCATTGATCCTGTTAAGGTAACAAGAAGTGCTCTTCAGAATGCTACATCTATTGCTTCAACACTTCTTACAACAGAATCTGTTGTTGCTGATATCAAAGAAGATACACCTGCAATGCCAGCAGCCCCTGGCGGCATGGGAGGGATGTACTAGAAAAGGTTATCATCCGCAGGATAAGATATAAGAATAAAGCTCGCCGACATGCTTGCATGTTGAGGCGGGCTTTTTCTTATATCTTAAACCAGAATGGTTTGACCTAAGTATGTATGAGGAAAGTAGCAAGCTATGCTTGCGGAGAGTGACGAAGTCACGATTTCCGAATACTACTAGGTCAAAACCTGCGGATGATAGTAAATTATTCTTTGTGTTCCGTTCTCTGGGTAAGTTTATACAAATAGCAAGCTAATTACATTTGTTGCACATTTGTTGCTAATAAAGTGTTATAATTCATACGTAATTTGTATAAATATAAATATTTTAAGAAGGGGTAAAACATATGCCACATTTTAATACAACAAATAATATAAAAATATCTGATTATTTCAATCTTGAAAATCCAGAGGTTAAGAAGCTATTTAGAAAACTTGGTCTTTTTACTGAAGAACAAATCAAAAGAGCTATTATTACAACAATTGTTGGCGATAAATTAACACCTTATTTTAATTATGAAGAAAAGAGAAGAGCTTATGCTAGAGCGCAAATTTCTTTTAATGAATTTAAGGAAAATTATGATTCAAAAAAGGATCATACTCCAAAAGAAGTACAAGAGTACAATAATAAGAAGAATACTCTTGATGCTTTTAAACATGAAGCTGATATTGCAAAACAACCTATCGCTGATTATGTTGAAGGTTATAAGTTTAATTTCAAGAAGGCATTTGACGAAGTAAGACCTAAGAATGAACAGGAGAAGAAGGAGCAAGCAGATATGGTTGCTCGTTTCCTTACACTTGCTGCTTATGATCATGATAAAAAAATATTACTCGATAAACGTTTGGATGTAACTATGAGCTTTGATCAGGATCTTTCTGATGAAGATAAAGCTGTTATTGAGAATAAAGCAAATGAGCTTGCAGGAAAGTATACAAATAATGAACAAGTCGAAGTTAATCTTGAAGTTGATATCAATAAAATAAAAGATACATATAACAAAAATACTACTTTTGAAGATAAATTAATGTTCACTCTTGTCCATCTCTCTAAAAAAGAAATGTATGAGGATATGAGATATGACGAAGATTTAGACGATTTAAACGAAGAAGAGGAAGAGCTTTTTGAATCAATTCCTCAGAATTTTATTGATTCTATAGAAATAAATAGTCTTGAAGATGTAAAGACTTATATAAACAAAATGGCTGGAATCAAGACTAAACTTACTATCCTTGCAGGACAAGAGATTCAGAACCTTTCAAATATGCTTGAGGGTGAAGATTACAGAGAAAATAAAGCCATCGGTCTTTATAAAAATGATGATTATTATAGTCCTGCGAAGCTATTACTAAATCAATTTGATCAAATGTATAATATCTTCCGTATTGCTATGCGTGAAAAAATAGCTGAATTTCATAATATAACAGAAGAGACTACCTTTGATGAGGTTGTTTCTATACTTGGTTTTGATGAGCAAAGAAAGGCGAATTATGTTTATTTTTCAGAGTTAGACGAAGAAAGAACTATCAAAGTTGGTGAAATTAAAAGAGAT
>CACYQC010000204.1 GCA_902776395.1 uncultured Lachnospiraceae bacterium
GATCCGGGCCTAGATATGGTTATGGATTTTAAGAGAGTGTAATTATGTAAACCTACATTTACTGTGGGATAAGAAGTAGCGAAGGTATAAGTATGGATAATAACGATTTCTACAACCAGAATAATCAGCAGGGGAACGACCAAGGACAGCAGACTTACGATTATAGTCAGCCACAGGGACAGCAGCAGACTTACGATTACAGTCAGCAGCAACAGCAAAACTACGACTATAGTCAGCCACAGGGGCAGACATATAATTACGGTCAGCAGCAGCAGGCTTACCCAAATCAGTATGGACAGCAGAGTTATCCTAATAATCCACAGGGATACCCTGTAGATCCTCAGTTTGATAAGAAATACATTTCCCCAGAAGACAATCAGAAGGCGAATATTATGTGCGTAATATCTCTAGTGTGCCATTTTATTGTGCCGTTTCTTGGTTCTTTTTTACTGGGTGGAATGACTAGTTCGTTTACCGAAACCAATGATGTCTCAGCGGGAAGCACTATCACATCTCTATTTTCTCTAATTGTATCGTGTAGTTATCTTGCTTCATGGGTTCTTATGATAATTGTCAGAGTAAAGTATAAGAATAATACCTTTGGCAAGGTAATTATGTGGATATACATTATACTTCTTGCTCTTGGTATCATTGCTGTTATTATACTTATTGTGACATGTGTTAATATTTTAAGAGAATGTAATTTCTAATCGGACTAACTAGTGTGTGGATGTGAAAATGTCTGGAATAGTAATACCTGAGTTAAAATATTCTTTATATTCTCCGATAGTGCTACTTAGCATTATTATCGGTATAATTATGGCTTCGCTTCTAATGAAGAAGGCTGGGGTGACCGGCAAGAGTATATTTTATACAGATATGCTTGTATTTGTATTTATTATAGTTTGCTCCTTTATGATGTCTATCGCGTTAACCGGTGACATCAGGCGGATTAGTTTTGTGGCAGCGGGGGGAGCGGCCGGCCTTATACTAGGCGCGACACTTTCCATTTTTATTATAAATGAGAAGGTGATTGATACAGCAATTGCCTGGGTTCTAGCGACTCCACTTATGTATGGGCTTTCTAAGATAGCGTGTTTTGTAACTGGTTGCTGCCATGGTATCAGATATAAAGGGGCATTTAACGTAATATATGTAACAAAGGGGCATGACAGCTACTTTCCGATTCAGCTTCTTGAAAGTATAGTCTTTGTGGTTATCTTTATTATAGGTCTGATCCTATATCTGAAGCTGGAAGATAAGAGACTACTTGTAGCTAGGTTAGTAGTTATTATGTCAGCTATCGCGAAGATAGGACTTGAATATCTGAGGTTTAACCATGCAGAGAGGGGCGTATCTGGATATCAGGTGATTATATTTACTATAGCTTGCGTAGCATATATACTGGTTGTTTTCATAGATAAGAAATTCAGAAAAACAGTTAAGAATTAATTAAGAATTACAGAAGGAACAGGTTAAGACTTCCGTGAGGGGTTGTTGTATATTAGTATCAACAACTAACGCGGAAGTTTTTTGATGGAACATTTAGTGAAGGATATTCAAATAAAGAATAGGAGAATTAAAAATGAGTAAAGAAACAGTATTAACAGCTAAGGATTTATCTAAGACATTTTCAAATGAGTCAGTTCAGCAGCATGTACTGAAGAATCTTAACTTAGAAATATATAAAGGAGATTTCACAGTAATCATGGGAAACTCCGGATCGGGAAAGAGCACACTGCTATATGCACTTAGCGGAATGGATAGACCGACACTCGGAACTATCACATATAACGTTAAAGATAAGCTGGAGAAGAAGTGTAAGAAGACAAATGGTGGGAGCGGCGTTGAGATATCAAAGTTCAGTAATGACTGCCTGGCAATGTTCAGAAGAAACCATTGCGGATTTGTTTTTCAGCAGAATTACTTAAATGACAGCATGAGTGCTCTCGACAACATAATGGTATGTGGACTTCTTAAGACAAAGGATAGAAAAGCTCTTGCAGAGAAAAGTAAGAAGCTTCTGGAAAAGGTTGAGATAACCTCTAAGGATTGGAACAAGTTCCCAACTCAGCTATCCGGTGGACAGCAGCAGAGAGTTGCGGTAGTAAGAGGAGTTATCAATCAGCCAGAGGTTCTCTTCGCAGATGAGCCAACAGGAGCTCTTAACTCGCAGAATACAACCAATGTACTTGATATTCTGTCGGACCTGAATGCTCAGGGACAGAGTATAGTGATGGTTACACATACAGTGAAAGCGGCAGAAAGAGCTAATAGAGTTATCTACTTGGCCGATGGAGTGATTACAGACGAGATAGATCTTGGACCTTACCTTGGGGATTATAAGGATGAGAGTAATCCTAACCAGGAGCAGGCAGTAGAAAGACACAGAAGACTTAAAGATTTCTTATCAGAGATGGGTTGGTAAAAGCAGGCGTCGTTAAGCTAAAGGAGAAAGCAATGAATAGATTATTTATGATAGCTAAAAATAATATGAAAAAGCAGCGTGGCGACATGATCACATTTTTCCTGCTCACCATGATTGCTGTATTCCTTGTCTTTGACTCTGTGTCTGCACTTGTAGGAGCAAAGAATGTTATAAAGGATAGATTTACTGAAATAAAGGGAACAGATACACTCTTTGCGGTTGATGATAGTAAGGAGTCTATGGAATGTCTTGAAAAAGCCCTTGAAAAGAATGGTGTTATAGAATATGAGCATACACCATTTCTCTTAATAAATGCTGATTATAAGAATAAGAAGGATAAAGATTATATTTCTGCGCAAATGATTGCAGAAAATTATAATAACAAAAATAAGTTTTGTGATGTTGTATCTGATTTTTCTAATCTTAAGAAGGATGATGTTATTATTCCGCTTTATATGAAGAATGCATTTGCAATCGGGGATACGCTTCAGATTAAGATAAGGGATGATGTATACGATCTCAGAGTTGCTGGATATCATGAGACACCATATTTTTGTTCGACTCTTATGAT
>CACYQC010000205.1 GCA_902776395.1 uncultured Lachnospiraceae bacterium
ACAAATTACTCCATTTTATTCAAAGTATAGAGAGTGCCTGGAAGAATCTAAAAAAATAATTGCATTTAATGAAAAACAATATAGCATATTCGATTATTACGTTGTGGATCCTGAAAAGGATAATCTTCCAACGAAAAAAGGCAGATGATTAGACACAGAGAAACTTATTTTTTTCTTTATATGCTTTTTGTTATACTCATGATATATGATATAATGTAGTAGTTATATTATTAGTATCAATTGATTAATATGTTATTGTGAGGGTATTAAATGTCAAATAAAGAAAAAATACTAATGCACAAGGATATTGCTGTATGTTCGGTATCATTTGATAGTAGATTTCATTTATCTCATATAAATGAAATATATGACATCTCAGAAATGCCACTAGGATATAAAAATATGGATGATGGTAGTTTTAATGATTCTTTTTTATCATCCTGGTGGAAAAATAATGAGATTCCTACAGAAAGACATAGTGTAAGAGTAGGTTTAGAGTGTCTGGGGATTAATTCTGTTGAAGAATTGCATTGGTTAGGACGTGGAGTTTCTCTTAATAACCATTATTGGTTAAAATCATCAGAAGAAACAATAAATTGGAAAGATATAAATTTTTGGGACAATCCTTTTTCTGATGAAATTGGAGAAGCTTTATTTAATCATAAAAAAAAGCATACAAATGAGTTCCTAAACTCTCCAGATCCTGCATTAAATGGAGTCCTTAAGAAAAGATGGATATATAGAAAAGGTGATTATTATTTAGAAAAAGGTGGTTCTGGGTTTTTGGCTCAGGAAGTTTATAATGAATATTTAATTAGTAGAATATTTTTAGATGCCGGTGTTATTCCGGTTATTTATGATCTAAGTGATCATAACACTTGCTTATGTAAGGCATTTACATCAAATGAAATTGAGTTTATTCCTTATGCTCAAATATTTGAAAGTATTCCTAGACTTTCTACGACAGCTTATCCTGGAGAAAATGAATTAGAATACTTTTATAGAACATTAGATTATTACAATGTATCATACGAAAAGTCTTATATAGATACTATGCTTGCAGTTGATTATATTACTGCAAACACAGATAGGCATTATAATAATATAGGCTTATTAAAAGATTCTAAAGGTGTTTTGTCACTTGCGCCTATATATGATAATGGCTCGAGTTTGTGGAATCTTACATTAACTGACACTATTGATTATGAAAATGATTCTATAATGGCTAGACCATTTGGCAGTAAGGACTCAATTAGTAGTTGGGATAAGCAGGTGCATATGATACAAAATGTTCCGAATATTAATGAAGAAGCACTTAGAAATACTCTGGATGATTTTAAAAATATTGCAAAAACAAATTCAGATTTTTCTATTAGACGTATTGATTTGATCTGTGAAGGTATATTATATAGATATGAAAAAATAAAAAAACTTATAAAGAAGAAAGATATATCAAAGAATAAAGTATTATAGATTTGTGTCTTTAATAAATTTGACACAGTAAATTTTAGCGAAAGATCGACAAATAGTCGGTCTTTTTTATTGCTCTGATTTATCAGAGCTTTTATTTATTGTTCCACCCTTATGGTGTTTATATAAATATTTACTATTTCTTAGGAGGAGAAGAAAAAATGTTAGAGAAAAAGAGTTTTAGACAGCTTGTTGCTCTTACTTTAGTCATTGTTATGGTTTTTTCTTTGCTGCCAAGTAATACCTCTTATGCAGCTGAAAATTATGATGATTCTTCTGTCGAATCTTCAGAAAATGTCTCATCATCAGAGGATTCCAATGTAATCGAAGAAGAATCTGAAACAACCGAGGAAGAAACTGTAATAATAGAACCTAAAGGTACGGAAATTAACGAAGAGCCAACAGAGGAAACTTCTGAGGCTATAGTTGAAGAAATAACAACAGAAGCTTCGACAGAAGTTATTACTGAAACAACAGAAGTGACAACCGAGGAGCTTACTACAGAAGCTGCCACAGAGGTAGAAGAGGTGGATGCAGAAATTATTCCTACATTTACGCAGATTTATGACGGTGTAGATGTAAGCGGAAAGGATTTCTCGTCTTGTGAACTTCTTATCGCAACTGAGGACCCTAGTATCTTTACTTATGACACAGAGGTAGTATCAGAGTATAACGGTATCTACCTTACTAGATATCCAGATGCAACTCAGACAATGAACGCTTATACTTATTATTTCACTAAAGCTCCCCTTGTTGAAGTTAATACTAACAACTTTAAGGGTGCTGATGAAGAAGGAAATGAACAGGCAGAGGAAGAGTCTTCTGATGATGGGGATGTACCCCAACCAGAAGAAGTTATAGAGCCATCTTCTGAAGAGGTAGCAGAAGAGGTTGCTGAGGAGGTTCCAACTGAACCAGTAGAAGAAATACCTAATGATGGTCATGGAGAAGCTGATCTCTCAAGTCTTAATACTGGAGACGATGCATTTTCTCAGATCAACAATATGCCTGCATCTAATTACTCAGGCTACATCGCTCTTATCGACTCTGGTGCAAGTGGAGCAGATGCGAGCGTTTCGGTCCTGGGCGGTGGCGCAGGAGATGATAACGGTCACGGTACCAGGATGGCAAATAGGATAAGAGAGATTTATCCTGGAGCAAGTATCCTTTCCATAAAAGCTCTCGATAGTTCGGGACGAGGACAGGCTTCAGATATATATGCAGCCATTCAGTACGCTATAAATGCTAATGTAAAAATAATCAACCTATCTATTGCTTCTATTAACAGTTCAGATAGCAGAATAGTAGTAGACGCTATCAACGAGGCCATAGCTAATGGTATCACCGTAGTTGGAGCGGCAGGAAACTATGGAAGTGATGCTTCATATTTTATTCCAGGTTGCGTGGGTGGTGTAATCACTTGTACAGCTACAGATGAGAACGGAGTAAGGCTTTCTAATAGTAACTATGGCTCAGCAGTAGATTACTATGTTGTATCTAAT
>CACYQC010000206.1 GCA_902776395.1 uncultured Lachnospiraceae bacterium
AGTTTCTCTAAACCGTGCCTGGAGAAGGTTCTAACTCTATCAACTCCATCATATCCCTCTATTCCATCGAAGAAGCCTCCAGTATGGTCCTCTGTAGCGCCTGCCCAATACTTTATACCATACTTATTCTCGATAGCTATTATCAGCTTACCACCTGGTTTTAAGTATTCTTTTGCTTTTCTAAGCATGTCATGGAAGGGATCATCGCTATTTATATAATAGATAGAGTATTCTAGAACTCCAATCAGTGTTACGTAGTCGAACTTCTCATCTGTATGTATATCCTCGAAGTTTCCCACCATTATTTCCAGGTTATCACAGTCTATGTTGCGATATGCATTGATACTAGAGCGTCTTTTCGAAAGGTCTATTCCTACTACTCTACCAACCTTCTCACAGAAAAGACCTGATACCGCTCCGCATCCGGCACCTATTTCCAATAGACTTTTTCCTTCTCCAAAATCATACCATTCAAGTAGATTGTGGCGGATATTTGAAAGATGATAAAGGTAAACCCATTCATTTTCCTTTTCAAGAAACTCTTCAAGATCTACACCACTTTTTACTATTTCCAGAAGTTTCTCTTCTATATCGCCATCGCTATATGTATCTGTACCCTTGTAGTAGTCTAGATTCAGTTTTACTTTTCCGATATATTCTTCCATTTTATAAGATCCTTCACTTCGTTCAGGATGACATTAATCATATATATTGTTATTATTCTACTGTCACTTCTGAATCCATATCATAGAAACCTACGGTATTCTTATCAGATATTACAGTTATATTCATTATATCATATAGTCTATGACTTACTTGAAAACCATCATTTTCATATCGGGTACATCCAAGAGAGAGCAAGTACTCGCCCCCCTGTAGATTCATATTCTGTTTGAAGGATATAGTTAGTTCTTCGCCAGAATCCAAATGATCTATATCTATACCCTCATACGAGGTGTTAGTACCTGTAATATCTGTACCTTTTATATCTTTTATTGTAAAAGCAACTATTGGGGATTCAATCCTTTCATTTGCTTTTATCTTAACTTTTATAGTAAAGTCTTTACCCTTACATAGTGTACTTGAATAGTTATCAGCATCATCTATTATTGCATAGTCTATTATTTCAGCTATCTTATCGCCGTATTCTTCAAAAGAAGGATTGGCCTCGTAGTTACCCTTCCATATGGTATCATTTTTAGGTTTACTATCATTCACTTCTGGCTCTGATGATTCTACACCTTCTGTATCTAGCATTCCAACCAGAGCTTTCTTATACATATCAATAACCTTGGATGGTATATCCTCCCCAACTTTATGTCCCTTATCTAGCAGGATACACTTGTCGCAATATTTCTGTATACTTGAGAGGTCATGGCTAACGAACAATATGGTTTTCCCTTTTGATTTGAATTCTTCAAACTTTTTAAAGCATTTAGCCTGGAAGAATACATCTCCTACGGATAGAGCCTCATCTACAATAAGTATCTCAGGATCGATATTTATTGCTACTGCAAAGGCAAGTCTTACGAACATACCCGAGGAGTAGGTTTTTACGGGTTGATATATGAAGTCTCCTATATCAGCGAAACTAAGAATATCATCCAGTTTGGAGTCTATTTCTTCCTTCGAAAAACCTATCATTGTACCATTAAGGTAGATATTTTCAAGTCCTGTATATTCCATATTGAAACCCGCACCAAGTTCAAGTAGTGCAGATATCCGTCCATTTATTACTATATCACCAGATGTTGGAGACAGAACACCTGTTATTATCTTCAGGATAGTAGACTTACCCGCGCCATTTGTTCCAATGATACCAACACATTCACCCTTATTAATATCAAAGCTTATATCATGTAGCGCATAGTGTTCTTTATATCTCTTGACTCTTGTTAGTCCAAGCGAGTCACGGAGTCTGTCTAGATTTCTATCATATAGCTTATACAGTTTTGACACATTATTAACTTTGATTATTACATCATTTGACATTGTTTTTCTCTCTTACAGAATATCCGCAAAGTGTATCTTAAGTTTAGTGAAAACTCGAGTTCCAAATATAAATATAAGTATAGTTATCACCCAGAAGTAAGCTGTCCACAGAAGTGTTTCTCCCTGCCAAAACCAGTGTTTGTTTAAGACGCTATCTTTGAATCCACTGACTATGTAATAAACCGGATTTAGCATAAAAATTTTGTGAATTGTTGGAGGCAGCATTGCCTTTGCATCCCACATAATAGGTGTCACCCAGATGCCTACCTGGAGCACAAATACGCTGATGAACTGTCCTAAATCACGGAAGAAAACCATAACTGCTGATGTTAAGTATGTCATTCCGAGAACCATAACAATATTACAGAACACATAATAAACTATTTGCAGCGTATATATACTTGGGGGATACCCCATACATGTTGATAGCACCAGAGCTACTGCGATAAAGAAGCAGTGTACAAAGAAGGCCGATACAACCTTGACAAATGGAAGTATGTCTATATTGAAGACTACCTTCTTAACTAGATAATTATAGTCTGTCAGTGCATGTGTCCCCCCACTTAATGCCTCGGAGAAGAAGAACCATGGAACCAGGCCATTGACTATTACTAGGACGTATGGATGTTCGCCCACTCTGCCCGCTCTGAATCCGACTGAGAAGATGAACCAGTATACCAGGATGGTGACCACTGGTTGTATGAATGCCCAGAGGATTCCAAGGTATGAACCTGCATATTTGGTCTTAAAATCGTTCTTTGCAAGTGTCAGAGCCATCTTGCGGTTCTTGATCAGTTGGACTGGAATGGAGGTATTCTTTTTTGCGTTTGTATTATTCATAAGGCTAATTATAGTCCTCTTTCTGCCTTGTATGCGGCGATTCCGCTCCACTTTTGATCCTTGTCTGAGAGTGTAAGGTCTGCTTCTGTCATACCTTCTGGCATAGGCCACTCTACTCCGATATCAGGA
>CACYQC010000207.1 GCA_902776395.1 uncultured Lachnospiraceae bacterium
CTTAATTGCAATGAGTAAAACAGAACCGTCCCTATATACTCACACTCCATCGGTATTATTTTTGGATATAAAGAATCATACCTGGGCCAAGGTTATCAGTTGGTCTAGCAACAAAGCCGCATCTCTCATAGAAGCCTTCACGACCTTTGGCACACATAAGAGCTAGCATTATCTGTTCTCCACTAGTAGCGAGAGAGGAAACATAGTTCTTAAGGTGCATCATAAGAGCAGATCCAACGCCTCTGCCATGGTATTCAGGAAGAACGATAAGGTCCTGAATATAACATATTACAGCACCGTCTCCAACGATTCTTCCCATACCAATTAACTTTCCTTCATCATATGCTGATATCTGGTACATACAATTAACTAGAGCGAGCTCAGCTTGTCTATCTGTAAGTTTTCTCCAGCCAACAGCATCTCTTAGATTTTGATATTCTGCGATAGATAGTCTATCTTCTGTAAATTTAATCATTCATATTCTCCTTAGCGGCTGCAAGCATAAGCTTAATTCTATTTATCTGATTTACTTCTGAAGCTCCTGGATCGAAATCGATAGGAGTGATATTTGCATCAGGATAAACACTTCGAAGCTTCTTAATTACACCTTTTCCAATTATATGGTTTGGAAGACAAGCAAATGGCTGACAGCATACAATATTAGGAGCTCCTTCTTTGATTAGCTCAACCATTTCTCCTGTAAGGAACCAACCCTCACCAGTTTCATTTCCGATAGATACTATTGGTCTTGCATATGAAGCAATAGTA
Organism: uncultured Lachnospiraceae bacterium; assembly: GCA_902776395.1. GTDB lineage: Bacteria > Bacillota > Clostridia > Lachnospirales > Lachnospiraceae > Eubacterium_Q. The sequence goes on from CACYQC010000207.1 coordinate 769, forward strand.
GCAATAGGTGTTGGAGGTTCAAATCTCTTACTTTCCTTAAGTGCCTTGCTCATAGGATTTCTAAGCTTCTCAAGTACATCTATAAGCATATTACTGATCTTAGCAGATTTCTTAGTCTTACCAAGATATTCATATTTATAATTTGAGTTATAAGCACTGTAGAAGAGGAAGTCTAGAAGATCTGGCATAACTGCTTCAGCGCCTTCAGCCTCAAGTAGATCAACCAAATGATTATTAGCGGATGGCAGGAACTTAACAAGTATCTCACCAACTATACCAACTCTTGGCTTACGAACATTATCATTAAGTGGAATATTATCGAAATCCTTAACAATATCTCTAACAATCTTTTTGAAATTGTGAGAACCTCTATTAATATCTCTTATACAAATCTTTTCCCACTTCTTATGTAGTTTATTAACAGAACCTGGAACCTTTTCATATGGTCTGGTTCTATAAACGACTCTCATGAAGAGGTCTCCGTACATAACAGCGTGCATACAGCATTTCAGACCCTTAAGATTAATTTTGAGACCAGAATTCTTCTCAAGTCCCTGAGCACTAATAGATACAACTGGTATCTGTCCATATCCTGACTTAGCAAGAGCTCTTCGGATAAAGCCAATATAATTTGTAGCACGGCAACCACCACCTGTCTGAGTGATAGCAACAGCAAGCTTATCTACATTATATTTACCAGACTCAATAGCCTCCATAAGCTGTCCAACAACAATAATAGAAGGGTAGCAAGCATCGTTATTAACAAATCTCAGGCCTTCATCAATAGTGCTCTTAGTTGCATCTGGTAGCATCACAAAGTTAACATGGAAATGTCTCATAGCCGCCTGAAGCATCTTGAAATGTATAGGTGACATTTGAGGACATAGAACTGTATATTCATCCCTCATATTCTTTGTGAACTCAACTCTTTCCAGGGCGGTAGAACAATCAATAGGCTTGAAATGCTTCTTCTCCCTAACCTTCATAGCAGATAGAAGAGAACGGATACGAATTCTTGCCGCACCAAGATTAGAAACCTCGTCTATCTTAAGCACTGTATATATCTTATTTGAATTTGAAAGAATATCCTTAACACAGTCAGTTGTAACAGCATCTAGACCACAACCGAAAGAGAAGAGCTGAATCAACTCAAGATTAGTCTTAGTCTTTACGTAATTAGCTGCCTTATATAGTCTAGAATGGTACATCCACTGATCCGATACGATAAGAGGTCTATCAACCTCACCTAAATGAGCAATCGAATCCTCAGAAAGTACTGCAACACCATAGGAATTAATAAGTTCTGGAATACCATGATTAATCTCAGGATCAACATGATAAGGACGACCTGCAAGAACAATACCAACCTTACCTGTCTCATTTAAGAACTTAAGTGTTTCCTCACCTTTCTTACGAACGTCGGACTTAACATTTTCAGCCTCAATATAAGCCTTATCAATCGCATTACTGATTTCTTCACGAGTAACATCAGTATATTTAGAAAATTCTCTAAACATACGGTCCTTCAGAGCAAGCTTATTATCCAGCGCAAGGAAAGGTCTGATATAAGTTATATGTTCCGTCTCAAGCTCCTCCATATTATTCTTGATATTCTCAGAATATGAAGTAACGATAGGACAGTTGTAATGATTATTAGCATCAGGAGTTTCGTTCATCTCATATGGAATACATGGATAGAATATAGTCTTGAGACCATTCTTGATAAGCCACATAACATGACCATGACTTATCTTAGCAGGATAACACTCAGTATCACTAGGTATAGATTCGATACCTAACTGATATATATTCTTATCTGATTTAGGAGATAAAATAACTCTATACTTAAGCTCTGTGAGGAATGTGAACCAGAAAGGATAATTCTCATACATGTTCAGAACTCTAGGCACACCAACCTCACCACGAGTAGCCTCTTCAGGAGAAAGTGGCTCGTAGCTAAAGATTCTATTGAACTTATATTCATAGAGGTTTGGAAGATTCTCTTTATTCTTCTTTAAGCCAAGACCTCTTTCACATCTGTTACCAGTAATAAAACGTCTATTACCTGTGAACTTATTTATTGTAAGCAGACAATTGTTGGTACATTTACCGCATCTTGCCATCTGTGTTTCGTAAGTAAGAGCATTTACATCCTCAGATGGAAGAGTAGTGGACTCAAAACCGTCTTCAT
>CACYQC010000208.1 GCA_902776395.1 uncultured Lachnospiraceae bacterium
AGTTTCGAGCACTTCATTCTCACTGACGAGAATTGGTATTATTTTAGGAGTTGGGAGATGAGGCGGTTGACTTCGCCTGGGTCGCATTTACCCTTCATCTCTTTCATGACGTAGCCGACGATTGCGCCGACTGCTTTTCCCTTACCATTTTTAATGTCTTCGACAGCCTTAGGATTTGCTTCGATAGCTTTCTTTACGACTGCTTCGAGCTCGCCGCTATCTGCCTTTGTAGACAGGTTGTTGTCTGCAACATACTGTACTGGGTCAAGGTCATCGAGGAAGACTGCCTTCTCGAATACTTCCTTAGCCACTGAGTTATTGATTTCCTTAGAGTCAACCAGCTTAACAAGCTTTGCGAGGTTCTCTGGGGAGAACTTCAGCTGGTCGGCATCCATATCATTTTCCTTCATAAGACGCATGGTTTCAACCATGAGCCAGTTAGAAACCTTCTTAGGATCAGCTCCAGCTGAGACAGCTCCTTCAAATATCTCACCGAGCTTCTTGCTGCCAGTAATCTGATCGATGTCATAGTCTGGAAGACCATACATTTCCTTATATCTAACTTTCTTCTCGTCCTTGAACTCAGGCTGCTTAGCTCTAATCTCCTCGATCCACTCATCACTTACCATTATAGGCACAAGGTCTGGATCTGGGAAGTATCTATAATCCTGAGCATCTTCCTTGGAACGCATTGGTGAAGATACACCCTTCTCATCGTCCCAACGACGAGTTTCCTGAACCACCTTCTCGCCGCTCTCTATTATTTCCTTCTGACGATTTACTTCATTCTCGATACAACGTCTGATGGCCTTAAAGGAGTTAAGGTTCTTAGACTCAGTTCTAGTACCGAACTCTTCGCTGCCCATTTCTCTAATGGAAATGTTAACGTCAGCACGCATTGAACCCTCATTTAGCTTGCAATCAGAAGCATCCAAATACTGGATAGTCTCGCGAAGCTTTTCAAGATATGCGATAACCTCATCGGCAGATCTCATATCTGGCTCAGACACGATCTCGATAAGAGGCACACCTGAACGGTTGAAGTCTACATATGTATCGTCTGTCACTGGATCGTGAATCAGCTTACCTGCATCCTCTTCCATATGAATCTCGTGGATTCTAACCTGCTTGCTACCGCCCTTTGCCGGAATAGTCACATAACCATTTCTGCAAATTGGATAGTAAAGCTGAGATATCTGATAGTTCTGTGGATTATCAGGGTAGAAATAATTCTTACGGTCGAACTTTGAGTTGCGAGTAATCTCACAATTTGTAGCAAGTCCAACGCTTATAGCCTTATTTACGACTTCCTTGTTGAGAACTGGGAGGGAGCCCGGCATTCCTGAACAAACAGGGCAAACATGTGTATTAGGAGCTCCTCCAAATTCTGTAGAACATCCGCAGAATATCTTAGTTTTTGTATTAAGTTCAACGTGGACCTCGAGGCCTATTACAACTTCGTATTCCATGACTTAGGCCTCCTTTCCTGAGCCGTTTAGGCTCTTATCACATTTAAGATTCATATTCTCGAGACGGTACTGTTCGTAAGCATATGCCGTCTGAATGATTTTTTTCTCGTCAAATGTCTGACCCAGCAGCTGCAGACCAACCGGCAGGCCATTTCTATCCTCCCCACAAGGAAGGGAAATGCCAGGAAGTCCAGCAAGATTAACAGACACGGTATATATATCACCAAGGTACATCTGAATAGGATCACTTAGCGATTCACCAAGCTTTGGAGCAGTAGTTGGAGCAACTGGCCCAAGGATTACATCGTATTTCTCAAATGCCTTATCGAATGCCTGCTTGATGAGTGCCTTTACGCGAAGCGCCTTTACATAGTAAGCATCGTAGTAACCTGAGGAAAGCACAAAGGAACCAAGCATGATTCGGCGCTTAACCTCTGTACCGAAGCCCTCCGAACGAGTCTTCTTATACATGTTGTGGAGGTCTGTGTAGCTATCTGTTCTATATCCATACTTAACGCCGTCGAATCTCTCAAGGTTTGAAGATGCTTCAGCACAAGCAATTACATAGTAAGCTGGGATGGCATATTCAACCATTCCGAGATCAAACTCTTCTACTATTGCACCCTTTGATTTTAACACCTCAGCGGCACCTAGTACAGCCTTCTTAACATCCTCATCGATTCCTTCAAGGAAATAGTCTCTTGGAACACCAATCTTCATTCCCTTAACGTCATCGATAAGAGCGTCGGTAAACTTATTATCAAGGATTCTAGCATCCTTCTTTGACTCCTCATCGCCACCTGCAGAGGTTGAATCCTTAGGATCATGTCCGGAAATGACCTCGAGCATAGCAGCGCAGTCTTCTACATTTTTGCCAAGCGGACCTATCTGATCAAGAGAGGAACCATAAGCAATGAGTCCGTAACGAGAAACTCTTCCGTAAGTTGGCTTAATTCCAGTAACTCCGCAGAAGGAAGCTGGCTGACGGATAGAACCACCTGTGTCTGAGCCAAGCGCTATGGCACATTCGTCTGCTGCAACTGCTGCAGCGGAACCACCTGAAGAACCACCTGGTACATGTCCCAAGTTCCATGGATTCTTTGTAGGACCATAGTAAGAGGTCTCCGATGTACTTCCCATCGCGAACTCGTCCATGTTAGTGTGTCCAAGGATAACTGCACCTGCATCCTTCAGCTGCTGAACAGCTGTAGATGTATAAGTTGGATAGAAGTTATCCAAGATATGGGAGGAACAGGATGTCAGCATTCCCTCGATACACATGTTGTCCTTGATGGCAACAGGTACACCAGCAAATGGACTAAGTGACTCACCAGCAGCTTTCTTTGCAGCGATCATTTTATCTGCTTCTTCTGCTGCTCGCAGGGCACCCTCTGTGTCCACCGTGACATATGCATTTATTTCTTTATCCTTTTTGCCTATCTCATCCAGGTAAGCCTTAGTCGCTTCGACCG
>CACYQC010000209.1 GCA_902776395.1 uncultured Lachnospiraceae bacterium
CGGATACTTTTATGTCCATAATGTATACTAATCATCTGGCTACATATAGAACAGACCTGGTAAAGAAAACAGGCGGTCTAAGAACAGAGTTTAATGGTGCGCAGGACTATGACTTCACCCTTAGATTTATGGAACTGTCTTCAAATGATCGAGTTGGTCACGTTCCTAAGGTCTTGTATCATTGGAGAGAGAGGAAAGGATCTATAGCTACAGGCATGGCTGCTAAGCCTCAGGCTCTAGAGGCTATGAAGAGACTAAAAGAAGAGGCTTTGACTAGAAGAGGTCTTGCAGGAGAGGTTAGGTATATCAGTGATGTAAATCAATATAGAGTTATATATAAGGATGTTACCAATCCTCTTGTAAGTATAATTATTCCATCCAAAGACAACTTCGATATGTTACGTATATGTATTGAATCAATCAGGGAACATACATCGTATACTAATTATGAAATGATAGTTGTTGACAATGGGAGCGAGGAAGGTGTAAAGAAACAGATAGACAGTTTCTTAAGTTCAGAAGGCATAAGTTACATATATGACAAGATGGACTTTAATTTTTCCAAGATGTGCAACATAGGAGTTGAAAAGTCTAATGGTGAATATATAGTTCTTTTGAATGATGATATTGAGATATTCCAGAAGGATTGGCTAGACATCATGCTAGGACAGGCCAGCCTGGATTATGTTGGTGCAGTAGGTGCGAAGCTGCTATATCCTAATTCCAATAAGATACAGCATATAGGTGTTACTAATCTGTATATTGGTCCATCCCATAATGAGATGGGTTGCAGTGATGATAAGATATACTATTTTGGTAGAAATAGAGTAAACTATAATTATCTGGCTGTTACAGGCGCGTGTCTTCTAGTGAAAAAGAGCAAGTATGAAGAAGTGGGCATGCTGGACGAGAATCTGGCTGTTGCATATAATGATGTTGACTTATGCTTCTCGCTATATGAAAAGGGATACTATAATGTTGTGCGTAGTGATGTGGCTATGTACCATCATGAATCTGTTAGCCGGGGTGATGATATAACCATAGAGAAGAGAAGAAGATTATTAAATGAGGCTAGAATTCTCTATACTAAGCATCCTGGTCTAGAATATAATGACCCGTTCTATAACGTTAATCTTACTAAGTATAAGAGTGACTATTCGCTAGATGTAGAAGAGAAAACGGTATACTCTTCATATCCTGACAATATTTATGAGAAGTATAACTATGCTCTTGAAGGAAACATAGATGAAATCAATGAAACAACAGGTGTTTTCTTTATAAGAGGATGGTTTATCTCATCTGATAAATATGAAAGACTGTTTACAAGATACATGGTACTAGAAAATCAGGATGATGGTAGAATAGTAAAGATAAAACTTAATCGAAGAGAGAGAAAAGATATTGCTGATGTTTATGGTGAATCCAAAAGGATGTGTGGATTTGATATAAGCTTTTCGAGAGAAATCCTCGGAAAAGGCTATGATAATTATACTATTAATTTCTACACAAAGGATAGATTTGGACTCATGAAGAGATATCTAAATATGGGTAAAAGACTTGGAGTATAGGTATTTTATGATAGATGGAGACCGGTTATGAAAAAGGTGTTATATACAAAGTATAATTCGTTCAGGAAAAAAGAATATCAGATTAAAACTGCCCTATATGAAGAAAATGAGAAAAAGTATGTAAGTAAAAAGGCTTTAAACAATGAAACAGTAAGTCATATAGAGCGTATATATTCTAATAGCGAAGTGCTAAGAAAACTGTATAATTCTGTAGAGATTTTGCCATGTAAATTGGATGGGGATGAACTTATATTTGATTTTGTCCAAGGGAAGACTTTGCTAGATGAAATCAGTTATGATTTTAAGGATATAGATGAATTAGTATCTGTTATTAATGAGAAGTTAGGTATAGTTTTTGACATAGATGATAGGTATATTTGTAAATTCGAATTATCTGAGAAGTTTTCTGATGTTTTTCCTGAGTGTATTCCGGATGCAGTAGATGCATATAGTGTATCTAATCTTGATTCAAATTTAGATAACTTTATTATAAATGATAAAAAAATTTATTGTATTGATTATGAATGGGTGGCTGATTTTGATATCCCAATAGATTATTTGAAATATAGGGTATTGTTATATTTTTATATTAGCAGAAGACCATATCTTGAAAAGGTAATTGGATTAAATGATTTCATTGAACGATTTGGAATATCAGAAGATAGTCAGGCACTTTATTTTAGGATGGAGCATTGCTTTCAATTATATGTAACTAAATCTAATAATGATTTGCTCTTTCCGGTAAGCTTTTATAAGAAGTCAACGTCTTTAAAAGAGATGATTGGTGCACTAGAGGAAAATGAAGTATTAAGAAACAGAAATAAGCAGATAGAGTCAGAATTAAAAAGACAACGGGTTCTTATAGACAGTCAGAATGAACGAATTGAAGAGATAAGAAGGTCTGTGAAGAATCCTGTTTATGGAATTAGACGATTGGTAAGAAATAGAATGAATAAAAAATGAGTTGTGGGAATATGAAAAAGTTTCTGAAGATATTTGCAAAAGTACTTATATGGATACTACTTGTATTTTCGGTATTCATGTTTTTTTCGATTATGTGGATGCTGCGTATATGGGCTGATCTAAGCATAGAAGAGTTGATTTTTCACTTGAAGGCTCCGCTTTCGGGGGCTGACTATCACTTTTACCTAAGCTATCTGCGCAGAAGTGGTAGTTTTATAGTACTTTCGATAATTGTCTGTATTGTGTTAATAAGACTTCTAAAACAGCATAAGAGGCTTGTTTATTTTGGATATGCGTTTGCCTCCTTGGTTCTTTTGATTATTACTTTTATAATGTTTGATAAGAGTATAAAGATCACCTAATTCAGCATATTCCATTATAATG
>CACYQC010000210.1 GCA_902776395.1 uncultured Lachnospiraceae bacterium
AATTGAAGATATGAGTAATCTTGCGGGTGTAAGGACTCAGGCAAGAATTAGTATAAAGGGACATACAGAGCTTGGAGAACTTCAAATAACTGACTATGGATTTAGTGGTATAGTTACATTCAATATGTCTTATTATATGAAGCCTGGCGATAAAATAACTGTAAATCTTATGCCTAAAAAGTCTGAAAATGATTTTGCTGCTGAGTTTAATGATATCAAGTCCAGATTCCCAGAGCGAAGACTGGATCTATTCCTTAATGGTTATATAAATGATAAGCTTTCGGATTATTTCATACAGAAGTTCTATGGTAATCCAGAGATGAAGCTATGCCTTAAGGATATTACAGAAACTGGAATAAGAGGGCTTTACCAAGAGATTACTGAGTGGGCAGTTGGTATAAAGGCTATTAATGATTTTGATCAGTCTCAGGCTTCTTTTGGTGGAATAGTTGTTTCTATACTTGATCCTTATAGTATGGAAATAGATTCAGATAAGACATTAGGACCAGGCATATATGCAATAGGTGAAGCAACAGATGTACTAGGCAAATGCGGTGGTTATAATTTGACTTATGCTTTTATTACAGGTTATTTAGCGGGTGTTTCAGTAGAGTAGAGGTTATGCATGATTAAGATAAATAATATTAAATTAAATCTTAATTATAATGAATCAGATATTTTATCTGTTATATATAAAAATCTACGAGTGAAAAGTATTAATTCCTATAAGATACTTAAGGAATCTTTAGATTCTAGACACCATGAGGATATACATTATCAGCTGTCAGTGGGTGTTTTTGTAGATAATGAGTCTAAAATCATGAAATCTGTTAACAATAAGAATATTATGTTAACAAAAGAGGTGAAATATACTTTCCCTCATATATTAAATACAGAAATTAGAGAAGCGCTTGATGAAATGCCAGAGTTTAGACCAGTCATTATAGGTGCAGGTCCTGCTGGATATCATGCAGCCATTAAACTCTGTCAGGCAGGCTTTAGACCTATAGTTATTGAAAGAGGTAAAGCAGTTGAAGATAGAGCCCGTGATGTAGATCAGTTCTGGGAAAATGGTAAGCTGAAGCTGGATTCAAACGTTTGTTTTGGCGAAGGTGGAGCTGGAACTTTTTCTGATGGTAAGCTTAACACTGGAAATAAGGATAAAGGTGGATATTTTAAAGAGGTACTTGAAACTTTTGTAAGATACGGAGCTGATGAGTCAGTTGCATATAAAGCAAAGCCGCATATTGGAACGGACGTTCTACGATCTATTATGACTAATATGAGGCATGATATAGAGAGACTCGGCGGAGAAGTTAGATTTGAAAATAAACTTATCGATCTAGAGTACGAGACCTATATTAATACATTTGGATATGAATCTGAGCTTCCTATTTATAAGCTTAAACTCGAATCTCCTGGTGGAACATATGACATACTTACTCATTCTGTTATACTTGCTATTGGTCATAGCGCTAGGGATACTTATGAAATGCTCTATAATAGGAGTCTTAACTTTTCACCAAAGCCGTTTGCTGTAGGTGTCAGAGTTGAGCATAAGAGTGAAATGATAAATAAAGCTATGTATGGTGAGGATTATAAAGAAAGATCTGGTGACGCACTCCCGACTGCAGATTATAAGCTTGTTTATCATACTGAAAAGGATAGAAGTGTTTTTTCTTTCTGTATGTGCCCAGGTGGCTATGTAGTAAATTCTTCGACGGAAGAAGGAGAAACTGTAATAAATGGCATGAGCTATAGTGGCCGAGCTGGAGAAAATTCTAATTCAGCAATAGTTGTAAGTATTACTCCAGAAGATTATAATGGGTCAGTGGATAAACCGCTGGAAGGTATATATTATCAAAAAGCGCTTGAGAAAAAGGCTTTTAATGAGGCTGAGGGCGGTATACCTGTTCAGTTATATAAAGACCTAAAGGAAGACCGCTCCACTACGGAACTCGGTGAAATTATGCCTGAAATCAAGGGTAAATGGACCTTCGCTAATCTAAGGAATGTATTTCCTGAATATATAACTGATTCTATCTTAGAATCCATGGAATATTTTGGAACAAGAATTAACGGATATGATAGAGATGATACAGTTATGTCAGCGGTGGAGTCTAGAACAAGTTCACCTGTTAGAATAGACAGGGGAGAGGATATGATGGCTCTTAATTTCCCAGGTATTGTCCCGACTGGCGAAGGAGCAGGGTATGCTGGTGGAATTACCTCCGCGGCAGCAGATGGAATAAAAGCAGCAGAAGCTGTTGCTACATATATTACTGATGATCTTATCAGATGTTATATTGATTATGAATCATCTAAATATTTATAAGGAGAATGCTTTAGATAAGCAAAGAGGAAAAATGAATATCAGAGAAACACTAAAAGACAAAAAGAGAATAGTTATTAAGGTAGGATCTTCTTCCCTTGTTCATCAGGAAACTGGTGAGCTGGATTTTGTTAAAATCGAGAAGATGATCAGACTTATAAGTGATATAAAGAATCAGGGCAAGGATGTAGTTCTTGTATCTTCTGGTGCTGTATCTGTAGGAAGAAGAATACTTGGGCTAAATAAACGTCCAGAGGTTCTTTCAATGATTCAGGCGTGTGCTGCACTTGGACAGGGCGAGCTTATGATGTTATACCAGAAGCTATTTATGGAATATAACCATAAGGCAGCTCAGGTTCTTCTTACCTTTGATGTTATTACCTCAGATGAGAGAAGAATGAATGCCCAGAATACACTTAAGCAGCTGCTTGACCTGGATATTATTCCAATTGTAAATGAGAATGATACTGTTGCTACTGAAGAGATTGAGTTTGGTGATAATGATACTCTTTCAGCTATAGTTTCA
>CACYQC010000211.1 GCA_902776395.1 uncultured Lachnospiraceae bacterium
ACTTCGTCCTTATACTCCTTAGGAAGGGAATTAACAAGTGTTTCTATTCTATCCTCGAGAGATTCATAATTTACCTTACGTCCATCAAAGGCATTTCTTATATTCTCATGAAGATATGGTTCGAAGTTATCAACGAAACCAGGAACCGCTTCAAGGATGGTCTCCGCATAAGCCTTTCCAACCTCGGCAGGTTCACCCTTTTCATAGTCCAGTGTTACGTCATAATAGGTTGGATACTTCTCGATAACGCACAGTCCATCTGCAGAAGAAAAGGTTTCTATAACCTCTTCTTTCTCGCTATCATCGGTATATGTTACCTCCTCTTCAACATTTAGAGAGCCAACCTTTTTCATGCCTTCTGACTGTACTGCTTTAGCATTTGTGCCGCAGCCACAAACAGAGAGCAGCATTCCAAGCGTTAAAGAACAGCTTATTATTTTTTTATATATTTTATTCATCTCTGACTCTCCATATCTTTATACTATCAATAGGTTTAAAGGCAAGTACCAAGCTTATTGAAACAAGCATTAGTAGCCCTAGAGGTATAACTACCATAAACAGTGCAGTTGGAGATGCAAGTGTAAATTTTCCAACTCCCAACACTACCATTCCCACTTGGTTAAAGACCGCTTTAGATACTGTGAAGGACAGAATAAAACCAAGTATTATCGCACATACGACCAGAATAAGCATTCTGAGATAGTGCCATCCTCTTATGCTACTTCGGTCAACACCAATACTCTTCAGCATTGCTATATCTGCTGTTTCTTCCTCAATAAATATCTGCTGATACAGGAAGGTCATAGCGAATATAGTTACCGACATGATAATTGCTATTACTGCAAAGAGCATATCAAATATTGTTCCATACTCTCTTCCAAGATCATATTCCAGAACCTGATCGAAGTCCCATATCATTATGTCTTTATTGACATTTCTCATTTTTTCAATTGTTGCATCATACTCATCGTCAGGTACATCTATAGCTTCGTTGAAAAGATCCCAGTCATCTACAAAATAGTTTTCATCCGGTTCGGCCATGATGAATTCTGGCGAGCCACCATTTAGCATAGATTCATAGTACGCCGTTACAATAAAATCCTTCTTTACATATTTAAGAGAAAAACCGTCATCCTGATATACTCTATAAACCAGCGTAACTGTATCACCTAGATTTATACCCTTTGTTTCCTTTAAACTATGGGATACAGCCACTTCATTTTTCAGTGTAGGAACCTTGCCACCTTTTACAAATCTAAGTCTCTCCAGTTCCACATCTTCATTATCAAAATAAAGCTTAATACCAACATCTTCACCTGGCGCTTTCCATGTCGCTTCCTGTGAATCAATAATTTGAATATTCAGTGGAATCCCATTCTCGTTATAGTATTTTTCATAATACTCAAATACATTTCTATAACTACCTTCTTGAGCCACAAGTTTATCTCTAAGATTATCTTCAGGTCTTATAAATACTTCTCTATCAACAATCAGCCAATAGTTTTTTCTGAAATTGTCACTCACTACGGTTTCCTTCAGCTGGACTACCAAGAAAAGCATTGTGACACCTAAAGTGAAGCTTACGATTAGATAAATATATCTTTTAAGTCTTCCTATGATATCCTGAACCGCAAGGAAAAACGGAACTGAGGAATGTCTGCTCTTATGAAGAAATATTCCCGGAAGCTTCTTAAATCTTTCACCTCTATTTTCACCATGAATTGTATCCATTACCGATATTTTTCTCATTCTTCTTAGTGCAAAGAAGGAAAAGATTATCATGAGTAATGTGAATAAAATACTCATTAGTATTCCCAGAACTATAAAGACTCCTGTCCTTGGTGTCAGGGTATTAACTATAAAATGATTAATCATAAATCGAGTGAGCGGTATTCCAAATGCTATTCCCAGAACACCACTTAGCACGGCAAATGCAATATACTTTACAATGAACAGAGATTTATATGCCAGGCTGTCCACACCTATCGCCTTCATGGTTCCAATTTCTTTTTCTTCTCTCTTTATAGTTGCATGAAGACTAAAACGTATACTCATAAATATAAGAATAATGAGTGATACTCCCATTATGACCATAAAAATACTGATGATAAAAGTTATCATGGCAGCATTAGAATTCATATTACTTTTTCCAGTTATAATATGATCAATATGTCCGTCCAACTTATTGGTATCATTTAGTTTGTTTATATCTACCATAAGGTCATAACCCCATCTCTGGAGTTCAGACATAGATGAAAATCCTTTTTTAAGTCTAACCTCATATAGATCACTTAAACTATTAAATTCTTTCACAAGTTCCGTATAGTCTTCGTCGGAAAAAACAATCTTATGGAAAAAGTTTGAACTTGGATCCTTATAGATATGAGACACTGTAAACTCGTATATATTCCCCATATCAGTGGTGACCCTTATCTTGCTTCCAATCTTAGTTTTTGCATTATTTGCAAGATACTGTGGAATTGCCACGCACCCATTTTCTACCTTAAGCACTTCATCGTTCATATCATAAGGGATATTCTGATCCTTACTCACTGTAGTTAAATATGCTGAGTCCTCATATAGATTAGTGACGGTTCTTCTATCTACTCCTTCAAACTCAAGTCTTTCTGTGAGTATTACTGGGCGCTCTGAAACCTTAACTTCACCAATTTCTGGATACTTTTTCAGCGCTCTATTTATTTTTTCTCTCTGACCTTCCGTGTCGGAGACACTTTTATTAACTGTAAACATGATATCAGCCGTTTTACACTTCTCGTAGGTTTCATTTGTGCCTACAAAGAAGGTATATATGAAACCTGCACTCGTAACAAG
>CACYQC010000212.1 GCA_902776395.1 uncultured Lachnospiraceae bacterium
CCATAGTCAGTTATTTGAAGTTCTCCAAGCTCTGTATGTCCCTTTATACTAATTCTTGCCTGAGTCCTTACACCCGCAAGATTACTCATATCTTCAATTGTCTTAACAGATGTAAGACCACTTGAGAAGGAATTATATGGCACTCCTATGCTATCATAAAGAGAATAAACACTAGATGAATCTATAGCTCCGAGCTTTGGACTTGAGAGACCGCCAGTAGCTATTATCACATTTCTAGCATATATCTTATCGGTGATTATTTCGTCATCTACCTTCATAGATACATTTATAGAATAATAATTTTCTATTCTCTCTATATACTCTGCCTTAGTTTTTAGTCTGAATGTGACACCTAGATTCTTTGCGGTATCTGTAAGTGCCCACACAACAGTCGAAGCCTGCATACTAGCTGGATAATAATATCCATTCTTACTAACAGTCTGTACTCCAAGACTCTTGAAATAATCTAACACGAAGCTTCTCTGTCGCTTGCCTGAAAGCTTATATAGGGTATCATAAACCTTATCTACGAATTCATTTTCGTAATAAGTATCCTCTTCCCAATCATCATTTGTCAGGTTACATCTACCATTTCCTGTAGCATAAAGCTTCATTCCTGGCTTTTTATTTTTATCCACAACTACGCAAGAAAGCCCCCTACGGGAGCTTTCGATTGCGGCAACAAGTCCAGATGCACCTGCGCCAATAATACAAATGTCTACTAATAAACTATTATTCAATAGTTACACCTTCCTTATTATCATCAGGGAACATTGTAACAAATGTCTTACCAGGGTTCATCTTAAGGAGTTCTCCGTCCTGTGTATAGTACTGAGTAACACCATACTCACCCATTTCAGCGCCTCTTACGCTTGTATCTCCAAGATAGTCAAGGGATGGATAATCAAGGAAGCTTGCAGTATTCTTCTTCTCCCACTTAATAGGGATAACCTTACCGTCAGAGATGTAGTAGCCTTCACCCTCACCATTAAGAGGAATATCTATACAACCACTTGGATCGCCAGATATAAAGTTATGAGGTGCATACTGAATAATAACATTCTTAAATGCAAGCTGATTTCCTGTAGTCTCATCTATCTGAGGACCACCTGCTTCAAATCTCTTATAAAGCTTTGTTGACTCATCATACTCAAATGAAGGAGCAAGTCCACCAGTAAATGTTGTAGTGATCTTCTTTGCATCGCTACCACCTTCTGGTTCCTTATCTTCCATATTGAAGTAGAACATCTTCTTATAAGATGCACACTTTGTTGAATCAAAATCGTGTGATGCTAACTGATTTACAATCTTCTCACCAGATGTATAACCTGTATGCTCTAAAGCCTTACCAGGTCTACTTACTCTGAAACCAGCTGCTGCATCTTGATCATTAAGATCCATATGATCAAGATCTGTAATTGTATCAAAGTCATTTCCAGCATATAGAGAATATCCCCAATGCACGAAGTATGCATCGAACTCCATAGCCTTTCTGTCGAAATAATGTCTAGCACTTCTTACAGGTCCTAACTGCTCGATATCCTCATAATTAGAGAATACACAAAGAAGTCTAGTAACACTCTTTCCTTCCTCAAGCATTTCAATGATAACATCTGCCTGCTCAACGCCTGACTGAGGAAGAGCTTCATATATATTGTTAATAGTAATTGCAATAGGTCTCTTATCATTCTGCTCTGGAGTTACCCACTCACCTGTCAGATCACTTTGAACCATTCCATCCTTAGTAAGTGCAACATCACTACCATCATCAAGCATAGAAGAATCAGTAAGAGTAACACTGTAACTAGCATCCTCAGTTTCTGCCTCCTTCTTACCACATCCAGCTAAAGAACCAAGAACGAACATAGATGATAACATAATTGCAAGTATTTTCTTCTTATTCATAATCTCTGGTATATCCTTTCATATTTAAGATTTCATTTTGCAAGCCTTCCATTTTTACTCTATCAGCTTCATCTATATGGTCATAACCAAATAAATGTAAGCAGCTGTGAGCTACAAGGAATGCTATTTCTCTTTTATCGCTATGCCCATATTCCTTCGCTTGAGAAGCAACCTTTTCAAGAGATATAACAATATCTCCGAGCAGAAGCTCTCCAGTTTCTGGATTGAAATAGTCCTGCGGATATTTCTCAGCATAAGACAAATCATTCGGAGCATCAAAATCCACCATTGGGAAGGACAAGACATCCGTTGGTTTATCTATTCCTCTCTCTGAAAGATTGATATCATGGATCATATCATTATCAGTAAGAGTAACTGAAACCTCGCATTCATATGGACATTTCAGATAATCGATGGAAGCCTCGATAACATCTTCGATAATCTTATCGTACTCTTTTGGATATTCAATATCAGATTCATTTAAAATGACAATATTCAATATAATACCCTTTCGATTACTATTATAATAAGCTTCACAAATCGACGTCTATTTTACCACAATATAATGTTAGTGTCAAAATTATGGTAACTATATTTGGTAATATATATATTTATTAATTATTTATGCTTTGGTTTAGAATTATCATACTTTTCGTATGCTTCAACTATTTTTTGAACTAAATCATATTCAGATATGAACATATTATCTGGCTTTATTTGAGTTAATGTTATTGTGTTATGAATTTCATTGGTGTTTTCTTTATTAATATTTTCTTCTTTATTATTTATTGTATTAGTATTAATTGTGTTTATTTCTTTTATTTCATTTTTTTCTTCTTGGATTTCATTTTCGTGGATTATATTAATATTATTATTTGGTTCTTTTATATTTATTATATTA
>CACYQC010000213.1 GCA_902776395.1 uncultured Lachnospiraceae bacterium
CACGGCCGGAGCGGAAGCGCGCCGAGAAATGTGACTACAGTCTCCTGGCATCCTTTGAATTACCCTGTGTTGTAAAAACTCTTAGATATTATCATATATAGTCTGCAATTCCGGGATACTAAATTCGTAATCAGAATTACAGAAGTCACAGTGAAGATTGACAGGCTCACCATCGTCCAGCATAGACTTCAGCTCCTTGCGTCCCAGACTTATAAGTGCTTTAGTAACTCGTTCGCGACTGCAGTTACAGTGGTACTGCATAGGACGAGTCTCCTCAATAGTTATATCTTGACCGAAGACCTCTTCTCCAATGATGCTTCTCATCATTTCTTCAACAGTCATTCCCTTTTCAAAATAATTAGTTACTGAGTCCACCTTAGCCAGGCTATCTTCAAGTGCAGAGATAGTTTCCTCTGAAGCAAATGGAAGTAGCTGAATAATGAAACCGCCTGCGTGCTTGATGCTGAGGTCTCTATCGACAAGAACTCCGAGTCCTACAGAGGTAGGTATCTGCTCGCTTTCTGCGTAGTAGTAGGTAAGGTCTTCGCCGATTTCGCCACTAACAAGGGCAGTCTGTCCAACATAAGGAGTGCTTATTCCTTCGTCTCTAATGACTGTAAGTGTACCGCGACCTATAGCGCCACCTACGTCTAGGTGTCCATTTGATTTAAGTGGAAGATCTACAGCGTTATTATAAATAAGTCCTTTTACGTTGGAGGCAGCATCGGCAGTAACTGTAACAGACTTGGCTGGACCGTCTCCGTCTATCTTCAGAGTAAGTACATCGCCTTCATTCTTGCACATTGCTCCCATTAGAGCACCTCCTGTAAGGAGTCGACCAAGGGCGGCGCTGCAGACAGGACTTGTATTATGTATTTCTCTAGCTTTCTGAACAGCTGATCTAGAATAAGCAGCTACGAATCTTATCTCGTTATTGGCTGCCATTCCTTTGATTATATAATCCTTCATGACTATCTCCTTCATGGAATATCATTTCTGTATTTGGGCATCTGACCCCGATGACCACTAGATAATATAACAGAATATGGTGGTTTAGTACAGATAATAAAATATTGAGTGCTTTTAATAGATTTAGATGATATAATTAGTCTGGTTTAGAATGACTAATGAGGTGACTGATTAAATGAGCGGTTCAAAGTATTACGCGGTCAGAAAAGGACTCGTTCCAGGAATATATAACAGTTGGGAAGAATGTAAGAATAACGTTCATGGTTTTCCGGGGGCTGAGTATAAGAGCTTCAAGACTTTAGATGAGGCTAAAGCTTATCTGGGAGACATTTCTTCTGATACTGAAAAGGCTTCTCAGGACCTAGTTGAATACCTCAGTAGCAAGATGACCTCTTCGGCTATAGCTTATGTTGATGGAAGCTACAATGTAGCGACAGGGGAATATGCATATGGAATGCTTATTTTCCATGCTGGCAAGCTTTACGAAGAGTGTAAGAGTTTCGACGATCCAGAGATGAGTTCTATGCGAAATGTTGCTGGTGAGATACAGGGCGCAGCAAGAGCTATGGCTTATTCGGTAGAAAATGGAATAGATAGTTTAGATATATACTATGACTATGCTGGAATAGAGAAGTGGGCACTTGGAGAGTGGAAGACAAATAAAGAAGGTACTAGGACTTATAAGGAATACTATGTATCTATTTGCGATAAGCTGAAGGTGCATTTTCATAAGGTTAAAGGTCATTCTGGAGATATGGGGAATGATAGAGCAGATGAGCTGGCAAAGTCAGCTTTAGGTATAGAATAGAAGGAGCATAACACTGAATGAACATCATTTCGATACTTGAACTTTTTGGAGGAGTCGGTCTTTTCCTTTTTGGTATGTCCCTGATGGGATCATCGCTTGAAAAGATAGCGGGCTCAAAACTTGAAAAAATAATGGAGACTCTTACAACTAGTAAGAAGAAGGGCGTTGGAGCAATTAAGGGCTGGGGCCTTGGCCTCGGTGTTACTGGTATTATCCAGAGCTCTGCTGCAACAACTCTTATGCTGATAGGTTTTGTAAATGCGGGCATCATTAAGCTTGCTCAGGCAATACCGGTTGTATATGGAGCAAATATCGGTAGTACTGTTACTGCACAGATACTTAGACTTGGAGATCTTAGTTCGGATAATATCGTGCTAAAGCTTCTGAAGCCTTCCTCATTTGCGCCTATGCTACTTGCGGTTGGAGCGTTTTTGCACCTATTTTCTAAGAAGCAGCAGAAGAAGCATCTTGCAGGAATACTTGTAGGTCTGGGAACTCTTTTCTATGGTATGACCATAATGGAAGAGGTATTTGCACCACTTAAGGATTCGGCTAGATTCCAGAAGCTTTTTACATCTTTTAGTAATCCATTTATAGGTATACTTATTGGACTAGTTCTTACAGCGGTTATTCAGAGTTCTAGTGCATCTGTTGGTATTCTTCAGGCCCTTTCGGCGACAGGTGGAATAACCTATTCCATTGCGATTCCTATAATAATAGGTCAGAACTTAGGTAAATGTACTCCTATCGTTCTCGGAGCAATAGGAGCCAACAAGAAGGCTAAGAGAGTTTCTATCACTTATGTTTTATTTAACATTATTGGAGCGATTCTTTTCTGCCTGGTTATATATTCAGCGAATCTGTTTGGCGGACTTCCGATTATGGATAAGGTCGTTAATAGAGGTAATATCGCTAATTTCCATTTCCTCTTTAACTTCGCAACGAGTATTGTTCTCTTACCTTTTAATAAGCAGATGTCTCAGCTGACGGGTAAAATGGTTAAGGATACAGATGCTGTTCC
>CACYQC010000214.1 GCA_902776395.1 uncultured Lachnospiraceae bacterium
GAGCCTATGCCAAAATGTCTGTCACTCACTGCTATCGCTAGTTCGGACGGATTGTCTATTCTCTCTTCTATTGCGTTTATATATACGTAATCATTGCCTATGCCATGCATTTTTGTGAATTTCATAGTAGTCTCCAAGTAATTAAATACTTGCCCTAATCGGACATAAAATTACAAACTACATTCTACCACAAACATAGCTAGAATTAAAGGATTATTACAACTGCTACTCCTCACGCCAGTCCTTAAGGTCATAATTTTCTTTAAGATACTTCATCATATAATTAGTTATCTTAACAGTTCCATTGTAGTTGATATGGTCACCACCATCCATTGTGTCAGTCGACCAATCAAGTCCTATCTCATCTCTCATTAAATTGAAGTCCAGATATGGGATGTCATGTTCATCAGCATAGGCTTGAATAGCGTTATGTTTCTGATAGTTCATGCTTTTCGCAGATGGAGAAGATACAAACAATAGTTTAACATCCTTCTCTTTGCAAAGGGCTACGATTTTATCAATGTATATTTGAGTAATCTGATTAAACTGAACCTTTTCTTCCGTAGGAAACATATATTCCTCTCCCGAGTAAGGAGCGATATCCGTTCTAGGATCAAAACCTCTAAATGCCGTATACTCACGTTCAGGATTCAGCCCCCACATCATACGCCACTGACTATGATATCTAAGAATTGGTAATTGGTCATCAATAAGCGCATTAGTTGTCATAAGCGCTTCAAGCTTAATGGTTGTGTCATGTGTCAAAACATTTGTTTCTAACACAACAACTTCCGGCTTTTGTTTTTCTAGGATATCTTCGAGAAATAGATATGTTTCGCATATTCTCTGTGCCGGCTGTGAACAACCATAAGAGTTTATCCCCGCCTCATCCCATAAAATCTTACTCGACATGAATATCATTGCTTCACTGTCCCCAGCCATTATAACATCGATGGAATTCTCCTTCTCTGTCAGTGCTGATGCTACATACATATCCTTATCAGCAACAGCTCCCGGCATATTTAGGCGTATAGGGTCCATCGCATAAGAAAGAACCTTAAGCGAAACAAGAAGAACAATGATAAATCCTGAAATTTCTAACCAGTACTTAAGATTTGAGTTTGTTTTTTCAGTCTTTTTAGAATCCTGCATAAACTAGATCCACCTCCTCAAATCCTGGACCATATAGTCCAAATATTGCTATCACAAGAAGAAGCGACAGAACCAGAGCCCACCTAAGAATCAAAGGTTTCTTGATAAGAGCCTCTGTCACATCTATCCCCTTTTCTCTGATAATATTCACAACTAAAACGACTATAAGCATCACTAATACAACCAGCCAATCATATACGTCTAATCGCCAGTTGAGTGCTGTACCATTCCACAGGATAGCAGGAGTAAAACCGTCTCCTATACTTCTCAGCATTCTTATACCTTCTGTGAGGTTATCCGCCTTAAATATAAGTTCTCCTAAGAAAATGATAATCCAAGTCTTTATTATTCTTATAACATTTACTACTTTGTTTTCCTTTGAAGTGTGAAGTAGTTCCAGTATCTTATCTCCTACTGGTTCTAAAAGAAGTTCTAAAACTATCACCACAAAATAGAAAAGGCCATACACTATATATGTCCATTTTGGACCATGCCAGAGACCATTGCATACCCAAACCGGAAGTAATGCCATTGCAGATGCAACCATCCTTGTCATATGTTTATTAACTCTTCCCTTTGCGAATTTACCCCACTTCTTAGCTAATCCTGACATAGATACTGGATAGAAAATATATGTCTTAAACCACACGCCAAGTGTGATATGCCATCTACGCCAGAATTCAGATGCATTTCTGGCAAGGAATGGCTGGCGGAAATTCTCCGGAAGTTTAACACCAAAGATTATGGCACATCCTATAACCATGTCCATACAAGCAGAGAAATCCATGTATTCCATTATTGTATAAACTACAGCTGCTGCTACAACTTCAGCCCCTTTAGTTCCTCTATCAACATCAAACAGAACAGTTACTGCCGGCGCAAGTCTATCAGCTATTACAAGCTTCTTCATTACGCCCCAAGCAAGGCGTGTATATCCTCGAATTATATTCTGAGGAATAATGCTATGTCCTGCAAAGAGATCTTCTCGTATATCTTTGTAAAGCGCAATTGGTCCCTCTATTATCGTTGGAAAGAAACACAAGAATAAAAGCAATTTGAATGGATTTTTTTCTGCCGGAATCTTCTCCCAATAAACATCAACCATATAGCTAATCGCCTGCATGGTATAAAAGGATATACCTAGAGGAAGCACTAGACTTAGCTGTGGCATAACACCTGATTCCGCCGTTCCTCCAAAAAGCTTATTTATATTTTCTGCAAAGAAACCATAGTACTTCAGATGAAGCAGACATGCTAAAAGAGCCAGTATACCAAGTGTAAGGACTATTCTTGATAGCCTCTGATACTTAACTCTGACCAGTGCCTTTTTTTCCTTATTTTCAGCACCTTTCAGTCCACTTAGTTTATCCTTTTTATTGTTACTAAGCTTTCCAAGTGCTAGACCTATTCCGTAAGTAGTAACTGCCGCCGCAATAGGAAACACAAAATTAATCACCGAAAATGTGAAGTAGTATCCTACGCTTGCAAGTAGTAATACAACCCAACGGA
>CACYQC010000215.1 GCA_902776395.1 uncultured Lachnospiraceae bacterium
TTCTTGATAGTCTCGCAAAGAACCTCAAAGCTCTCTCCTCTAACCTGTTCAAGGGCTGTCTTAACAACTCCCGGACCTGAAACACCAACATTTATTATAGTATCAGCTTCAGTTACACCGTGATATGCACCTGCCATAAAAGGATTGTCATCAGGAGCATTACAGAATACAACGAACTTCGCTGTACCGAAGCTATCTCTATCTTTTGTGAGTTCAGCTGTCTCCTTAATCTTCTCACCGATAAGTCTAACAGCATCCATATCTATACCTGTTTTTGTTGATCCGCAATTTACAGAGGAACAAACAAGTTCTGTAGCAGCAAGAGCCTTTGGTATAGATTCTATAAGAAGCTTATCTGCAGGTGTCATACCCTTTGAGACAAGAGCTGAGTATCCACCTAAGAAATTAACTCCAATTGTGTGAGCTGCTTTATCCAGTGTTTTAGCTATCTCAACAAAATCATCTACGGTTTTACAAACTGATCCACCAACAAGTGCGATTGGTGTGACAGATATTCTCTTATTTACGATAGGAATACCGTACATAGAGGTTATCTCCTGACCAACCTTAACCAGATTCTTAGCCTTTTCAGTGATCTTGTTATATATATTGTCACAGGTTTCCTGCACATCCTTACCAACACAGTCAAGAAGTGAGATACCCATTGTAATGGTTCTGACGTCGAAGTTCATGTGTTGAACCATTTCATTTGTTTCAATTACTTCATCTAGTGATATCATAATATTAACCTCTCAAATAATAAACTTATAATATAAGCATTATTAAATTAAATGCGGTGCATCATCTGGAAGATTTCTTCCTTCTGAGCTTTGATCTGTACTCCGATTTCTTCGCCGAGGCTTGCTAGCTCATCTGCGAGTTCGCCATGGTTCTTGAGTGAATTAGATGTATCAACTAGCATCATCATGTTGAAGTATCCCTGCATAGTTGTCTGAGTTATATCATTTATATTAATGTTGTTACTTGCAAGATAATTACAAACCTTAGCAATTATTCCTACAGTATCTTGTCCAACGACTGTGATTATTGTCTTATTCATAATTAATTACCTCTTTCTATTTATAAAGCTTTAAGTAAAGCCATTATATTTCTATAAGTTCTCCAGCTTCGTATCTTGGGGCGACACATAAACCGAAGTCTCTTACATCATCAGAGAACGGATTATCCTCCAATTCATTTTTTACAGTTTCAAAAGCAAGCTCTGCATAATTATTCTTATCAGACAAATGCCCAAGAGCAATATATTTGATATGATCTGACAATATGTCTCTAATAAGCTTTGCTCCATCCTCATTACAAAGGTGACCTCTATCTCCCATTATCCTCTTCTTAACTGGATAAGGATATGGACCAGCTTCGAGCATTCTTATATCATGATTTGTTTCTATAACTGCAGCATCGCTTTCAGATAGGAAGTCGATAGTCATATTATCATAGACTCCCATATCTGTTGCTACAGATACTTTCTTACCGTTTGACAAAAAGTTATAACATACAGGATCATTTGCATCATGCGATATAGGGCAAGTATTTACTACAATATCACCTATTATTGTTGTACTATCATTCTTTATAGGCTTCAGTAAATTGTAATCAAACTGTCCTAAAGAACGTGTGGTTAGTATACCATCTATCGTCCCATAAGTAGCATAGATAGGGATATCATATTTTCTCGCAATAACTCCGAGGCTCTTGATATGGTCTATATGTTCATGCGTAATGAATATAGCATCAATATCCTTTACAGATAAATCTGCATTCAGAAGACCATTATTTATCCCTTTAAGACTTATTCCTGTATCCAGGAGTAGTGAAGTTTTGTCAGTTCCAACAAAAGTCGAATTGCCAGAACTACCACTAGCTATTGTCATTAGCTTCATTAAAGTACCGCCTTTGGACTCTTATCCTTAGGTCTATAACCCTTTTCTTCCAGAACCTTCATAATGTTTTCTTTATGTTCAGGACCAAATGCCTCAATTGTGATTACAAGCTCAACTGCTGCATTTCTATTAAGTGATACAAACTGATTATGCTCAAGCTCGATGATATTACCCTGAAGCTCAGCTATAAGCTGTGAAACCTTAACTAGCTCACCTGGCTTATCAGGAAGAAGTACAGATACAGTAAATATACGACTTCTTGCGATAAGACCATGCTGTACAACAGATGAAAGTGTGATCACATCCATATTTCCACCAGATATAATTGCAGCGACCTTTTTATTTTCAGGTTTTAAATGCTTGAGTGCTGCAACTGTCAGAAGACCTGAGTTTTCAGCAATCATCTTGTGATTCTCAATCATATCAAGGAAGGTAACTATAAGCTCACTATCCTCAACAGTAATTATCTCATCGATATTTTCCTTAATATAAGGGAATATCTTTTCACCTGGTGTCTTAACAGCTGTACCATCTGCTATTGTATTAACATTTTCAAGAGTAGTAACCTCGCCCTTTTCTAGAGAAGCCTTCATACAAGCTGCTCCTGCAGGCTCAACACCGATAACCTTGATAGATGGATTAAGCATCTTTGCAAGTGTAGCAACTCCTGTTGCAAGTCCACCACATACTTGTTATACCCTTTCAATGCTACCATTCCGTTATTCATTGTCCACATCCTCAAATCGTTTGTTG
>CACYQC010000216.1 GCA_902776395.1 uncultured Lachnospiraceae bacterium
CCACCATAAGTCATATAGTCTATAACAAAACCAAATGGAGGAATGTTTAGACTCTCCCTGCTATCACATTTAACAGCGATAACATTATCCTCGCCTATTTTAAGCGCTGCTGAGATATCTGCAGTAAATGCAGTATATCCCGTGTGATGCTCTGCAACCTTAACATTGTTAACATATACAGTTGCATCATGGGCAACGCCTTCAAAGGTCAGAAGTATCTTCTTACCCTCCCACTTCTTAGGAGCCTTCAGAATTCTTCTATAACCACTAACCATCTGGTAGTCCTTCTCATCACAATAATGATAAGGTAATTCCTTTACGGTATGTGGTATACGTACATCTTTCATAGATGAATCTGCATAATCTCTACCTAGAATATCCTCACTGAAATTCTCACTGAATTTCCAGTCATCATTGATAAATATTCTTTCCATCAGCACCCTCCATTTAATATAATCAATTGATATAGTTTTTATTATTTCTTTATGGCCTTATTATTAGCTGGCTTTTTAGGTTCAACTACCTTTTGATCAATGTCTATTTTGACACCTTCTGGTACATACATATCATTATCATTTTCCGCAGCCTTAAGCTTGACCATATCATTTTTAACTTTTAATTCTTCTATGTGGAGAGTTCTCGTTTTTAATCTCTCCTTCATTTTAAGCTGCTTATCAGGAAGATATTTAGATTTTTCTGCTTCCATTCTCTTTACATAGCGAGAAAACGAAGAAAGATATCTAGCTGAATTAATTCTGGCAATTCCGTCATCCGTAATTGGTCCAATAAGTAAATCATGGGTATATGAATATACATCAGCGGTTGTCTGAAGTTGATTCAGAACCATTCTGAAATCGTTTATGCTTGTATTCTTGCCCAGCTTCATACCTATCTTTAGAGCACGCATCATGCTATTATACTCAACGCTGTTAGACTTACCCTTTCTAGTATCCTTTAGGTTTTCTATTATACTCTTACAAGTTTTAGCAGTAGATTCCATAAGGTCTAGGATGCCCTCTTCCTTCGCTAGACGAACATTTTCATTCATAATCTTTCTTTCCAGAGCACCTTCTTTATTTTCAAGTCTTTCCTTATGCTTTTTAATCTTTTCATCTAGAGGAATTACAGCATTTGGCATTTTCTGTTTCTGGATCTGAAGCTTAAGATAATTTGTCTCCTTCATCGTGTATGATAGAACATCACTTACCAGATTCATTCTGTACTCACTATCCCCTTCATTAGGAATAGTTGTTTTCTCCATATATTCACGACAGGCCGCAATAAGAACATTGTTCTGTTTTACCATCATTTCTTTTGTAGCATTTTTATTATTCTTCAGATTACGAAGGGCAAGTATCGCATTCTTTACATTTCTGAGTCTGGAATTACTATGATTCAGAATCCTATCCTCATTTTTCGTGTTTTCAGTCCTTGCCTTCTTATGTGCCCTTTCATCTGTAAAACTCATCTTAAGAGAATTATCCAGGAACCAGTCTCTTACCATCTTGTGAATATTTTCAACTCTTCCCTGTGGAGTCTCTTCTCCATAAACAGCAGCTATTACCTTACCTATCTGGCTATAGCTGGTTACGCGGATCAGATTAAATCTATCATCAGCTATATAAACACCATCAGGAAGTTCATTTATACCACTTCTACGATAGTATTCTCCTGTCTCTGCATCATAAAGTCCTGCCTGATGAGCTTTTCCATCTCCTACCTGATTAAACTGAGTTGTGTCTATATTACCAAGTTCAACACTATGCTCCGTTGTTCCAATAATGATTCTCTTTGCACCTCTTACATATTGAAGTGGAAATGCAAAATTAGTATGTTCCTGAGCCATGGAACAGAAAAGTGTTGTATTCAGATTCTTGCATTCTCTTAAATCGTTACTACCATGGAATACGTTAGTTCCTACACCTGCAACAGGGTCTCTCAGAAGAAGATCATACTGCACATACTCATCAAAACCTTTAGCCTCAGGATTCTTAATTATGTAGTCCTTTACCCATTTCTGCATCAGCTTAACGCTTTCACCAGCAGCTACTCCACCTCTACTATGTCCTGAAACATCGATATGAACATCATGTGGTTCTTCGCCAGCCATCCACCTCTCGAAAATAGGCTTTAGGAAATCTGCAACGAAATCTCTACCATAACCTCTTGTGTTTTCTATACTATACTCACCGACATTAAGAGCACCTGGTTTTATCCAAAGATCAGGTGTTGGTCCAGCTATACTAAATCTTGTCTTCGTCATCTTAGTTCCATCTTCAAACTCAACGGTTGTATCTTTGGAACGAAGATGAGAGAAATAGCTATTAGAATTCTTCTTCTTAACCTTAGTACCATATTGTCTTGTGATAGTGTTTTCATCACTTATAGTTTTATCTGTAAAGGCCTTACCATGTTCACCTAAATATTCACGGCGGTTTTCTCTAAAACCTGAACCAGCAAAATCTATCTCTATAACCTCTTCCTTTTTAAGAAGCTGATTATATCCACGGGCATGATGAATATTAACCTTACGGTCCTCCATTTTGCCCTTATGAATCTCGTCTATATCGTCATATATCTGGTCACCAAAGACCTCTTTGAGGGCCTGTCTAGTGCTCTTGGTAATATTATTAT
>CACYQC010000217.1 GCA_902776395.1 uncultured Lachnospiraceae bacterium
CAAAGATTAAATGTACTTATTTCTGAATATGATATCCACCATCTGCAAATACACAAGTTCCATTAATGTAGTCAGCCATATCGGATAGCAGGAACATTACAACCTTTGAAATATCCTCCGGCATTCCAATTCTTCCTTCAGGAATGAGCGCTTCAGACTGCATTCTCACTTCTTCATTATCAAAGGATGCCTTTGTCATTCCGGTATATGTAAATCCGGGAGCCACTGAATTTACCTGTATATTATAAGGAGCCAGATCCAGTGCCATAGCTGAAGTAAGCGCCGTAACACCACCCTTTGAAGCTGCATAATCAGTCATATTGTTTCTGAATATCGAAGATCTTATACAACTGATATTCACTATTTTTCCATGCTTCTGCGGAATCATCACACGAGATACATATTTCGATAGTACAAACATTCCAGATAGATTGACTGAGAGAACATTCTCCCAATCAGCAGTTTCTATTTCATAAAAAGGCTTACTATTTCCCCATCTTCCTGCCGCATTAACAAGTCCATCTATTCTTCCAAACTTTTCTACAACTTCATTTACAACATTTTCAATATCATTTTCATTAGTTATGTCAACCTGATAATGGGTATATAACGGACTTACTTCACTACTCTCTTGTTTATCAATCCCTATTACAATGGCTTCTGATTGGATAAGCATTTCAGAACAGCTTTTTCCAATACCTGATGCAGAGCCAGAGATTATGTAAACCTTATCCTTAAAACTCATCATTTCATCCATTTTCATTAACTCCTGTTCATTATACCTATTTAGCAGCATTTTTTTGTAGATTCATTCTCCGTTGCACCCTTGCAAAGACTACGGATAAATATACAGAACTCAGTCATAACCTCTTTATTAACTGAATAATAATGCCACTTGCCTTCCTTCCTGTCATTCACAAGCCCTGACTCCACAAGAATCTTCATGTGATGAGAAAGTGTTGGCTGAGTGATACTGAACTTCTCCAGAATCTTACATCCACATTTTTCTCCATCTGAGATCATCTTTACTATCTCGAGCCTATTAGAATCTCCAAGTGCCTTACAAACTAAAGCTACATCCATTTCTTTCATATCGTTCACCTCACATTGATATTTATCTATATGTTGTAATATACATCATACATAGATGTTTGTCAATGTGTTTTGCTTATAATATTGAAATTCAGATACTACGGCGAGATGATAACTTATCTTGGAATGACCGCTCCTATATGCCGTGTCAAAATTCCACTATAAGACCAACACGAAGCTGCTGGAGTCTGTCACCTAATATCTCTTTCATTATTCCATAGGCTCTGTCCTTAGTACAGTGGCCAGTGCATACATAATCGATTCCTGTATCCAGGATATTTCGAGCTACATTTCTTACTTCTTCTTCGGACTTATTAAAAAGATGGAAACCGCCGATCAAGCCATAGATATGTTTATCCGGAAATGTCTGCTTCACCTCATTTATTATATTGACAGCTCCTCCGTGAGAGCAGCTATTGATTATCACGAGCCCTTTATATGTTTCAAAAACAAGACTCTGCTCATGTGAGAAGTTGTCAGGTTTCCAACCATCCTTTGTCTTTTGATACATCATTTCTCTCTGGCCTATTCTTTCAAGGCCAGGAGTCTTATGAGGTATAAGATATGCGCCCTCACAGAGCTTATAGTCACCTGATACATACTCTATCCTATCCGAATAATTCTTGGTCATCTTCTTCGGAATTCCTATATATTTTCTGAAAATGAATTTCTTAGCATAACAGTTTTCGGCAGTAGTTTCTCTCAGATAGAACTTTGCCTTTTTATTCTCTTCGAAAAATCTCGGTATACCATTTGCATGATCATAATGTGCGTGACTCAGGACTCCGTAATCCACATCAGCTATATTTTTACCCAAAGCTTTCATATTCTCGACAAAAAGGTCTGATGCACCTGCATCTACCAGGATATTCTTTCCATCATGTTCCACTAGAATAGACAGGCCCCACTCACCACTTAAACCATTATATGGTGTATTATCTACTATTACTGTCATCTTGTTATTCAATATCATTTCCACCCTTCTGTCATATTAATTATATCCATATACCGTGTCATTCACTCCAAATGTATTATTTCTTTCTTGGGAACCACATAATACATCTGTTCACCTGTGACTTATATTCCATATACTCCTCTCCGTACAGATTTTCAAGCCACTTCTCTTCTGTATTCTTCAAAACTATGGTCATAATCCCCCAGTTGATAATCTGGATTACTATAAGCCACCAATTATGACACATCAGTCCTATTCCTATGATTGTATACCACACGCCACTATACATTGGATTTCTTACCCAGGCATATATACCACCTGTTTGAAGTCTGTTCTCGATAATGCTGTCGTCCATATCAGATTTCATAGCCCCTATAAACCAGATAGCCAGTCCTGATAATAAAATAAGAGTTCCAATAACTCTGAATATTATAACCCATAATCCACCCAGCATTCCAGATTTTAGTATATTTCCAGAAAGCAGCATACCAGCCAATGTAAGAACCCCTAAACTTCCGACGAGATAAGGACCCACTCCAAACATTGGAAGTTTCTGACTATCTTTAACATAGTTTTTCATTTTAACATAGTTTTTCATGTCAAAAACCACCTCTAATCCTTTTCACATTTCGATTCATCATATGTCTGCCATAATACCTAAAGGCAAGCTTCTTGATAAATCCCATTTCCTGATGATGCTCTTTAAGAAGTGCATCTGTGGAATCATAGATTCCGAAATCCTGATTGATTCCTGTACTCTGAATATAAGTGTTATTACGATTGAAATCTATAACCGGATTCTTAAAATCCTCAACCCCAACTCCATAT
>CACYQC010000218.1 GCA_902776395.1 uncultured Lachnospiraceae bacterium
TATGGCGACAGCCGAATCATATATGTCCAGATTGATTTCTTTGGTAAACAGGGCGTCATAGGCTTTAAAATCAAGATCGCCGGAATATATACACTCTCTGTACATAGTTCCCGCACCCTCGGAAATGTGCATTACTATTCTTGCCGGGGTGTTTTCTTCGTAATTGTCTATGTAATAAGGAAACACCACCTTTGCATACCCGTCAGGATATAAAAGTTCTACCTCCGTTTCCTGATTTATATCCACAAGAATAGCTTTTAATAACTTTAAGTCATCCGTATTTTTTTCAATAGAGATTTGTTTTAGACGGCTGCAGTTCTTAAATGCACCATTTCCTATATCTGTTCCGGAAGTTGCAAATCTTATTTCAGAAAGACTTCTGCAATTATAAAACGCATGTGCTCCTATTTTTTCGAGACTTCGAGGAAAGTCGGCACTTATAATCTCCCTGTGCTCACTATATTCAAAATCCTGAATCTGTCTTGTCCCTTCCGGTATCACAAGCCTGTTCATCTCGTCTTTCATAACCCGATCTCCTCTATGATAATAGGTAAAAAAATAAAGAGACAATTTATTAATATACCATTAATACTAATATGTCTCTCTTTAAAATTTTTTTCAGTGCGGTTAAGCTATTCTCCAAAGGCTGCTTCGTAATCTTTCCTAAACTTCTCAATCCCCTGGTCAGTCAGAGGATGTTTTAGCATCTGAAGGATCACCTTGTAAGGAACCGTAGCTATGTCCGCACCTGCCAGCGCAGCCTGCGTCACATGCCCGGGACTGCGTACACTTGCAGCTATGATCTCCGTAGAAATATCATAAAGACTGAATATGTCCGCTATAGTCCTTACAGGTTCCATACCATCCTCTGAAATATCATCAAGCCTATACCACCAAATTGATACGTGTGGATTCGGATACTCACCTTTTAGAATATCCATTAGCTCAAGCTTAATTGTGTCTCCAGGGCCATTACGAACTGTACCCTCAGAAGATGTTGCAACAATCAGCCAGTCATCTAAGTTCTTAGAAGCTGACTGCTCGAGTGCACTGATTACATCTTGTCTAGTATCGCCAGATAGCCATTCATCAACAGTTGCGCACTTACATCTAAGACCTTGAAGCTTATCGATACTCATAGGTCTAATCTTTAGGATAGAACCTGTTATAAAGTTTTCAATACCCTTCTTCGTGGAAGCAAGTTTCATTCGGTTCATCTTTGAACCAGTTGTATTTTGTAAACTTCCTTCTGTTAGGAACTTGAATACGTCTCCTCTTGCTTTTGTAATAGCAGTTCTGAAAGGATATAATACCTCATCTGCCTGGTCCATGGTTGGTGCAGTTGTTACCTGCTGAGTTGTATCTGGATCTACGATTAAGTAATATGCCTGGACACACGTATCATATAGGGATTTGGCAGCGCCTCGACCGACAATAAGGTACTGTTTGTTAACAAGACGCTTTTTAATACGTCTGTTAACGTATCGAACGCTTCTTCCGTCTGGAGATACCTCTGGTACGCTTCTTTCTACGAAGTAATACCATCCAAATATCTCTTCTCCCCATACTTTGAATGACTCTAGGAGATGCAGTGGAGAACCATCTGTAAGAGTTAATTCATTCTCGCAGAATTTAATCCATCCTTCTACAACATCTCCATCATAGTAAACATTTGGATTTCGGATAAGATCATCGATTCGGTTCATCTCCATAGACACCAGCTCATTTACTGGAATCTGATGTGATCGGACCTTATCTCTAAATATACCGTAGTATTTCGGGGTAGCAGTATTACTTAACACGTCGGTCCATCACCCCTTTTATCTCATCTTAGCTCCAGTTCGCTTTGCGTACCAATTTCGTGACTCATATACACTCTTGAAGTTTTTCCAATCATCTGGCGTCATAGAAGCCTTATATGCGTCTATGGCCGATAGATCTCCAGTATTAATAGCCCTAGTTTTTGCCTTCTCAAAAGCTTTAGCACCAGTTGGGTCATTACCTTGCATTAACTTCTTCGCTCCACCAATGGCGTTAATCAAATCAACACCTGTGTTAATTGCTTTGGTGGTCTTATCCACAGTATTAATGACCTTGTCAACGCCACTTGTTTTCTTTGGCTGCAAAGCTCTTTCGCTTTGAACCAATTGTGCAAGTTTTTGATCGCTGGAAAGTCTATTATAGGCCTCTGCAATCTGTTCGGGAGACATACGTCTTCGATTATTATACACATCAGCAGCTGAGCCACTCGAAACAATCTTTCTAATTTGATCAGCCTCTAACTGCTTCTGCTTAGCTGCTACTCTAGCCCTATTAAGAATCTCGAGCTGTTTCTTTCTGGCTTTCTTTTCCTTATGCGTGAGCTTTACAAGTTCACCATTCTTGCCAAGCTTATATCTAGCTTTGCCCTTAGGAGTAAGAGAGCCATCTTTGTTCTGATAACGTCTAACTCCCCACTTCATACCCAAGATTCCATGGTGAGCTACATAGTCGTCATACGTGTCGGCGTGAAAGACTGTATCATCGTAATATCTTCCCATCACTACCTCACTTTTCTTTAGCCCTTCTAACGGCATTATTAGCTACGGCTTTCATATACATCTTGTCGTCAAACTCTCTCTGAGCA
>CACYQC010000219.1 GCA_902776395.1 uncultured Lachnospiraceae bacterium
TCCAGCAGCTCCAGAGGCACCTGCACAGGACATGGTTTCAATAGATGATATTATCGGTATGGACCCAGCTCCAGCAGAAGAGGCACCAGTAGAGCTTAAGCCTCATTTCATAAGACAGAAGACTGGTGAGAAGATATATGTTGATAAGGATGAATTCAAGGTTGGTAAATCCAAGGTTCATTCAGATTATTCAATAGAGAATAATACAGCTATTAGTAGAGTTCATGTAATAGTTATTCACAGAGATGGTGAATATTATCTCAAGGATAATGATTCTACAAATGGTACATTCGTAGATGGCGAGAGATTAGAGCCAGGAAGAGAGGTTCTTCTCAAGTCAGATATGAATATTAAATTCGGGGATGAAGACTTTGTGTTCCTCCTAACAGAAGGAGCTAAGTAGTATGGAATATGGCGCAACATATAATACAGATATAGGTATTAGAAAAAGCACAAATCAGGATTCAGTAGCAATCAGAATAGTTGATACTCCTGATGGACAAGTAGCATTTGGAATAGTGTGTGACGGAATGGGTGGTCTTGCTAAGGGCGAGCTCGCATCTAAAGAAGTTATAACAGCATTTTGCAGATGGTTTGATGAAGAATTTATAACACAGGTGCTGGATAATTCATTTTCAGCACTTAGACTGAGAGATGATTGGAACAGTATTATCCAGACGGAGAATCGTTTGCTTGGAATATATGGTTCCGACAACAATATCATGCTTGGAACAACAGTTTCAGCAATCCTCATGTATAAGGATGAGTTCTACATAGTACATGTAGGAGATAGCCGTGTATATGAATTGCATGATAATGTAAGAATCCTTACTAAGGATCAGACCTTTGTAGCAAGGGAGGTCGCAGCGGGAAGAATGACAGAAGCTGAGGCTAAGGTTGATCCTAGACGAAGCGTACTTCTGCAGTGTGTAGGTGCATCTGCAACAGTAACTCCTGATTTCCTAAAGGGAAAGGTTCAAAAGGATGCTGTATATTTTGTATGCTCTGATGGATTCAGACATCAGATATCTGACCAAGAGATAATGGAGAAGCTTGGTCCGGGTAGCATAAACAACATGGAAGAACTGAAGTATGGCTGTGTATATCTTACAGAGCTCGTAAAGAACCGCAAGGAAACAGATAACATCACTGTTGCGGCTATAAAGACTAACTAATGGAGTTAAAAGTATGTTAAGAGAGGGTACCGTACTAGACGAAAAATACGAGATACTTAGACGAATTGGCGAGGGAGGAATGTCAGTCGTCTATTTAGCACGTAATAACCGCATGAACATGCAGCTTGCGGTAAAGGAAATTAAGAACGATGGCTCTAAGAGTGCAGAGGTTCTGCTGAAGGGACTAGAGCGTGAGGCTAATATCCTTAAGGATGTAGATCATCCTGTTATACCAAGAATCATAGATATCGTTAAGCATGATGGAACAATCTGCGTAGTTATGGACTTCATAGAAGGTGAGAACTTAGCAGATAAGCTTAGAGAGGTTGAGAGCTTCTCCCAGGATCAGGTTATTGAATGGGGACTTGAGCTGGCATCAGCGCTGGAGTATTTGCACTCCATGAATCCTCCTATCATTTACCGTGATATGAAGCCATCTAACGTAATGTTGAAGCCAGACGGCGGTGTTAAGCTGATCGACTTCGGTACTGCTAAGACCTATGATATCGAGAACAATGCAGATACAACTGCTCTTGGTACTAGAGGATATGCAGCGCCTGAGCAGTTTGGTGATGCACAGGGACGTGGTATCTACAAGACAGATGCCAGAACAGATATCTATAACCTCGGTGCTACCTTGTATCACATGGTTACAGGAAAGAACCCTCAGGAACCACCATATGAGATGGTACCTATTAGACAGGTTAATCCGATGCTTTCAACTGGTTTGGAGCAGATCATTCTGAAATGTACCAAACCTAATCCTAATGAAAGATATCAATCTTGTTCAGAGCTTATATATGCTCTGGAGCATTATACAGAGCTTGATGATGATTACAAGAATGCAAACAAGAAGAGAGTGACCATGTTTGGTACTATGGTTGGTCTTGCTGTTGTATTCTTAATCATTTCATTAGTTGGACGTTCAGGAATGAACAAGATAAATGCAGAAAACTACGCTGCATATATCGAGAGTGGAAATGATTACAAGACAGATGGAAATTATTTGAGCGCGGCGAACAAATACCGACAGGCCTTCGAGCTAAATGGTGAAGACGCTGAAGCATATGTAAAGTTCATCGATGTATATATCGATGCTAGCAAGGATCTTGATAATCCTGATGAGCTGGCACTTGAGGACGGACTCAATGTCGTAGCCAACCGTATCAAGAACGGATATGCAAAGGTTGATAAGAATAGCGAAGTCCTCTATAAGATGGGTCTGACATACTTCAATGAAGTAGGAGACTATAGTGCGGCTGCTAAGTACTTCAACATGGTTGATACAAAGGATGAAGATTACGGCGAGCTCGCTGATTATTACGGAAGTATAGCTCTTATCCTTTCGAGTACAAACGTAAATGTAAACGAACTGATAGATAAGGTAAATGGATTTGCTTCTTATAATTCAACAAGTCTTACAAATGATAATAGACAGAAGTTTGAG
>CACYQC010000220.1 GCA_902776395.1 uncultured Lachnospiraceae bacterium
AAGCAGAACAAGGCAGGAGAGCTTTCTGATGACGAGCTTGCTGGAGAGGAAGAGGATATCCAGAAGGCTACAGACAAGTTCATCGCTGAGATTGATAAGCTTGTAGATGCTAAGACTAAGGAAATCCTTACTGTCTAATAAAAAATGTCATCCTGAACGTAGTGAAGGATCTGAGAAGGAAAATCATGAGTGAAGAATATAAAATCCCACAACACGTTGCCATCATTCTAGATGGTAACGGCAGATGGGCTAAGAGTAAACATATGCCAAGAAACTACGGCCACAAGGTCGGGGCAGACAATCTAGAGAGAGTCATCGAAGATGCATGGGATCTGGGAATCAAGTATCTCACTGTATATGCATTTTCAACTGAAAACTGGAAACGCTCTGTTGAAGAGGTTACAGGAATAATGACTATCCTTAGAGACTTCCTGAAGAAGTCTATAGATAAAGCCGAGAAGAATAATATGCGCGTTCGCATAATCGGTGAGAGGTCTAGACTTGATAAGGACATTATCGAGGCCATTAATAGACTAGAAGAGGCCACAAAGGATAATACTGGTATACAGTTTAATGTGGCTCTTAATTATGGCGGCAGAGATGAGATAACCAGAGCTGTTCGTAAGATAGCTGACGAGGTGAAGGCGGGAACTATTAGTAGCGAAGATATAACAGAAGAGTATATCTCTTCTAAGCTTGATACTGCTGGTATTCCTGATCCAGATCTTCTAATCAGAACAAGTGGTGAGATCAGAATATCCAACTTTCTTCCTTGGCAGATATCATATTCTGAATTCTATTTTTGCGACACTCTGTGGCCAGACTTTGATAAAGAAGCACTTCGTAAGGCTATAGATTACTATAATGGCAGAGACAGAAGATTTGGCGGGGTATAGTATGTTTTGGACTAGATTATTTAGCGGAATAGCATTAATCATAATAGCATTTGCCGTACTTTGGGTAGGCGGACCACTAACAGGAGTTGTGACAATGGCTCTTTCTCTTGTGGGTGTCTTCGAGCTATGCAGGGTCTACGGAATAGAAAAAAGATCTCCAGGTATATTTGCATATATCTGGACGGTTTTATATTATACGGTTCTTATACTGGGCGGAATCATGGTAAATGGCTTCAGTTTGGTAGGACTTGCTATGCCGGTTATGATCACATATCTGCTTGCTATACTAGCGGTATATGTTATTAGATTTCCAAAGTATCACGATAGAGAGATAATGGCGGCATTTATGTCCTTCTTCTATGTTAGCGTAATGCTGTCATACGTATTCAGAATAAGAGAAATGAAGAACGGTGGATACTTTGTCGTTCTGATATTCCTATGCTCATGGGGAAATGACACCCTTGCTTACTGTGTTGGAGTTCTCTTTGGTAAGCACAAGATGTCACCAAAGCTTAGCCCTAAGAAGAGCATCGAGGGACTGATAGGTGGAATACTCGGAGCTGGAGCGCTTGGAGCACTGTATGCATTCTTGCTGAAGGCACAGATTCCAGAACTCGTACATCCTCATCTAGCTTTATTTGCTGTATGTGCACTTGGTGCTATCCCAGCTGTTATCGGAGACCTCGCTGCATCTGCAATCAAACGAAACAACGATATAAAGGACTATGGCAAACTGATACCAGGCCACGGTGGTGTGCTGGATAGATTTGATAGTATGATATTTACAGCACCGATTATTTATTATCTGGTTAGGTTTGTGATTGGATAAACATTATTATGGGAAGTGGTTTTGTTATGAAAATATACAGTATCCCCCAGAACAAGAATTTTCAACCCAAATTCGCCCAAAATCCTATTATGCAGAATTCATTAAAACTTGCAAAAGAAGTAAATGAAGCAAAAGGGAAAGAATTATTAGGCGGAATACTTGATAACGGAAATAAAATCATAAATGATGCGCAGGATGCTTTTGTAAAAACAATTTCAGAGGCAGAAAAAGAAGCACAAAGCATTTTAAAAAAACACCCTAAGAAGATTGAAATACTAAACATAATACACGAAAGCAGTGAAGAACTCAAAATTACAAAATTAGAGTTTTTGAAATTTATAAAAAATTTAACAATGAAGGAAGATGATTATCAGTATTTATTAAGACTTTTGCAGGGAAACTTCACGAAAGAACCTTTAATTGCTAAAGTATGGGGACTTTGCATACAAAAAGGACTTGATATTAACACTCTCAAGAGCAGCACATACAGTATTGATAAGAAATGTGCAGAAAATATCTTAAACAGAAAATTGTTAGACAGAACTACACCTCAACAGGCTTTATTAATGAGCCGTTTTAACTCAGATAAAACAGGACAAAGAGTGTCAGAATATGCAAACAAATATGGTGAAAACACAGCACCACGAATAATTTCACAATTCGCAGCTCATGATGATAAATTAACAAATGCTTCATTGGACTTAATATACAGATTTAAAAATTTAATTGATAAATCTAATAACATTTATGAAATGGAAGTTATAACAAAATGGAAAGAATCGCCAGTTACAATAGAAGATATCAATTCAAAAAACAAAGTGCTGGATATAATAGAAAAAAGAGCTGATATGGACAACTATTGGTACTATATTCCTGCACTTTTACATAAAACCGAT
>CACYQC010000221.1 GCA_902776395.1 uncultured Lachnospiraceae bacterium
CCATATGCAGTTGAGTTTGATATTCAGGCAGAGCGTGAGAGCAACGCTTCTGAAGGCAGAGGTTCAAATACTGATACAAATGGTGCAGGTACTAATAATGAGGTAGTACAGGAAACGGAGGACACAAGGACAGCTGCAGAAATTGAGGAGTCGATGGCTCAGGAGGAATATGAATCTATGGTTTCTGAGGATGAGGCTTATTATGAAGAATACCTTAACTCAGATGAAGAGAATGAGATTCGGCTAATTTATAAGAAGACAGAGAATAATATCATGTATTTTACCGAAGATGTCCCAGAAGATGCAGGGTATGAGGCAAGAACATATACAATAGATAAATCTATAGTAACTGGTACAATAGATGAGTTAAATCCGAATGATGTAGCTAATATATCTTTTAATGGAGCAATCAATAGAGAGCAAGAGCTGGTTAAGGTTTATGGTATTAAGAATCAGACAAGGATAGATGAAGAAGAGGAGAGGGAAGATGCCGAGGAAGAAGCTGCAGAGGAAGCTGAATTAGCAAAAAGAGAGGCAGCAGGTGAAGAGTTTGACCCGATAGATATTGAGGAAATTCCGGAAGAGGATAGACCTTAACTAAAGATTACTGCCATCAGTCATTAAAATTTATCCAAAAAACTATCCTTAATAGATATTGCATTTATTTCTAAAAGAAGGAGAAATCAAATAATTATGAAAAAAAAATTATTGAAATATTTAATAATCACGTTATCTGTAGTCTCAGCACTTTCGTTCAGTGCTTGTGGAAAGAAGAAGCAAACAGCAGAAGAATATAATGAATCAATAGCGGCATCAAGAGCTGCCGCTGAAGCTGAGATGTTGGCTCTGAAAGAACAGGAAGAAGAGAGGAAGAGAGAGGAAGAAAAAGAGAAATTTACTGCAAAGTCTGATGCTGAGATTAAGTCGGAGAAAGAGGAAAAAGAAGAGGCTAATAGGCAAAGGGTAATTAATGAGTCGATAGAGGCAATCGAGGAAGATATTGTAGAAGATAATAAAACTTATTATGAAAACTTTGTAGTAGTAGATTCTGATGATGAGCAAGTAGTTAAAGAGGTTGAGTCACAGGCACAAGAGGTACAGGAGTCACTCGCAGCATCAGAAGATGTGCAGGAGCGTGTGCAGCAGTATACAGAACTTCAAGAGAATGAAGTGGACATTTTACAGCTTGAGGATGAAGCTTGGCAAGATATTGTTGTGAATATTCAGCGGTCTACAACACCTGAATTTGCTGGTTATAATGGGCATTATGCAAATCTTGATGCAGTTTATTCTGATATTGATTCCACATATGCTTCTTATTCAGAGAATGTGAGAAATTCTTTTAAATCACTGGCTAAAAACTCATGGGAGTATTATACGGACTTTAATGATAAGCTTGTGCATCAGGCAAATCCATGGACAGCCGAGGAACTTGAAGAGGACCCATCACGCATGGATTATACAAGAGATGAGTATGAGGAATTGTTCGGTGGTTATGAGCAGATTGGCGGAGTTATTATGGACCAGTGAAAGAATTAATACTGAAAAGTTTGTATTAGATGAGAATCCCTTATGGGGGTTCTCATTTTTTGGTATATGAATAGTGTTTTCTAATACTGTAGATTTTTTAAGAATATCCAATTTAGTATAATAAATATATAGGAGACGAAGGGGGGAATGTTGTTTGTCTACCAATTTTAATAATTCTGGTTCACATGGTTCACATACCAGAAAATCAGCTATATCATCTGTCTCATTTGATTCATCTGTTTCGCATAAATCAAAGCGCCATAAGCGATTTTCTGGTAATGCCAGGAGTCACAGCTATAGTAATTCGTCAAGGCACAGATACGAGTCTGATAAAGATAGTTATACCAAATTATTGCAGGAATTTTATGCCTACAATGATAGTAAGTATTTAGCGGACAGTGATTCACAGTATACTATTTTAAGGCATTGGCAGGATAGTAGTGAAAATGTTCATTTCAGGGAATTAGACCGTATAGTAAAGCATAATACCTTATTTGCCGAGGACAATCCTGATTATTTTTCTCTTTTAGAGGTAGAGTCAGAACTAATAGACATTGAAGATTTAAGGGATTGGATAGTCTTATCTTCAAAGGCAAAGGCGACATGCCTTCACATATTGCAAGACACGGCATATAAGGAGAACATACTTCCGCATTATGACCTGTTCAACTGTACTGAGGAGGTATATGAGGAGTTACAGGAGAAGCAAAGGGAGTTGTTGAGAAATTTTCCGAATATTCTTAACGAAGCATATTTAAGAGCAAAGAAATACTTACTACCGGAGCTTGCATTATATTACAATATAGAGTTTTTCAAGACAAGGAGGCTGCAGATTTCTGTATCTGTGATTTATACATATCTTGAAGACAACATGGAGGAAATTTTGCCTAAAGCCTTTAAGTCAGAAAAGGACAGGTTGAAATTTTTAACTACAGAGGATGTTATAGGCTATCAGATACTCTTAAGTGACGAACGGAAGTTATCAAACAGTGACAAGTCGAAGAAGGCAAAGATAATGATACAGAATATGACAAAGGACATTTACTCTGTATATGGTGCATTTTGCAATAAGAACAGGCATTTT
>CACYQC010000222.1 GCA_902776395.1 uncultured Lachnospiraceae bacterium
ATTATATGTTTTATAGGAATATCTATATTTTATAAAGGCGACTATAAAAGGCGGTGTGTTGCATCATTATACATTTATATCATATTATTGATTGTTGAAATTCTTGTGACAGCCCTAACATTTACTCCGTATATGAGCATATTTGATAAATATGGTTATTCAAATGTGTTGGGACTATTTATTGATAAAATACTACAGTTCTTTGTCGTTTTAGTTTTATTATCTATAAATGCTAAAAAGAAAAGCACTTACGATACAGCTCTTCCGTTTAAAATGTCACTTCCATCGTTTCTGATACCGTTATCTACAATTATCGTCGAAATGATTGTAGTCAGTACACCAAATATTTCTCAAATTAAAATCGACAGGAGAAGTTAAGGAAAAACACTACCTCAGATACATATGCTACCATAGGAGCAGAAAATTATGCGACTGCGATGGACAGTCGGTTTACTCAGCCGAAAAAGTGGACAAGGCGGTCATTGAGGTAGTTGCATCGATATTCTCAAAAATAAGCGACGCTCCCGATGAAGCCGAGCTCAGAAAGGAATATAACAAGGAAATGCAGAAATGCAGGGCGAAACAGACCAAGCTTGGCACTGAACTGAAGAAATACCAGAAACAATATGATAAGCTGAATGAGGAAATCGCCAACACATTGATAGGGGAAAGCTTCTACTCTCCGGAGCAATTATCTGCTGCAATGACAACTGTTCAGCAGAGAATAACCGCAATAAACCAACAGCTTGAGAAGATAGGCAATGAAATGGAGCAAAAGAAGGCTTCGATGGAAAAGGTTCGTCCAATGTATGATATGTTCAAAGGCTGGGCAGAGGAATTTCGGATGGCTACTATAGAACAGAAGAAAATGATAATATCTCAGGTCATAAGCCGAATTGAGATAGGCAAAGGATATAAGATAAATATAACGCTTAATATGGAGTATGAGCAGTTCTGTGTGGGATGGAATGGGTTAAATAATTTATAAACATAATTTAACTTGAAAAGAATACTGGATTATGATACAATAATATTGTATCATAATCATTTTGTGGTGGATAAGTGGCAATAATAAAGGTAATACTGCCATTCGGTTTACATAGATTAAATTAGTTAAAGGAGTGCGAGCATAATGTCTGAAAGCCAGAATATAGAATGGAAAGAGTCATGGCGTGATGAATATCTTAAATGGATATGTGGCTTTGCAAACGCACAGGGCGGTAAAATATATATAGGTATGAATGATGACGGCGAGGTTGTCGGAGTAGAAAAGAGTAAAAAGCTGTTAGAAGATATTCCAAACAAAATAGTAAATGCTCTTGGAATAGTAGCAGATGTTAATTTGCATAATAAAGGCGGAAAGGACTATATTGAGATAATTGTCAGTGCCAATCCTTATCCTGTCAGCTATCATGGTGAGTACCACTATAGATCGGGAAGCACAAAACAGCAGTTAGTCGGACCTGCACTTAATCAATTCTTATTGAAAAAAACAGGCATTACATGGGATAGTGTTCCGATAGACGGTATAAAGCCTGAAGACTTCAGACATGACAGCTTTGATATATTCAGAGAACAGGCTGAACGCAGTCAGCGTATGGATTCTAAAGCGTTAAGTGTGGACAATCCGCAGCTTCTCGATAATCTTAATCTTCTTAATAATGATATTCCTACAAGAGCAGCGATACTATTGTTTCATCATAAGC
Source organism: uncultured Lachnospiraceae bacterium (assembly GCA_902776395.1). Taxonomy (GTDB): domain Bacteria; phylum Bacillota; class Clostridia; order Lachnospirales; family Lachnospiraceae; genus Eubacterium_Q. The sequence goes on from CACYQC010000222.1 coordinate 1,707, forward strand.
CTGAAAAGTGGATACCGGGTTCTTTTATTAAGATCGGTTATTTTAAGTCTGATTCCGACATAGTATATCAGGACGAAGTTCATGGCTCGCTAATCTCGCAGGCTGACAATGTTATCGACCTTATATACCTGAAATACCTTAAGGGTATTATATCCTACGATAATATAACAAGGGTAGAGACATATCCGTATCCGAAGGAAGGCTTGAGAGAAGCGGTATTGAATGCCATTGCTCATAAGAATTACGCAACCCTTACGCCTATACAGATCAGGGTATACGATGATAAGATAATGATAGCCAATGATTGCGTATTCCCAGAGGACTGGACAGTTGAGAATCTTATGAAGCCCCACAAATCCAGACCTTATAATCCATTGATAGCAAGTACATTCTATCGTGCAGGATATATTGAATCATGGGGACGTGGAATTGAAAAGATAAAGGAATCATGTGAAGCATCAAAAAATCCACAGCCGGAGTATCTTATTCATCATGAGGACTTTATGATCACATTCTTTGCAGGGAAGACTACCCAAACTCCTACCCAAACTCCTACCCAAACTCCTACCCAAACTGAGTTATCCGAATTGGTTTTAGCAGTAATAAGGGAGCATCCCGAGTATTCTCAAAAGCAGATTGCAGAACAGCTTGATTGGAAGCGGGATAGGGTAAAGTATTATGTTAAGCGATTAAAGGATGAAAAGATAATAAGGAGAGTGGGGACTACGCATAAAGGTTATTGGGAAATAATAGATTGAGCAGAAGTCGTATATAAAGATGAAATGAATAGGCAGTGCCCCTTATTTATCATAAGGGGCAC
>CACYQC010000223.1 GCA_902776395.1 uncultured Lachnospiraceae bacterium
CAAAAGTTATAAAAAGTTATAAAGAGTTATAAAAGGTTATAAAAGTATTCAAGGGTTAAAGGTTATTATGATTAAAGAGGGAAAACGATTTATTAAAAGAGAACTAATTGCAGCTTTGCTTATCATTGCAATGCTGCTAAGTCTGACAGGTTGTATGCCTAAGTGGTACACGGATGAGGATATCGCGAAGTTCGAAAAAGATGGTAAGGCTGAAGTAACTAGGTGGCTGGAAAAGAATATCCCAGATGCGAAGCTTGATAAAGGTTCTATACGCATTTCTTATGATGCATTTGGTCTTGATGACATAGTCTATGGTAAGTATGAACTGGATGGAGAGGTTAAGAACTTCATGTATGTTCGCGGAAGCGAGGATATGTATACAGACGAAATGTACCACACCGCATCTGAGGCAGTTGCTGAGATGTACGCAGAAGGGTTTGGTCTGAAAAATTATAAAATTAAAGATTCAGAGGATTCTTATGATGTTACGTTTTACGTAGAATATAAGAAGTATGCTGATAAAAAAGGTGATGGAAATTTCGAGGTGTCAGACGAGGATAGCTTTTTTAAATATTTACCATACGATTTAACTGAAGATGATTTAGAGGATTATTTAGAGACGGAAAGTAAAAGGTGTGGTAGGTTTCATGGTTCAGGCTGTAAGTATATTCTTGATACAGATAAAATCACAGTACAAAAGTCCGCTTTACAATATTTGAGGGACCATCCATTCTTTGATAGTTTTGAAATCTATAATAGGAAGATGGATGAAATGATAATGCTTAAAGTGGAATCTAATAAAGAAAATGATGCGCCAGAAACAGTGGAGATTTGGTATTACTCTAGTAGGTCGTCATATGCTACAGCGTCTGATGGAGAGCCTGTATATCGTTTGGAACGAGATTATACTAAAACTAAAGTATATGATTTCAATACACTTACTTTGAAACAGGATTAAATAAATATAGCACTGTCCATGTTTTAGTGTTAAAATATGGGCGGTGCTTTTATTATGAATAATATGAAAAGAGGAAATTGTTATGAGTCACGATAAGTATGAGAGTCCTTTATCACAAAGATATGCAAGTAAGGAGATGCAGTATATCTTCTCTCCAGACAAGAAGTTCAAGACTTGGAGAAAGCTCTGGATCGCGCTTGCAGAAACTGAGATGGAGCTAAATCTGCTAGGCGAAGATGGACAGCCTCGTATTACTCAGGAAATGATAGATGAGTTAAAGGCAAATGCTGAAAATATAGATTATGATATGGCTAAGGCCGAAGAAGCTAAGGTTCGTCATGATGTTATGGCACATGTACATACATATGGCGCTTCTTGTCCAAAGGCTGCTGGTGTCATCCACCTCGGAGCTACTAGCTGTTACGTAGGTGATAACACAGACGTTATCATTATGACAGAAGGTCTGAAGCTTGTACGTAAGAAGCTTCTAAATGTTATAAATGAACTGTCAAAGTTTGCGATGGAATATAAGGATCTTCCTACTATCGCATTTACACATTTTCAGCCTGCTCAGCCAACTACAGTTGGTAAGAGAGCAACTCTTTGGATGAACGAATTCTTCATGGATCTTCAGGATATCGAATATATGATATCTCAGCAGAAGCTCCTTGGTTCAAAGGGTACTACAGGTACACAGGCTTCCTTCCTGGAACTCTTCAATGGAGATCACGAGAAGGTTAAGAAGCTCGACAAGATGATAGCTGAGAAGATGGGCTTCGAGGATGTATATCCTGTATCAGGACAGACTTATTCCCGTAAGGTTGATTCACGTGTGTTAAATGTCCTCTCAGGAATTGCTCAGTCCGCTCACAAGTTCTCAAATGATATTCGTCTTCTTCAGCATCTGAAGCAGATTGAGGAGCCATTTGAGAAAAATCAGATCGGTTCGTCAGCTATGGCATATAAGAGAAATCCTATGAGAAGTGAGCGTATCGCATCACTTGCTAACTATGTCATCTGCGATGCTCTTAATCCAGCAATTGTTGCTTCCACACAGTGGTTCGAGAGAACGCTGGATGATTCAGCTAATAAGAGAATCTCCGTACCAGAGGCATTTCTTGCTGTAGACGGAATCCTTGATCTCTGCCTCAATGTTGTAGACGGTCTTGTTGTTTATGACAAGGTTATCGAGAAGAAGTTCATGGAAGAGATTCCATTTATGGCTACAGAGAATATAATGATGGACGCTACTAAGGCAGGTGGAGATAGACAGGAACTTCATGAGAAGATCAGACAGTACTCTATGGAAGCTGGCGCAAATGTTAAGAAAGAGGGTAAGGATAATAACCTTCTAGAACTTATCGCTGCTGATCCAGCATTTGGTAAGACCCTTGATGAGCTGAAGGCACTTATGGAGCCTAAGCTATATGTAGGTCGTGCTCCACAGCAGACAGAAGAGTATGTAAATGAAGTTATAAAACCAGTCCTTGATGCAAATGCAGCAGAGCTAGGTCTTACAGCAGAGATTAACGTATAAAAAGATTTAATCCTGAGCGTAG
>CACYQC010000224.1 GCA_902776395.1 uncultured Lachnospiraceae bacterium
GCACCAACAACTCTGTCAGCTTCCTCTCCATTCTTGAAAAGGATCATGCAAGGAATACTTGATATTCCATAAAGAATAGCTAGTCTCTCTGCATCATCTACATCGATCTTCGCAAATACAACATCCTGCTTCTCCTCAGAAAGCTGCTCGAGGATAGGTGACATCATCTTACAAGGTCCACACCATGTTGCATAGAAATCAACAAATACAGGCTTATCGCTCTTAAGTACTACTTCATCAAATTCATTTTCTTTAATTTCAACCACTGCCATTTTTACTTACCTCCATCTAATTCATCTAAGTGACCTAATATCTTATATAAGGTCTTGTATAATTCTGCTGCTTCTTTCTCGGAAATGTTAACACATCCGCCCATCATAGAAGGAATCTTAACTGCCTTATCTCTAAGCTTATCTCCTTCAGCTGTTATCTCTACTATTACACTTCTCTCGTCATCCTTGGATCTATTCTTGGTTATATAACCCTTAGCTTCCAGCTTCTTAATAACTGGTGTCAGAGTACCGGAATCCAGATATAGACATTTACCTAGGTCAGACACATTTGCCTTTTTCTTCTCCCACAGCACCATCATCGTAATGTACTGTGTATAGGTCAGATCTAGTTCATCTAGAAATGGCTTATAGTGCTTTGTAATTGCTTTGGAACATGCATAGAGTGGAAAACATAATTGATTTTCCAGTTTTAAACAGTCGTACTTACTCATTTAAGTTTATCCTTCCGCATTTATTTGTTCTTCAACGAATTTTGCAACCTTCTTCATATCCGCTGTTGGCTCGAATCTGGCTACAACTTCACCCTTACGGTTAATTATGAACTTAGTAAAGTTCCACTTAATCTCAGAATTATTCTTGTAATCCTTATCTATCTTCTTCAGAAGCGCTGACATAGCCAAAGCCTTAGGGCCGGAACCAAAGCCTTCAAAGCCTTTCTCAGCCTTCAGGAACTTGAAGAGGTCGATAGCTGTCTCTCCATTTACATCTGACTTCTTCATCTGAGGGAACTGAGTATTATACTTCAGCATACAAGTCTGATGTGTTTCCTCGTCTGACTCTGGAGACTGTCCAGCAAACTGATTACAAGGAACATCTACTATCTCAAGTCCCTTATCATGGAAGTCTTCATACATCTTCTCAAGATCCTTGTAATGTGGAGCAAATCCACAACCAAGTGCTGTATTTACTACGAGGACAACCTTTCCCTCAAAATCCTTCATTGCTACTTCGCTACCATCTGGTGCTGTTACACTAATATCATAAAAATTCATTTGACATACCTCCTAAAAAGCTGAATCAAAATTAATCAATTAAGTTGTGTACAATTTAATTATACACAATTTAGTTGGTATGTCAAATGTTTTTTTATTTTTTTTACTTTTTATAAAATAACCTTGAATTCTGTAGTATCGTCCTTTGAAGAGGCGCTTATAGTGCCGCCATGGTTAGTTACGATTTTCTTAGCTATAGCTAGACCTAGGCCGTATCTATTCTCACTTCTTGTGCGGGATTTATCTGCGCGGTAGAATCTCTCGAATATCTTCTCTTCATCTCCCTCCGCTATAGGGTCTCCATGATTGATAACCTTAAGGACTACATTATTCTTACTTCTATAAAGCTTTACTGCTACAGCCATATCCTTATAGCTATGCTTAATTGCATTATCTATTAGGGTGGAGGTCAGCTTCTCCATCTCGTCCTTACTACATTTCAGGGTTATACCTTCTTCGATATCTGACTCCATAGATACTCCAGACTCGTAGGCTACACCTTCAAATACAAGGCTTGTCTTCTCTACTATCTTAGAGAGGTTCTCGTCCTTATATTCCGCCTGTGATACACCTTCCTCAAGCTTTGACAGATCTAAGAGTCCAGAGATAAGCTTATTCATTCGGTCAGATTCGTATCTGATATTTTCTATATATTTCTTATTAGTATTATCTTCAGTTATCTCATCGGATGAAGCCATGATAACAGCAAGAGGCGTCTTCAACTCATGTGAAGCATCCGCTATAAATTCTCTCTGTTTATCAAAGGCTTCTCTAGCAGGCTTTGTTATCCAGCCAGTTACGAGCTTTGAAATAAGTACAATTATAGCCTCAAGTACTATGAAAATGACTATAGTCTCAATTAGAAGCTTTCTAAGCTTTGCAGCTGTATTACTTTGATTTATGATTACTATCTTGTCCCTTCTATAATTAAAGGAATAACCGTCTCTATAGAGATTCTCTATTCTGATAGTATCATTACTATATTCCGAGAGTATTTCATTTGCTGCAGCCTCTGCATCAAAGTCTGAATTTTCATTTCCATGACTTATGATTCTATTGACCGCTCCACCAGCTAGCTCTATAGTATAAACCTCGTGATCCATGAACATCATGTTTTCAATATCTGGAGTCTCATCCGATTCTTTCGAAGCTTCTTCTGTGGTTTCTTCAGAGAAATCACCTTTCTTAGGCTCCTGGT
>CACYQC010000225.1 GCA_902776395.1 uncultured Lachnospiraceae bacterium
GAAGATTATTCCATGGAAAAGGATGATATTAATCGCAACCATAAGGATTTCTTTGGTAAGCGTGAGAAGCTGTCCTCTGATATAAATGGTCTGGAAAAGGCTGCATATACACTTAAGCTTAGTATTGAAAAGCTGGAAGAGGAAAGAGATAAAGCTTCTAACTATATGTGGGAGGAATATGAGCTGACATATAGTTCTGCCGAGCTTCTTAAGACAGAAACTCAGGATCCCGCGGCCCTTAAGAAAGAGATAGCATCTGTTCGTCAGCAGATACGTGCTCTTGGTGATGTAAATGTTGCTGCCATAGAGGAATACGCTGAGGTTTCAGAGAGATATGAATTCCTAAAGGGACAGCGTGATGATATTCTTGAAGCAGAAAATAACCTAAGAGGTATAATTGCTGATCTGGACCGAGCTATGAAGGAAACCTTTGCTGAGAAGTTTAAGGATATTCAAGTGATGTTCGGTAAGGTCTTCAAGGAACTATTTGGTGGTGGTAAAGCAAGTCTTACACTTGTTGATGAGGATAATCTACTTGAAACAGGTATTATCATCAATGCTCAGCCACCTGGAAAGAAGCTTCAGAATATGATGCAGCTATCTGGTGGCGAGAAGAGTCTTACGGCTATCAGCCTTCTCTTCGCTATTCAGAGTCTGAAGCCATCGCCATTCTGTCTTCTCGACGAGATTGAAGCGGCTCTAGATGATTCGAACGTTACAAGATTTGCTAAGTACCTGAATAAGCTTACAAAGCATACTCAGTTCGTTGTTATTACCCACAGAAAGGGTACTATGGAAGCTGCTAATAGACTATATGGTATTACTATGCAGGAGAAGGGTGTATCTACTCTTGTATCTGTAAATCTTATAGAAGAAGAACTTGATGACTAATTAGATTTCGTTATGAAATCCAATCTTAGAAAGGAACAATATGGGATTTTTTCAAAGACTTAAAGAAGGCCTGATGAAAACTAGTAATAGTTTCACAAATGTTTTCAAGGCTTCTGAAATAGATGATGATTTTTATGATGAATTAGAGGAAACTCTTATTTCAGCGGATATGGGATTTGAGACAACTGAGAAGGTTATTGATGATCTCCGCGAAAAGGTTGAAGAGCTGGGACTTAAGGATGCTTCAGAGTGCAAGCAGCTCGTTATGGATTCCCTTAGAAATCAGATGCATGTTCCTGATAATGCTTATTGCTTCGAAGATGCAAAGACTGTAATGCTTATCATTGGAGTAAATGGTGTTGGAAAGACTACATCTATAGGAAAGCTTGCTGCTCAGTATAAGAAGCAGGGAAGAACAGTACTTCTAGCTGCGGCAGATACATTTAGAGCAGGTGCTGTTGAACAGCTCAAGACTTGGGCTGAAAGAGCTGGAGTAGATATTATTTCCCAGGGCGAAGGCGCTGATCCCTCTGCAGTTGTTTTTGATGCAGTTAAGGCAGCAAAGGCTAGAAAAACTAATCTTACTCTTATAGATACAGCGGGTCGACTTCATAATAAGAAGAATCTTATGGATGAGCTGGCAAAGATGAGAAGAGTTATTTCAAGAGAATATCCAGAATGCTATGTTGAAACACTTATAGTACTTGATGGTTCAACTGGTCAGAATGCTCTTGAGCAGGCAAGACAGTTCTCTAATGTAACAGAGATTAATGGTATTATTCTGACAAAGCTTGATGGAACAGCAAAGGGCGGTATAGCGGTTGCTATTCAGTCTGAGCTAAATGTACCAGTTAAATATATAGGTGTTGGTGAAAAAGTGGATGACCTTCAGAAGTTTGATCCTGAAGAGTATATAAATGCTTTATTTGCTGATTTTGATCTTAGAAGTGATGAAGAAATAATGGTAGATGAAGCTATAAATAATATGAATGATTAAATAGTATTCTTTAATGATTAAAGGAGCTTTAGAAAAATGATAACTAGAGAAAAATGTGAGGAGGCTTACGAAATAGTCTCCAAGGTAGCACGTAATACTGGACTTGTAGAAAGTGAGTATTTCAGTCAGTTAACTGGAAACAAGGTATTTATTAAGCCTGAGAATATGCAGCTCACAGGCGCTTACAAGATAAGAGGTGCATATTATAAGATTAGCCAGCTGTCTGAAGAGGATAGAGAGAAGGGACTTGTAACTGCTTCTGCTGGTAACCATGCACAGGGTGTTGCATATGCTGCAAAGGCTTATGGTGTTAAGGCTACAATTGTTATGCCTACCACAACACCACTTATAAAAGTTAATAGAACTAAGAGCTACGGAGCAGAGGTTATTCTATACGGAGACGTGTATGATGAGTCCTGTAATTATGCTCTTAAGCTCGCAGAGGAGAAGGGAAGTACATTTGTTCATCCTTTCGATGATCTTGAGGTTGCTACTGGACAGAGTACAGTAGCTATGGAAATCCTTAAGGAACAGCCATTTATAGATACTATACTTGTTCCGATAGGCGGTGGTGGACTGGCAACTGGTG
>CACYQC010000226.1 GCA_902776395.1 uncultured Lachnospiraceae bacterium
CTGATAAGGGCAAAGCAAGTCAACGACCTTAATACCGGTCTCTAACATCTCTGTCTCTTTTTAAACGCCATTGTATTTTTTCTTCAAGGCGTTTATTAACTTCTTTCTCAATCCTTTTTTCAATATCTTCTTCTGAATTAGTTTCAGTCTCTTCGACTGTATCTTGAACTTGTTCTTCATCTTCACTAGTACCGATGTTAACTTCTTCAAGATTTTCTTCTGATGTTTCAGGTACATCATTTAATACAACTTCTTCGTTGTTTGTTTCTTCATTCATATAAACCTCCCGTTTTTAGTCCGTCGACTGTTAATTCCTTGCACCTTTTCTCGTCATAAGCACGTTTTGGACATATAAAAAAAGAGGCTGTAAAAACCTCTTTATAATCTTTGTTACTGCCGTATAGGCATAATATTAATTACTTTTTTTCTTCTAACTCTTGTGTAATCTCTTTATTGCACTTGGGACATCTGAACGTTATTAGGTTGTTCTTGATACTCTTGACTAACATTTCCACTAGTCTGCATTGGGGACATTTCATTTTCCTCATTCCTTCTTTCTTCATTCATAACAATATTCATTGCACTTTGTAATTCGTTTGCCTGTGCTTCTATTTCAGCAATCTTTCTTTCATTTTCTTTTCTTCTTTGAGATATAACTTCAAGTCTATTTTTAGGCATTGCACTTGTATCTGGTAATGCATCTATATATTCATCAAATGTTATTTTGTCACTCATATATAGATTTTCTAATGATTGTTCTTCTGCATATCTATCGTATGGACTTCTTGGTGTTATATCCACTTTTATATTTGGCTCTAATGCTGTTAACTGTTCGTATGTGATCTTAGCAGGTTCTTCTACTATGTTGCCTTCAGCATCTTTTTCTTCTACTAGTATATCTAAACCTTCTACATAGTATGTTTTCCATATTTCATACCAAATACGAGCTATATCTTCTACAAAACTTTTGAAATTATCTACTTGTTCAGATAGTGGCTGTTGATTTGCCTGTTGTACAGCCAAGATTGCTTTTCCAGATGCCTGTGTTGGATCAACATTTCCAGTTGCTACATCTCCTGCTCCTTCTAATTCTCTGGTATTAGACTTCATCTGTTCTGCTAAATTATTTGCATCATTGCTCATACTAGAAGGATATATATATCCTACTGCTTTTTTTACATCATCTACAGTTGCTCCACCTGTTACCTCTATAGTTGTGCCAACCTTATTTAAGCTAGATGCATTTTCAATTAAGCCAGAATTGTAAACAAGTTTTGGGAAGGCTCCCATTTTAACTGCTAAACATCTTCTAGCTTCTATCTTATTTATTTCTATTTGATTAGGTATTATACAGTTTACTGCTCCTATTCCTCTTGCACTACCTTTTTGTTCTTCCCAGTTATAATGTGCTATAGGATATAATCCCATTTCCGTTGATATATCTTTTTCTAATGTTACATATTTTGTTCCTCTCGTATAATGCACTACACCGTCTTTTTTATAGTATTTAAGTAATATTAAGCACATTGGATTGACTTCATCTGTTGTTGAGTTGTACCCTGCTTGTTCAGTTGTTTCTCCGTCAGGTAATATAAGTTTAATAGTTTCTTCATTTATTCCGTTTGCTTCTGCGATTTCTTTTGCTTTTGATACTGGCATTCTATATGTAATTATTATATAAGGTTGCTCTTGTATGTTAGGATTATTTTCATTTCCGTAACATACATTATTCTTGTCTATTACTTCTATTTTTGTTTGATTAGAATTTTCGTCATAAAATGTATGAACTATACCTTCATCATTTATACAAGCATCTTTAGTTGATTCTCTTATTCTTTTATCTGCTTGTTGTAATTCCCATGTTCTTGCAATATGCTTATTCAAAGCTTTACAAAGATTTGCTAATTGTCTTCCTTCTTCTATGGTTGCATATGTATTAGGATTAAAATGAGGACCAGATTTAACAGCACCTGGATTATTGGGTGGATCAATTTCATAATGAAGATGAGGTCCAGTAGAATGTCCAGTACTTCCAACAGTTCCTACTTGATCTCCTGCTTTAACAGATTGGCCTTTGTTTACCGTTTGTGTATCACAATGAGCAAACATATGGTAGTTTCCTTGAGCATCCTGTATTTGAACAAAATTACCATATCCACCACCATATCCTTCTCCAAGATCATATACTTTACCATCTACAGGAGTATAGATAGGCGTACCAGAATTAGCACCATAGTCAATACCACCATGGAGTAATCCATCACTTCTTACTTTTGCAAATGGACTTGTAATTTGAGCACTTGAATCTCCCTTTTTAAGCATTTCAAGTACTTTATCACCAACACTACCAGATTGAGGAACTTCTGTAGATCCACCAGGAGAATTGGAACCAGAAGGATTGCTTCCGTTATTTCCTCCACCAGGATTTCCACTATCAGAACCAAACATCGTTCCAAATGGATTG
>CACYQC010000227.1 GCA_902776395.1 uncultured Lachnospiraceae bacterium
AAAATTTAGACCATTCACTGGCATGACATGTGCTGGTCTTAATGTGACGTATGCATTTACGAGATTGAACTTACGCATGAATAAACTCCTCATTTTTTTATCGTATTACTTGTTTCAAAATAATAATGTGTCTAGGATACTCTGCTTCTTTATATCTGTCAACAGTAAATCTATTTTTTTCTGATTGGATGCCTGATCACAGTTCGCAGTTTCTCCGGGGCAACCTTCCTTGCATCACTCAGGTATATCTCATGATGCAGTCTTTTCTCTGTTATATCCAGTGCATAGCCTTCCTTCTCCATAAACTCATGCATCATGGCAACTGTTGCCGGTTCATCATCATAGGAACCTATATGCATGCACTGAACTGACAGGCCTTCCTCAATGGTAAGAAACTCAACCTTGGAAAAATCCATCTTCTTCTTTGTGGTTGCTTCATCTACAGCCCATTTAAAGTCTTCCTCAGTTACAAAATCAGGAAGTCTTATCACTGATATCCAATGGAAATCCTCTTTCTGCGAATAGTCGATCACACCTGTCACTACATCAGGATTCGGCTCTGCTGAATTATCACCCTGCCACCAGAAGCCCTCCAGTGGTGGAACCACATAATCAAAATAACCTTCAATCCGATGGTCACCCTTCTTGCTCATCTTGATAGTGAAGGCGATTCCATACAGAAGCCCGATTGCCTTCTTATAATCGCCATCCTCTTCATTCGGATCACCGCTTCCACGAACTGCTATATAGTTCATCTTAGGAACTGTAACAATCTCAGGCCTCGCTTTAGGCATATAAAATTCTTTATATTCTTTTTTGAAATCAAATGCCATTTCAATCTACCTCTCCGCATCCTTCTCTTCGAATGGTTTATTCCATGAACTGATCTCAATAAGGTTTCCTTCAGGATCAGCAATATAACATGTTCTCTGTCCCCATGGCTCAAGTTCTGGTTCCAGTACCGGTTCTGCACCATTTTCAACTGCTTTCTTAAATGCCTCATCCACTTCCTCAAAGGTATCAACATAGAGAGCAATCTCAAAATGTCCATTCAGTCCTTTAATATATTCATATTTACGGCTCGTCATATCCTCAAAGTCTTTTCGTCCATATAGAAGAAATAAAGTCCCGTCTTTAACAAGATATACATTTGATGAATCCTCTTCTTCCTTTATCTCAAAACCAAGTACATCTCTGTAAAACCGGATCATCTCTCCCATATTTTCAACAAGCAGTCCAAATCCATCTAATCGCATTAGATTTACCCCTTTCTTTTTTGTATAATCTTAGCACCCCAATCACGACAACTGTATGTCATGTTTATTATATCATTTTATTTTTTCTTGACAAATGCAGTATGCTGCATATATACTACGTTCAAACACATTTATGCAGTATACAGCATATTTTAATCAGGAGGATATATCATGGATAAATATAATACACCTGTATTTACTTCTCTCGTTGAAATTTCCAGACTCGCCAATACTCTTCAGAGCGTTATGGATATGGGAATGGAGGATATCACCTCCAGACAATGGCTTCCACTCATGATACTTGGGAGATGCGAAGAAGCACCTAATCTTAACCAGCTTGCTGAGAAATGCGGCATCACAAGACAGAGTACAAAACAGCTTGTAGATAAACTTGTTGAAAAAGGATATGTAACTCTCGAAAAGTCGGATACTGACAAAAGAAACATGATAATCGTTATTACAGATAAGGGCCGCAGATGGGGTACTGATAATATGGATAAAAACATGAGATTTGTTTCTGAACTCTATGCCGACATATCCGAAAGAGATATAAAGACATTTGCAAAAGTTCAGCAGAAGCTGCTGAATAAACTTTATGTTATGAAAGAGGAATTAAGTAATGACACTAACCGTGAGTAGGATATTTAATAGTGAAAAAAACAAGGACAGATTTGATTCATGTGTTATTCTCCGCCTACTTCTCTTCGTACTCATACCTAATCTCATCACTACACCGCTCCGCATATTTGTGGAAGCTGTTATAGAAGGTAAAGAAGGGGCACCTGCTTTTGTCACAGTTCCATTTATTATATACGGAATCTGCGCAGAGCTTGTGGTGGGACTCGGCTATCTGGTAATTGGATATAAACTTCCGATAAAGAATACGGTTCTTCGCGGCTTCGCCTATATAATGCTGATTCTCATCAGCAGTTATATTCCCAATATTCTGGCTATGCTGGGTGGTGACGGAAAGATAATCGAAGAGTCCCTCTCCATGGGAATCCTCGTTGTTGATGTCATATCCTATTCTCTGAAGGGCCTCGTTCTCGGACTTCTTATGAAGAATTATGATGTGAAAAATCCTGATGAGGTCGAGCAGATTACAAATACAAGATTTATAATATGCTCAATCATATATGGAGTGCTTTTTGCCGCACTTAACTACCTGACAGATATAGCAGCCGG
>CACYQC010000228.1 GCA_902776395.1 uncultured Lachnospiraceae bacterium
GAAAAAAGAAGGCAAGGCTGAGGGCATACTGCTTGACGTGGTTAAGAAGTCACCTCAGGAAACGAAGAAACCTATGTGCGACCATTTCTATAGCTGTGGCGGTTGTACATATCAGACCTTTGCTTACACCAACCAGCTGAAGCTGAAGGAGCAAATGGTTAAGGAACTGCTTAGTGAAGTGATTCCGTCACTTAGGTCTGAGTCAGAGGATGGAAATGCAGCTACAACTGAGGGGGCAACTGCCGATACGACATCCTTCGTGTGGGAAGGCGTGCTCTCGTCGCCTGATCAGTTTAGATACCGCAACAAAATGGAATTTACATTTGGTGATGCTGAGAAGGATGGCCCACTGACACTTGGCCTTCATAGAAGGAATTCAACACATGACATTATCAGTATTGATTCCTGCGCATTGGTTAGTCCTGCGTGGAATGAGATACTCAAATATACGCAGAAATTCTACCGTGACAGAGGAGTTCCTCATTACAATAAAATGACCCACAGAGGAGTTCTCCGTAATCTTGTCATTCGCGAATCTGCGACGGACGGCGGCATAATTGTAAATCTCGTAACGACAACTCACCATTCAATCGATGAGTATACAAGGGATATTCCTTGGAATGAGAAGAGAAGTGAGACTGTAGATGAGCTCTGTCTCCCAGAGTATGTGGCGGGACTTCTATCGCTAGGAGACACTTCACCAGTTGGAATGGACGGCTATAGTTCTCACGGCTACAAGGATGGAAAGTACGGCAATAAGAAGAAAAAGGTTGTAAGAGACAAAAATGGTATCTTCAGAAATGCTTATCTTTCTGAAGAAGAAAAGGGCGGCTCGGGAGAGTTTGAATCACTTACACGTTACAACCGCATAGTTGGAGTGCTCTATACGGAATGCGATACCGTGGCAGATGCAATAATTCCAGATACAGTTACACTTCTATATGGAGAGGACTATCTGATGGAAGAGGTACTAGGCCTCAAGTTCAAGATTTCTCCATTTTCCTTCTTCCAGACAAATACGAAGGGAAGCGAGGTGCTCTATTCAAAGGCGCGCGATTATGCATTTGAGGCGCTTCGAAAGAATGATGCCGAAGCGTCAGGTGATACTTCTGAAAAGAAAGTCGGTGTTATATATGACCTTTATAGCGGAACCGGTACCATTGCGCAGATGATGGCGCCAGTTGCTGATAAAGTTTATGGAATAGAAATAATAGAAGAAGCGGTTGAGGCTGCAAAGGAAAATGCGAAACTAAACAAGCTTTCAAACTGCGAGTTCATCGCCGGTGACGTTCTGAAGAAGCTTGATGAACTGGAGGAGAAGCCAGATCTCATCATTCTTGATCCGCCAAGAGATGGTGTGAATCCGAAAGCTCTTCAGAAGATACTATCCTACGGAGTTGAAAACCTTGTATATATCAGTTGCAAGCCAACTTCTCTTGTTCGTGATATCAAGATATTCCAGGAAAATGGATATGCTCCAGTGAAGGGATGTTGTGTGGATATGTTCCCCAATACGCAGCATGTTGAGACGGTGGTACTTTTACGTAGAAAAAAAGTGGATGGATATATTGAAGAAAATCTGGAAACTAATGGGTAAGAAATCATGTATAACGAATTTTTAGAAAAAACAGAATATGTTGATTACGATGACCCAGCTGTTAAAAGCCTGGCTGATAGACTAAAGGCTGAGTCACCGGATGAATTATCGCTCATTAGGAATACATATCACTTTGTAAGAGATGAGATAAAGCATTCCTGGGACGCTCAGGATAGACGTGTTACGGTTTCGGCAAGTGATACGCTTCGGGAAGGCGTGGGAATCTGCTGGGCGAAGGCGAATCTTCTTGCCGCTCTTCTCAGAGCAAATGGTATCCCCGCAGGTTTCAGCTATCAGCGACTGACTCTTGGGGATACGCCTGATACAGGATATTGCATTCATGCTATGAATACGGTTTATGTGAGTAGTTTAGGTAAGTGGATAAGACTTGATGCCAGAGGTAATAAAGATGGCGTAAATGCTGAATTTTCAACGGATGAAGAGGTGCTTGCTTTTGAAATTAAATCTGAGGGCGAGATAGATTATCATGATAATCATTCCTATCCGGATTATGGACTGATGAAGGTCCTGGAAGAAAGTACGGATGCCATAGAGATGTATCTTCATCATTTGCCGGACCAGTTAACCTACAGTGTTACATATAAGATTGCTTCACCCGATGACATGGAACTCTTGATGAGCAGTCGTCTTGAAATGCTTAAGGTGGTAAATGACCTGGATTATACATATGAATATAGTGATGAGATAGTAAAGAGCAGCAGAGAATATTTTGAAAAAGGGGATCATACAACGGTTCTTGCTATGGACGGAAAAAGAGTTATAGGTTGTGCATCGATCTGCTACATGTATATAATGCCTAC
>CACYQC010000229.1 GCA_902776395.1 uncultured Lachnospiraceae bacterium
GCCTTTATAAAGAAGATAATAGGTGGATAATAAAGGATTATCTTGGGCTTAGAAAGAACGAGAACAGGACAATGGTGCTTTCGGACTCCGATGATTGTAACATTGAAGAGATTTGCCTTAAGGTTATCAGCTTTGTTGCGTATGATGATAATGAAACTAATCAGATGAGAGATCGATTTGAAGAGTTAGTTGCCGAACTGAAATCAGAAAATGAAAATACACATGTGATACAAAGCATGGAAAGAGAATACAAAGAGAAGGGAATCCAGATTCCGGAAGTTTACTATCATGAATGGTGTGAAGATCTGAAGGGGTATATGAGTGGATATCATAATGTGGAAGAGGTATCAAATCTATATAAAAGAATAACCCCTTGTCGTTGTGGTGGGAAAGCAGAATTAAATGCGCTTGCTGGAATGGGAGAAATTGTATATACAATTCAGTGCCAGGAGTGTACTAATTCATTATCCAGAGGATTGCATGATACGGGTGATCTTAATTCCGATGAAGATGACATTTTGGATGCATTGATAAAAGATTGGAATAATGGAATTGAACAGTGTGAGATTGATAGAATGAGTAGCTCTGAATTATCAAGGAAGCGATTAAAGCCTGATGACTTGATATGGAAAGAATATTATCCAAATAATATGGCGTGCAATGGAGTGGAAGGACTATATAGCTTGGTCTTTTGTAACAGTGGATCAGGCAAGCTCTATTGTTGTAAATGGACTATAGAGTATCAGCTTGAAGAGTTGGAAGCAATGCGTATAGGGGCTTATCCGCAAATTGAAGCATATAATCTTTTTATGGAAAGAATCTTTGAAATAAAAGGATTACTCCATTATCCTACGCCTTCGAAAGAGTATTCTGAGGAAGATGATGATTCCAGGTATGAAACCTTTAGCGGAAATGGAGTTAATGATAAGGGTGACTTCGTTAGATCCTATCGGACGCTTAGGGACGCACAAGAAGGTGCTCTCGGAAGATGCGGATGGCAGGGGATAAATAGGGACACGCTTATCAAGGTTGAACAGTATGGAGATATCACTGCTGAGGAATTGGAAAAGGAACTTAGTGGATTGTCAATGGATTAGTTTGATGAATATGAATGCAAGTTTGATAGAAAAGAGTGATGAGGATGGAGTATGTATTTAGAGAAGTAAAATGTCCATGGTGTGATCATGTATTCATGTGGAAAAAGTATGGTGGTGAAGGCTGCCGTGTCGTAGGATATAGATTCAAGCCTACAGGCGAAAGCGCAGAGAAAGCGAAGTGCCCCAAATGCGATGAAAACATGCTGGTTGTTGATGATATTCTTATTGGATTAGACATGGATGATAATAGAATAGTAATAGACGGTTTTGAAAATCCGACTTTAGAGGAAATTAACCAATTAACTGAAATTAGCAAGTATATGGCGATGCTTCTACGGCACAAACCGGAGAAGGGAAATCTCAAATTGGATAAAGAGGGATATACTGATGTGGAGTCCCTGCTTAAAGCTTTGGATATCGATTTTGATACCTTGGAACAAATTGTTGTGAATGATAGTAAACAACGTTATTCATTTAATAAAGACAAAACAAGAATCAGAGCAAACCAAGGGCATAGTGTAAGCAACGTACATATTCATTTTAAGGAATATACACCAACAAAACCTTTATATCATGGAACAGCTCTGAAATATAAGGACGGAATCAATAAGAAGGGGCTAATATCAATGAATCGGCAATACGTTCATTTGTCGCAAGATATAGAAACTGCAAAATCGGTCGGAATGAGGCATGCTAAAAACATTGGCAATTTGATTATATTTGAAATAGATTGTAAAAATATGATTAAGGATGGTTACAAGTTTTTTATTTCCGATAATAATGTGGTTTTAACAGAAAAGGTTCCTAAGAAATATTTGAAATTAGTTCAGATATAGGGCCAGTGGGGACGGTTTCTGTTACAACTTTTGTGAACTCACTGTCAAAGGAGATTTTGAAAATATGGTAAAAGACATTGTACGCGATACACTATTTCTAAGTCAGAAGTCTACTGTTACAACGAAGGATGACGCTCAAGTGACGCAGGATCTTCAGGATACTTTAAAGGCGCACAGGCAGACCTGTGTGGGTATGGCCGCGAACATGATAGGGTACAAGAAAAGGACAATCATCGTTTCACTGGGAATTATGGATATGATAATGCATAATCCGGTGATACTTAGCAAAAAGGGTGAGTATGAGACGGAAGAGGGATGCCTCTCCTTAAGTGGACAGCGGGCGACAAAGAGATACAGAGAGATAGAAGTTGAGTTCGAGGATATCAATTTCAAGAAGCAGAAGCAAGTCTTTAGAGATAGAGTCGCGCAGATTATCCAACATGAGTGATGCTAAAGTAAAAGTAGACACGGAGAGGTAGAAAAA
>CACYQC010000230.1 GCA_902776395.1 uncultured Lachnospiraceae bacterium
TATTAATACCGTTATTTATTACTACTGCATTCTTACCCGAATAACCATATTCTATAGCTACATCCCTCAAGGCTCCACTAACAAACTCAACTGCAGCAGCATCCTCTAGAATACGAAGATAATTCTTCCGAAGTCTCGAGTTTTTCATGCCTACTACTATTTCACTTCCATGGCATGTAATTACATATGGAACAGAATGCTTGAGTGCATATTTTCTTATGATCATCCCCCATGGCCATAGCCAATGAAGATGTATCATTTTAAAATCATGTTTTGCTAGTCTCTTACTGAAGCTTCTCTCTAGCAAGGAATACATTCCAGGAAAGACTAAACACATGAACATCGACAAAGTACAAAGCCTAAGTAACACTCTATTATAACGTACATCTTCCTGTCTACCTATAATATCATCTCTGATATTATAGTTCAGTTTAATTAATACCTTCTTTAGAAAAGGTGTATAGCTGAAGGAAACTGCAAGCGGATACACTGGAACCCCTAATTTCTTAAGAGCTTGTATTCTCTTAGTCACAAATATCCCACCATTAGGAGTTTTATCAGTAGCCGCCATCGCATTGACATACAGCACCTTTTTTTCAATTCCAGTATTGTTATCATTTTTAAAAAGAGAAGCAAACCTTCTAGCAAGATTTGGATGAGAATACTTATCTGCCTTTTCATTTGCCAGATACTTAGTCTCACCACTAAGTTCCTTTTGCTCATACATATTCAGAAGCCATTCTTCTAATTCAGGAAGCCTACTATCGTCACTATTTACTTCCTCATAAGCAAAGCCACAGTCTATGTCTCTTACCATAGAAGCCAGTTCACTATCACCACAATCACCCGTAATGATACATAGAGCATTTCGTTCTACAAGTAAAGTCTCATAGAACTTACCTGAAATTATGCCTTTTGCAGTTTTGTCATTCCAAACAGCAACAACAATTATATCACTTTGTCTCTGGAGCATAAGTGATTCATCCCTACTTATAACTCCTTTGGAAATAGTTATATCTTCAAGGCCAAACTCTGCCGCGTATCCTATAAACTGATCGGACGCGCCTCCTGCATAGTTAATCTCTATTTTGTCCTTTGATATACTGCCATCATCAATCAGGTGATTGATTGCTCTAAAAAGTGGTTTGATATCACTTTTTAGAACGCCATTAATCGTGTAAAGCGAACCGCAATATGTTATTACGAGCTTATCCTTTCGAGGAGTACAGGAAACTAGTGCTTCTCGATCCTTCGGATCAAAGCCATTGGTTATAACCTTCAGCTTATCCTTTAGATTAATTCCATAAACTATAGCCTCATGGTATATATCCTTTACACATCCCTTGGATACTGTCGTTATATAATCAGCGGACTTAACCAGACCAACACCCTGCCTCTGAAGAAAACGACAAGCAAAGCTCTTGAAATGGAGCGAAGTCAGCGGATCTCTGAAATCAGCTATCCATACCAAGTCCTTATTTCTCTTCTTAAAATACTGACCAACCATATGACCAGCTATAGGTGAATATGTCGTAATTAGAGTATCAAACTCTATATTTTTAGCCTTTATATATCTTATTATTTTTTGAGCTAACAAGTGATTACAATAATTGTTATAAAGCAGGTTCAGCGAACTAGGATTGGGTTGTTTATCTTGTTTCTTGCTTGGCTCTTTAGAATCCGGAGCTTTCTCTGTCCCTTTTTTCTTCTGCCCTTCTAGTCCAACCTTAGACTTAACCTTATAGTATAAAAGCTCAGGATATCTAATCCTTATAACCTTATCTATCTGAGGCAAATCCTCTTCAAGAGTATTATCCACTCTAAGCTCAGCTTCCATTTGAGAACATATAACAGTAACGTCATACCCCATCTGCTGAAGATACTTCGTAATCTTAGTAAATCTTACAGATGCCGTAGAATTCTCTGGCGCAAAATATGGACTTATAATTAATACTTTATTTTTCATATATATCTCTTCTCTATCACGGATCTTTATACACTTAGAATCTTATTTGCCAAATAATTTTAAAACGAATAAAAGCAGATGCATTCTCTCTAACAGATAGAAAACAGTAACATACTTATGAAAGCTTACCTCTTCACCATCAGGCATTCTAAACCCTCTATATCTACTTTTTCTATAATTCGGATATTTACTTCTAAGCCATCCGAAAACCTTCTCATATGCATCAATTATATTCTCTTTCTTACTTCCTCTAGTAGCATATAACATAAACCAGCATACAAATCGCATATAATAGTACTGCATTTCTTCTGAATCATTAGCATCCACCTGTGCCAACTTATCATATACACTATCAAGAAGAAATAGAACGTCGAGCTTACTATCAAGGGTTTTATGGCTAACATTAGACACGGACTTCTCATTATAAAACCACTTATAGCCTC
>CACYQC010000231.1 GCA_902776395.1 uncultured Lachnospiraceae bacterium
ATTCAGCTCAGCTGAAGGATGGCGACGTACTAGTTGATATCAATTTCGATGATAATGATGTTGATGGATTCATGTCATATACAAACGGTGGTACCTTTGATCTTGGTGCCAGTGACGGACAGCTGGTTGCAAAGATCAAGAACTGTGGTGGACTTGATTACGCGAACCAGATTTACTGGGACGGATTTGCACTTAGCGAGAACTGTGTATATACATATAGCTTTGACATTTCCAGTGATATAGAGAGAAAGGTCGAATATAGACTTCAGATAAATGGTGGAGATTATCATGCATATCAGGGGGAGTTTATTGATGTTGGTCCTGATGTTACGAACTTCACAGTTGATTTTGAAATGACTGAAGAGTCTGATCCCGCTCCACGTATTGTTTTCAACATGGGTAAGATGGAAGACATGAGCAGTGACCCTGGAGAGCATAATATTTATATAGATAATATAAAGCTCGAGGTCAAAGATGCATCAAATGCTATCGAGGTTTCAGCGCTTCCAAACTATGTAAATGTAGGTGTTAATCAGTTAGGTTATGCTCCTGACGATAGCAAGGTTGCAGTTGTTAAGACGGATACGACAGACGACGAAGAATTCATCGTATGTGATGCCGAGACAAATGAAACTGTTTATGCGGGTCTGCTTGGAACACCTATACATGATTATGGTGCGGACCTTGATGTTAGACCTGCAGACTTCTCCAAGCTTACAGAGCCTGGTGAATATTATGTATTTACTGCTGAAGGCGCGAGCTATCCATTTGAAATCTCTGACAGCGTTTATGCGGATATCTTCAAGGATTCAGTGCTTATGCTATATAAGCAAAGATGTGGAATAGAGCTTAGTGAGGCGGACGGTGGGGCATTTGCTCACCCAGCATGTCATACTACAGAAGCAGTTGTTTATGGAGACGAAGGAAAGAAGATCGATGTAAGTGGAGGCTGGCATGACGCTGGTGATTATGGTAGATACACAGTTTCAACAGCTAAGACTGTTGCAGACCTTCTGAATGCTTATTCTGATTTTGTTGTAAATGATGATGATATAGGAATTCCAGAGAGTGGAAATGGAATACCAGATCTTCTGGATGAGGCAAAGGTCGGAATTGACTGGATGCTGAAGATGCAGGATCCTGAGACAGGTGGTGTATATCATAAGGTTACATGCCTTGTATTCCCAGAGACAGTTGGTCCTGAAGAAGAGACAGATGAGCTGGTTCTGGCTCCTATCTCGATTGCAGCAACAGGTGATTTTGCAGCTATTATGGCGAGAGCGGGTATTGTATATAATGAGATAGATCCTGAATTCAGTGAAAAGGCTCTCGAGGCTGCGAACAAGGCGTGGGATTATCTTGATTCCGTAGAGGAATACAAGGGCTACAAGAACCCTAAGGAAATAGTAACGGGTGAATATCCAGATGATAATATTCTGGATGAGAAATATTGGGCAGCAGTAGAGCTGTTCCTTGCAGGTAACCAGGATATGAAGTCTGTAATCAAGGAAATGTCAGCGGATGAAAAGCTGGTGGAAGGACTTGGTTGGGCAGATATCGGACTATATGCTAATTATGATCTGGCAAAATGCGGCGATGATGAGCTTTCCGAAATAGGAAAGAAGTTCATTATGGATGCAGCAAATGAGAAGCTGGAGCAGTCCAAGAAAACAGGCTACTCTCTTGGATTTGGTAGTAACTTCACTTGGGGCAGTAACATGAATATCGCAAATGATGGCGAACTGTTCTATATGGCTTCTAAACTGGATAATGATAATAAAGAATTTTCTGAGCTTGCTGAGAAGCAGCTAGACTATATACTTGGAACAAATGCTCTAGGTTATTCCTTTGTGACAGGTTACGGAACACTTTATCCAGAGAATCCTCATCACAGACCTTCGCAGGTTGCAGGCGAAGCGATGAAGGGTATGCTGGTCGGTGGACCTGATAAGAATCTGGAGGATCCATATGCTATAGCAGTACTGACGGAAGAAAGTGCAGCTATGAGCTATGTAGATAATGCGCAGAGCTATTCAACTAATGAGGTAACTATCTATTGGAACTCTCCAATGATTTATCTTCTCGCTGCAGAGAAATAAAAATGATATAGATGTTGGGGCAGATATAAATGAAAGAACTAGAATCTAAGGACACAAAAAAAAGAAAAACCTTTTTCGGTCGTAACTGGTCGTGGATTATTTCCACGGCCATTACGGCTGTCTTTATGCTTATAATGATGATGGCCATGAGTGTGGCACCCTTCGGTAAAAATGCCTTTACACTGGTGGATAGTATTCATCAGTACATACCTTTTTTTAGTATACTTAACGATAAAATGCATAGGGGAGCGGATCTGAACTATACCTGGAATGTAGGTATGGGAATTAATTTCCGCGCA
>CACYQC010000232.1 GCA_902776395.1 uncultured Lachnospiraceae bacterium
TTATTGGCGTGTCCGGAGATAAGTTCTCTGTACTTATTGATGGTGCGGTTCGTACCTTCTATCGAGAGCAGATTAAGCTTAAGCAGGAATCAGAGGCGAAGGATTACTTAAGCTTAGAAAATGTTAAAGCAGCTCTTACCGCATATCAGATATATAATCCGGGTTCTACTAACCTTTATTCGCTTAATTCGGCAAGAATTGATTTTGTACCTTATCAGTTCAGACCAGCTCTTAAGATGATTAAATCAGACAGTCCAAGACTTCTTGTTGCTGATGATGTAGGCGTCGGTAAAACTATTGAAGCAGGTCTTATCTTAAAAGAGCTTGAAGCAAGATCAAGTGTCAATTCCGTACTTATCATATGTCCAAGACCACTTGTCGCTGAACGTAAGTGGGAACTTGAAATGAAGAGATTTGATGAGGACTTCACACAGTTGGATGGTAGTCAGCTCCTAGAAGCTATATCTGAGACAGATAGAGATGGCGAGTGGCCTGACAGACATAAAAAGACTATTATTCCTTATTCACTTTTTGGAGAAGATTCCGTAAAAGGAAAACAGTCCACATCAAATAAGAAAAATAAGTCTCTTGGACTGGAAGAACTGGATCCATTTCCAAGGTTCGATCTTGTTATTGTAGATGAGGCTCATAATATAAGAAATGCTAATACATGGGCTTACAAGGGTGTAGAGCTGTTCTGTAGAAATGCCGATGCAGTTGTATTCCTTACAGCGACACCTTTGCAGAATAGTAAGAATGACTTATATACATTGCTTAACTTACTCCGACCGGATGTTGTAATAGATAAAGATACATTTGCTACTATGTCTGAACCAAATGCTTACATAAATAGTCTGCTTCGTATTGTTAGAAATCAGGGCGAAAACTGGCAGGAAGAGGGGAAGCAGGAGATAGCCAACATTCTCACGACAGAATGGGGTAGAAATGTTATCCAGCAGCATCCAAACTTTGAAATTATCTATAATTTCCTTGAGAAGCAGGAAGTAACAAGAGAGGAAAAGATAGATATTGTGACAAAGATAGAATCTCTTCATTCATTTAATACGATGATTAACCGTACAAGACGAAGAGATATTGAGGACTTCTGTATCAGAAGGACAATTACAGTTACGGCACCGTTTAATGGTGTTCAGAAAGATTTATATGATTCTCTTATAGAATTTGAGTCAAATGCTCTTGCGCAGCTTCATGGTAGCAGAAGTGTGAGGTTTATGATGTGTACTATCATGCGTCAGGCTGCAAGTTGTATATATGGACTCGCTCCATTCCTTAATGACCTGGTAGAAAGAAGGCTTGGGCAGATTCAGGAAGATGGAGAATTATATGAGTATGATTATGCCTTAAATAGTGATGAGGAAAACTCTCTCTTTGAACTTGCTGACGAGATAGCCGGGTTAGTTGAAAAACTTCCTGAGAATGATCCTAAGTTTGATAAGATGCTTGAAGTTATAAGACAGAAGCAGACAGAGGATAACAATAGGGTTATTATCTTTAGCTCCTTCCGTCACACGCTAAGATATATCAATAAAAAACTTGTTGAGAACGGCATAAGGGTAGGACAGGTAGATGGTTCTGTTTCGGATGAGGATAGATTTAGGATGAGACAGAGGTTCCTTCTTGAAAGAGACCATAAAGATGCGATTGATGTGCTCCTCTTCAGTGAGGTGGGTTGCGAAGGTTTGGATTATCAGTTCTGCGATACTATGATTAACTATGACCTTCCTTGGAATCCTATGAGAATCGAGCAGAGAATAGGTCGTATCGACAGACGTGGTCAGAAGAGCGATACCGTTAAGATATACAACATGATTACTGATGATACGATAGATTCAGTTATCTATAACAGATGCCTCAGTAAGATTGGTGTATTTGAGGATAGTATCGGTGACTGTTCTGAAATACTTGGAGATATTACCGATCAGATTATGGAGATTATGTTCAGTTCTGAACTTACGGAAGAAGAGCGCCATATGAAGATTGAAAAGATGGCTGATAATGAGGTTATGAGAGTTCAAGAGATGAGAAAACTTGAACAGGATGAGAAGACTCTTTTTGGATTCGACCTATCTAATTATATAGCCGATAAGGATGTTCAGGAAGCTGAAAATGAATGGATTTCACCTGAAAGCATCAATAATATGGTTAATGTCTTTATGGATGATTTCCTTGGAAAAGGTGAGTATCTGAGAGGTAAGCAGGAGATTAAGACATTGAGGCTCTCGGCTGATAAGAGACAGATGCTTCTTAACAACCTGAAAGAACTTAAGATTATCAATAACAATATAGCAAGTAAACTCTGGAACGCATATCTAAAATCGGATAAACAGGCTTTATCTGTTACATTTGATAGTGCCACAGCCAAGGATAACAG
>CACYQC010000233.1 GCA_902776395.1 uncultured Lachnospiraceae bacterium
GAGTAAAATTACTAGAAGATAAGATAATTTACTTTTCATAATTTTAAAATATTAATATATAGTTTTACCACTGCAAAGATAATATAATATCCGATACGTTGTTCACTTTTACCTCATTTTTTTAAAATAACACAGCTAATAATAATAGTAATTTCTTCATAATGTTAAATTTAAAAAATTATCGATGCAAAAGTAGTTTTTTACAACGAGATTTTAATATTTAACGTCCAAAAAGATTTAACAACTTTTTAACAGAAAAAAGACCTTACCGTCTGTGTTATAGAATGTTAGATGCTATTTTTGCAATTGGATAATTCTGTCGAAATCCTTAGGAGATCCATCTTTGTCGTACCATTTTTTTAGCAAAGATTTCCTTCTCCTTGATAATTCTGCAGGTATTAAGTCCAGAAGAGTTGATATTTCTGACAAGTTAAAATGCAGTCGAATCAATATAGACAGATGATAATCCAATTCACATACATGTCGGCCATTATTCAAGGATGAATAGAATGAAGGTAACTCTCTTTCTATCATGGAACGCAGTTCCTGCCAATCTTTCTTCTTGGTTTTCATTGTTGGATGAGAGGCGAGATAATGCAAATGCTTACAAATATCCTGATTACCTAATCGTTTCTCTAGTGTTGTTTCTGTTGACAGTAACATTTTATATCCATCTATAACGGCCTGACGTTCTTTGACTTCTTTTTCCTTTTGCTTCTGGAATTCAGACAATTCAAGTTCATACGACTTTGCCAAATCATATTTTGCCTGTTCTAGCATATTTATCTGATATTGATAGTCAGTCTCCATGCGTTCTATCTCTATTTTCTTACGATGTCTTTGGACAATAATAAAAATGATGATAAGTA
This sequence comes from uncultured Lachnospiraceae bacterium, assembly GCA_902776395.1. Taxonomy (GTDB): domain Bacteria; phylum Bacillota; class Clostridia; order Lachnospirales; family Lachnospiraceae; genus Eubacterium_Q. The sequence continues at coordinate 870 of CACYQC010000233.1, forward strand.
TTCCAACAAACACAAAAAGAATAATAACTACAACTAAACGATGGTGACTGCGGGTTACTTCAAGAGTCTTTTCTTGGGAAATCTTCTGATAGCGGCTATAGTTATAAAGAGCCTGCATGTGACGCAGTTCTTCTGAGGAAGATACCTCTAACTGCTTTTCACTTGTAGCATAGCAGAGGGCAGCATATTTAGCAATTGAATCACGCTCTCCTCTATAGTTATATAAGGTGTATAGTCCCTTATATGCGCTTTCCTGATGGTCAAGGGTCTTTGCCTGTTCCAATTCTTTCCTAAAGAAGTATTCTGCGGAATCTGGCATTCCTATATTTAAATAATAAGAACCCTTGTAGTAATAATAGATTTCTCCTCCAGGCTCTACTTGTCCATCAGAAAATCTAGAAGAAGAACTTTCAAATATATCTATATATTGTTTTGCAGAAGCATTGTCATTTATAGTGACCAAATGTCCAATTAAGGCTAATACTGAATTTGCTGCATAGACATCATAACCACTTTGAAGATATTGATGATAGGCAGAATCCAATACGGCAATCGCATCTTGATGCTGATTTAATAAACCATAGGCAAAATGTTGCCATTCTATTGCCAATATGCTGGTTATTGTATCATTTGCCTTTCTTGCATAACGACCTTCTAACTGAAGTTCTTCCAGCATCTCATTCGGCATATACTGATCCAAGAAAAGACTTGCAGACTGTCCGTGAACTTTCATAAGCAACCTGTAATCACAGTCAGCGGATGTGGTATCAGCACAGTCTGCAGCATGATGGAACTCATCAAGAGCCTGAGGGGCCTCACCCAGATCTGCATAGGTGCGCCCTAAAAGATAATGGGCCAGCATCTGATCATTAGGAGTGCCGTGACGGTCAAAATATTCGCAGAGGGCGAGGGCCAGTGAGTCGTTAGTCATTAGGGAGTCGGCCTGATTGCGGGCCTGCAGCTCGCTGAGTTGACGGCGCATCTCTTCACCGCTATTACTGCAAGCAACAACGGAAACCAGGACAAGTGCGAGGCAAACAACAATATATAGACGTCTGTAGGACAACATAAACGTCCACAAAGATACTACATTTTTATGAAACAAAGCAAATAAAAAGGCACAAAAAGAGCATAAGTCAAGTTTTTTACTTAACCACCTTCTTCCCGTTCCTGATATACACCCCATGCTTTGGTTCGCCTTAGAAGAAATCTTGTTGCAAGCGAAATGGCGTTTCGCTATTAGAGATACTACGTTTCTCTGCAAGAGATATGCCGTTTCTCTTAGGCCTACCAGATATTACTCGTAGGCCTATCAGCAAATTTTCTTAGGCCTACCAGCAAATTTTCTTAGGCCTGCCAGTTAAAAATGGCGTCACAGAAGTCTCTTTGTTTTTTTTGTCAATACCCAACCTCATCTTTGGAAACCCTTTGTATATGGGGGATAGAGGTAGGTGGGTTGGATGCTTTCAACCCACCATCAACCCAACTT
>CACYQC010000234.1 GCA_902776395.1 uncultured Lachnospiraceae bacterium
GGCCCTTTGGAAAGATTTTTTTGAAAATCAACCTACATATGAATATGATTTAGAAAGAGCAAAAGAATTATTAAAGGAAGCAGGATATGAAGATGGACTTTCTCTTAGATTAACATATACTTCATCAAATTCAACATATGAGAATGTGTCCCTCTTAATCCAGCAGAATCTTGCAGAAGCTGGAATAGATGTTACTCTTGAAGGGGTAGACGCTGCTACGGTTAATACACTCAGATATGGAGGAAGTGAAACCAGAGATTATGAATTATTATTAACAATATGGGCTTCAGATTACCCAGATCCTGTGGGAACAGTTGTACCGATGGCTTATTCTACAAATAATGTAGCTGGTGGATCTAACTGGGCAGAATATAGAAGTGATGATTTTGATAAATACATAGATTTAAGTTATTCAACTTCAGGAGAAGAAAGAATTGGATACTTACAAGATGCATTAACTGTATTAGGTGAAGATATACCATATGCTCCTTTGTATAATAATTACAATGTTTTTATTACAAGCAAGCGTGTAGACTATGAATTCACAACTATGCTTCTATATAATATTTACACAAAAGATATAAAGAAAGCTAAATAATAATTTTTTCTCCAATATATTAAAAAACTACTGGTAGTTACTTACCGGTAGTTTTTTATGTGTCCGAAATAACAAAAATATCATTATCTAAATCAATTCTATATCACAAAAATTCCGTAATAAGTTTTTTATATATCTTTCTATAAAATATAACAATTTTTCAGAATTGCAACCAAGTGATAAACTCTCAAAATATAAACCAACCTACTAAAAAGGAAGGTAAATGGAAATAGAGGAGGAAACAATTATGAGTCAGACTGCCGTTAAGCTGGATTTGGAATCAGTCCAGGTTAGAGAACAGAGACTAGGAGCCATAACAGCGTGGCAGGGAGGTAGTGCCAGCAAACTTCTTGAAGAAGTAAAATGTGGCTGCTTAAAAGACAGAGATAGAAAGTTTTCACAGTGCTACGGTTGTTCAACAACACATGGTGCCTGTCAGACAATAATGATAGAGGATGCCGCTGTTATCAGTCACGGACCTGTAGGATGTTCATCATGCTTTCATGGATTTGCATTCGGATACAGAGTCAGTGCCCATGTCCGTGATGTGAAGGAGATAAAGCAGCGACATGTATTTTCAACAAACCTTGAAGAGAAGGATACCATCTACGGTGGTGGTAACAAGCTTAGAGAAACAATCAGAGAAGCATATAACAGAGTTCATCCCAATGCAATCTTTGTATTAACCACATGTTCTGCCGGAATCATCGGTGACGACATAGAGGCTATTACTAATGAGATGGAGAAAGAGATTGGTATTCCTGTTGCAGCAGTTTACTGTGAAGGATTTAGATCCAGAGTTTGGACAACAGGATTTGATGCATCATATCATGCGATAGCAAGAAAGCTTATCAAGCCACCAAAAGAAAAAAGAAAGATGATCAATGTTATCAACTTCTGGGGTGAAGATATATTCAATGACTGGTTTAAACCACTTGGATATGAAGCTAACTACATCGCACCATATGCAACAGTAGAATCCCTTGGTCATGCTTCAGAAGCTGTAGCAACTATGCAGGTTTGTCCAACTCTTGGTACTTACTTTGCACATGCTCTTGAATCAGAGTTTGGAGTACCGGAGATAAAAGAAGCACCACCTTATGGAATAGTACAGACTGATGCCTGGTTTAGAAATCTTGGTCAGCTTCTTGGTAAAGAAAAGGAAGTTGAAGAGCTTATTGCAAAGAAGAAAGAAGAATATCTTTCTCAGATAGAAGAGATAAGATCAAAGCTCAAGGGCAAGACAGTATATGTTGCAGCCGGAGCTGCTTATGGACATAACCTTCTTGCAATTGCAAGGGAACTTGGCATGGAAACAGTTGGTGCCGGTGTATACCATCACGAGCAGAAATATGACAATGGCTCGGAAGATTCAGACATACTAAGAAAAGTTGTAGATCATTACGGAGATATACCTAACTTCAGCGTATGTAATAAGCAGGAATACGAACTGATCAACCGTTTGCACCAGTTGCAGCCTGATTTCCTTCTTGCAAGACATCCTGGTACATCACTATGTGCGGCTAAGCAGGGTATCCCATCATTACTTATTGATGATGAGCATTTTGCAATGGGATATGAAGGTATCGTCAAGATGGGTAAGCGTATATTATATGCTATTGAAAATGATGAATTTTTAATAAATCTTAAGAAACATACAGTTACAGCCTATACAAAGTGGTGGCTTGATCAAAGTCCTGATACATTTCTTAAGTAA
>CACYQC010000235.1 GCA_902776395.1 uncultured Lachnospiraceae bacterium
TGTGAATCTTACGTCTAGAAGTGTTCAGAAGGGCGGCAAAGAGGTGAACCTTTCTCTTAAGGAGTTCGACCTCCTGGCATATCTAATTAGAAATGCCAATACGGCTATTTCCAAAGATAAACTAATATCAGAAGTGTGGGGCGCATTCAGTGAAGTGGATGCCTCCACACTTACTGTGCATATAAGGTGGTTACGTGAGAAGCTGGAGGATGAACCTTCCAAGCCTCATTTTATTAAGACTGTTTTCAAGGTGGGTTATATTCTAGAGGTATAGGTTTTGATGAATAAGAAACTATTGATAATACTTTTCATATATACTATAGCGGTTGTTATTGCAGGTCAGATGGTTATTACACATATCAGTAAGAGCTATAATAGGGAAGAGGCTGTAAGACAGGAGGCTGAAGAGAATCCTGTTAAGCTGAATGAAGTGAAACAGCTGATAGCTGACGGTAAAAGTGACGAGGCTATAGAAAATCTTGATGAGATAATCGAATCTTATGACGACGCGGAGGATACGAAGTCTAGAGTCGTACTTCTAACTTGGATATTTGTTATCATAAATATCCTTTCTGTTGTTATTATTCTCGTATATATAAATATTAGAATACTTAAACCTTTTGAGGATATGAAGGAATATGCTTCTAAGATATCGGCGGGCGACCTGGATTCTACGCTCATGATGGATAGGGGCAACTATTTTGGTGCCTTTACATGGGCTTTCGATAATATGCGCCGGGAGATAGTTAAGTCAAGAAGAGCTGAGAAGGAGGCTATAGAGAATAACAAGACGGTTATTGCAACACTTTCTCATGATATCAAGACTCCAATGGCGTCTATAAGAGCTTATGCGGAAGCCTTCGAGGCAAATATGGATACAACACCAGAAAAGAGACAGAAGTATCTATCTATAATGATGCAGAAATGTGATGAGGTCTCCAAGCTTACAAATGACTTATTCCTTCATTCTATTTCGGAGATGGATAGACTTGAGGTTAGTAGTGACAAGCTAGATCTAGTTGAATTTCTTGAAAAGGATGTACGAGAGCTCTTTACTGAGGAGAGTGAGTATAAGATATTCCTTCCTGAAGGGGTAAAGGAAGGAATATATATAAATGCTGATAGAAGCAGATTTCTTCAGATAATTGAAAATATGAAGAGTAATGCAGAAAAATATGCCAAGACTCCTGTAGAGATTAAGCTGGAAGTGAGTACAGTTAAGGGCTCTAATGTTGAGAAAACATCAGATGTTAGTTCGGATGATAAGGATTATGATATCAGATTGCATTTTAGGGACTTTGGACCAGGTATACCAGACGAGGAGATACCATTTATTACAGGCAAGTTCTATCGAGGCAAGAATGTCGGAAATGAGAATGGTTCGGGACTAGGTCTCTATATAGTAAAAGAACTTATAGACAGAATGGGTGCAAAGTTGTTAATATTAAACAGTGATCCAGGACTAGATATGGTTATGGATATTAAGAGAGTGTGATTATGTAAACCTACATTTGTTGTGGGATAAGAAGTAGCGAAGGTATAAGTATGGATAATAACGATTTCTACAACCAGAATGGGCAGCAAGGTAACGTACCGAATCAACAGACCTACGATTATAGTCAGCCACAGGGACAGCAGCAGACGTACGATTATAGTCAGCAGCAACAGCAGCAGACTTATGATTATAGTCAACAGCAGGGACAGAGTTATGATTATAACCAACAGCAACAGCAAGGCTATGATTACGGTCAGCAGCAACAGCAGGCTTACGACTACAGTCAGCCACAGCAGCAGACGCAGTTCGACGCTCAATATGCTCCTCAGGCGTATGCAGGTGATCAGTATAATCAATATAATCAGCAGGCTTACCCAAATCAGTATGGACAGCAGAGTTATCCTAATAATCCACAGGGATACCCTTTAGATCCTCAGTTTGATAAGAAATACATTGCCCCAGAAGACAATCAGAAGGCGAATATTATGTGCGTAATATCTCTAGTGTGCCATTTTATTGTGCCGTTTCTAGGTTCTTTTTTACTGGGTGGAATGACTAGTTCGTTTTCCGAAACTAATGATGTCTCAGCGGGAAGCACTATCACATCTCTATTTTCTCTAATTGTATCGTGTAGTTATCTTGCTTCATGGGTGCTTATGATAATTGTAAGAGTAAAATATAAGAACAATACATTTGGTAAGGTAATTATGTGGATATATATTATACTTCTTGCACTTGGCATCATTGCTGTTATTATACTTATTGTGACATGTGTTAATATTTTAAGAGAATGTAATTT
>CACYQC010000236.1 GCA_902776395.1 uncultured Lachnospiraceae bacterium
CAGTATACGTATAAGCAGGAAGATTGAAATAAACATCTTCTCCTATTTTAGTATCTAGGAATCTAATATTATTATCAACTATAAACTCACGCCTATATAGATGAGCCCAAGGTGTTATCATAGTATACTTCGTCCATGGAGCATCCTTGATATCACGCTTAAGTATGATTCTACCATCACTACGAACTCGCTCATATCCACTAACAACTATGTCTATTGGAGAATCCTCTTTATCTGCCCCATTAACTTCTGTCGCAGCCTTATATAGATTTTCTAAGTAATCCTTCGCTACAAAATCATCTTGATCTATAAACGCCAGATAGTCTCCTTCAGCCATCTCTATACCACGATTACGAGTTAGGGCGACTCCCGCATTCTCCTGGCGAACCAATCTAGTCTTAGTTTTCAAAGAACTTCCATCTATATATTTTTCAACAGCCTTATATGCAGAGTCCTTAGAACCGTCATCTATTAATATCAGCTCGTAATCCGTAAAAGTCTGATTCTCCAAACTCTTGAAACATCTGACTATTTCCTTGCCAGGATTATACATAGGTATAATAACAGATATTTTCATATCAACAGTCTCCTTCTAATAGCTTCCCACTAGATGTCTCTCGCCATCAGTATCAACTAGATACACATTCACGGTTATACTGTCTAAATTATAGCCAGTAAAAAATCCAGTGCTATAAAAGCCCTCTTTGTAATAGTAACCAACATTTATTGTTTCTGATGCTTGAGTAGATTCATCAACCACATCTGCCTCTAGTCGATCAAACTCGTCAATATTATTAAAATATGTATTCGTCCAGAATCTCACCTCAACGCCATCATCGTTACTTATCATTTCAATCCTAGAATCTCTATAGATACATGCCACAAGGTCTTCATTAAATTCTATCTTGTTAAGGGAATTCATAAAATCGGATTTTCGGACCATCTCTTTATTACAATAATCTCGTCCATACTTCTCTATAAGAGTATCTTGATCAGAGTATAAATTAACTCCAAGTCCGAGTCTATCTCCAGGAATAGTCACTCCCATCGCCGCAAGAGTTGTAGGGAACATATCCATAGTTGAATAAGCCCTACAGTCATTTCTTATACTATTTAGATTAGAATTAAGAATTGTTGTTATAACTCTTCTCTGATAATCTCCCGGAACATCCTTACAAAAATCCGAATCCATAGTAGGATGATCGCCAACTAAGACAACAACCGTGTCATCATAGAAATCCTGTTGTCTAAGCCAATCAATAAAACCACTAACCTGCTTACTTGAGCACGCCATTACATTGGAATACATATCTCCATTATTATACTTATCCTCACATAAGTGGCATTTATAGCCATCCTCAAAATGTGTGTCCACAGTGAGCATAGTCAGATTGAAAGGTTTATCCTCTTTGCTAAGTCTAGTGGCTTCATTTCTGGCAAACTCAAAGAGTTTTTCATCCTCATAGCCCCAAAAGACGTTATAGTCTGCTGGAATCCAACCATTTTCTATAGCATAAGGATGATCTGCTAATATATAATTACCATGCCCCTTGAAGAAGGTGTCTCTTCCGCCAAACGAAGCATTTGACCCAATAAGTAATTCATTGGTATATCCATTATCCTCCAGGATATCTCCAAGTCCCTTGACAGAAGGATACATCTCATTCTGAGAAGATATATAATTCCCATTGACCCCACCAGTTTTAAGGGGCAGTCCAGTGGATTGTGCAAACATAGCTCCCATAGTCCATTCTGATCCATATAGTGATATAGCGCCATTTATGAAAGGGGAGTCACCAGAGAAATCTTCACCTTCTCTAGATTGGTCAACCAGCTCAGGGATAATATTCTCCTTAAATGCTCCTCCGTTCGAATCATCTGTATAGGTCATCTCCATAGACTCGAGATATATGTAAATTAAATTCTTCTTTTTTTTAGGAAATTCGATTTCCAGATCATCAGGTTCCACATAATTATCTTCAATAAAAGAAGAAGCTATATAGCTTGATTTAATATAATCTCTAACGCCTAGCTTTTTATCTAGCTTAACTATTGTAACCACAAGTAGCAAAACTGATAGCACCACAAATCCTGCATAAACCATAGCCTTATGTTTTTTTAGGAAGCATAAAAGAACTATACAAGTAATGATAGATATCAAAATAAAACTCGCACTATGAATCAAATAATGAATATAAAAATGATAATCAGTACCTGAAAGAGGTGCTTGCAAGTGATATAAAAGTTCTTCAATATTAAGGCTAGCCCACATGTTAAGCATCCATCTAATAG
>CACYQC010000237.1 GCA_902776395.1 uncultured Lachnospiraceae bacterium
TGATAATACTGATGATTTTATAAAAGGAAATAATATGATTCAAGAAAAATTAGGTAATGATGCGTCATTTTCATCTCAAGATGAATTCGATGCATTGATGAATTCGGATGATGATTTCAAACTTTAAGGGGGTATGTATATGCTATATGAAAAGAAAAATGCAATAGCAGTTTTTTACTATTTGATTGCTGTTGATGGAAATGTAACAGATTCTGAAATGGAGACATTTGATTGTGTCGGAAAAGAATTAGATCCGGATTTTTTCGAACAATATCAGAGTGAAATAGCTGAAAGATATCGTAATCAGATGCAGACGCTTATTGATGTTGAAGACTTTTATGATGTTATAGCTGAAGGTGTTGATAGAGAGTTAGCAAATGTTTTGGATGAAAATACTGAGACTGAAGGGATTTGCTCTAGACTTCTCTTATGGAATCTATTGGTGGTCGCATTTGGAGATGATACTTATTCTCCAGAGGAGAGAAGGTTGATAAAACATATTGTACGTTCTCAGGGGATTGGTAAAGATATATTTCTTGAAATGGAACAACTTATGAAAGCGAATATTGCTGTTACTCATGAATTAGAAACGATGGAGAGAAGTGAGAAACCATATACTGAAATTCGTCCAATAATTGAAGAGTTAGAAAGCAGGAGAGAAGTGATTATAAAGTCTGCTACAGCTCTTATAGAAGATGAGTTATATGTTCCAGTGAATAAGGTTGAAATACCTAAGAATAAAGCTTTAGAAGATACTAAAGCTGCTGTTGGAAAAGTGGCAGATACTGTGTCGCCAATAGCATCAAATATTGGAAATCAGACAAAGAAAATTCTTGGGAATATCAGATCCAAGAAAAACAATGTTTAAGATGTAAGGGGGGTGTTCGATATGCCATTACCACTTGTGTTTATAGGTATAGCAGCGGCAACAGGAGCTACTGGAATAGGTTCATCTGTTAAGGCTGGTGTTGATCAGATGCATGCTAAGAAATTAAATCTGAATTCAGAGGAGAGAATAGAAAAAGCTGCTAGTAGATTGGATGTTCTTAGAAAACAGTGTGGAGAATCTTTAGAATCACTTGGTGCTGAAAAGTTTGCAGTACTTGGAGGAAGTCTAAAGGATTTTGTTGATACATTCTCTCAATTAAAAAATGTTGACTTATCAGATTCTGTTGGTATTCAGGAATTAGAAAAGTTCCACATAGATAAGCAGGCGTCTGTTGAAATAGGAGAACTTGGTAATTTTGTAGCGACATTAACAACGGGTATAGCTACTGGAGTTACAGGTGGAGCTCTAGCTGCGTTTGGTGCATATAGTGCAGTGGCAACATTTGCTACTGCTTCTACAGGAACAGCGATAGGTACACTAAGTGGAGCGGCTGCGACAAATGCTACGTTAGCATTTTTCGGTGGTGGTTCACTAGCGTCAGGCGGACTCGGAATGGCAGGAGGAACTATGGTTCTTGGCGGGCTTGTTGCAGGACCTGCACTTCTGGTGATGGGACTTATTGCAAGTAATAAAGCGGGTAAGTCACTAGAGAATGCATTGGCTAGTGCAGAAGAAGCAGATGTTGTTTGTAATCAGTTGGAAAATGCAAGCTTTCAATGTATGTCTATTCGTAGAAGAACATATATGTTCTATAGTTTGCTTGCTAGGCTTGATTCATTCTTACTTCCTCTAGTTTTTGATATGAAGGATATAATAAAGAAAGAGGGCGTAGACTATTCTCAATATTCTGCAGAAAGTAAGAAAATTGTTGCCAGAGCTGCTTCAGTTGCAGTTACTATAAAGAATGTAATTGATACACCAATTCTTTCTGAGAATGGTGAGTTAGTTGAGGAATCTGCGGATTCGTATAATAAATTTTTACCAAGTGTAGATAAAGAATAAGGAGGTATTTTGAATGGCAGGATGGGGTTTTGACGCAGGTAAAAATCAGGCAAGGGGTAATAGCGATGATATGTATGTTGTTATCCAGGTAGTACTTACTGAGAAACTGATTGGTACAGGTTCAGGTGTTTCTAGTTTGACGAATCTACAGAAAGTTTTAAATGATCAGGCTAGAAAAGGATATAGGCTACATACCATTACCACAACTTCTACAGATTCAAAAGGATTCATGGGTGGTGATAAGATACAGGCTACTATGGTTTTTGAAAAGGTAGTATGATAGGAATATAACGCCTGTTCGGAATGAGTCTGGTTTTTGCTGGATAACCTATGTGACTCTTTTTTCTAATGCGTAGGCAATGTGGAGCATTCACTAGGTTGCAGGCGTTATTTTATAAATTGTGATAAGGGAGGATATATCATGGCAGTAAATTTTAATCAAAACAGTGTATTCAATTTGAAACCAATCAACACTGATGCGGTAAGAAATGAGGTTACAGGGCTTCTGGTTCCTGATGAGAAGATTTTGTATGCTTTTCAGTCGGTAAGAGATCAGATTGTGTTTACAGATAAGCGTATTATATCTATTGATGTTCAGGGAATTACAGGTAAGAAAAAGTCTTTTGCGACTATGCCATATTCGAAGGTTCAGTATTTCTCTATTCAGACACCTGGTTTTATGGAATTATTCCCAGACTCAGAATTATTCCTTATGTTTAATAATGGATTCACAGCAAATTTCGAGTTTAAGGGAAAGGTAGATATAGGTATGATTGGAAGGATTATTTCATCATACGTTTTAGAGTAAGGGATATAACGAGGATAACTATGAGTATACTAATCAAAGACACAACAAGAGAAGAACGTGAAAAGATAGTCGCTGAGTCACTGGGTAATATTAGTGGTTCCTGTGATGGATGTGCATCAGGACTGGCTGACATGTATCAGGATTATATTGATGGTAAGCGCGAGATTCGCGACATCAATATGGAGTTTAGAGCGCATTATGAATCTGGTGTAGATGGCCCAGAGAAAACGGAGTGTGGGTATAAGTAATGAACATTCAAATATTTGGTACAAAGAAAAGTGCAGACACTAGGAAAGCTGAGAGATTCTTCAAAGAGCGCGGAATCAAATTTCAGTTCGTTGATATGAAAGAGAAGGGGCTCAGCAAGGGTGAGTTCAATTCTGTTGCTCAAGCAGTAGGTGGTATCGACAAGCTCATCGATGAGGATGCAAAGGATAAGGATACGCTCGCTCTAATTAAGTACATTGCTGATGAGGACAGGCTAGAGAAGATTTTGGAGAATCAACAAATTCTGAAAATGCCAATAGTTCGAAATGGTAAGAAGGCGACTGTCGGATATCAACCTGATGTCTGGAAAGGATGGGACTAACGATGGAAGAGCTTAGAGTAGATATGAGGAAGAGTACTCCCGAAGATAGAGAGAAGGCGGTTTAGAGTAGATATGAGAAAGAGTACTCCTGAAGATAGAGAGAAGGCGGTGCATTTAACTAAGCTTCTTTTTAAATTGAATCATACGATGCCGATGACAGAGGAGTATAAAGAAACGCTTCGTGAGCTTTTTGAGGATCGCTTGGGTGAGGGTTCTTATGTGGCGGCGCCTCTTTCGGGTGCGGCGATAGATAATCTAGTTATTGGAAAGAGATGCTATATCAACACTAATCTCTTGGCGATGTCGCGCTGGGGCATTTTCATTGGGGATGATGTTCAGATAGCTGCAAATGTCCAACTGCTTTCGAATAATCATGATCCATACGATAGGCAGGTGCTTACATGCAAGCCGATTGTGATAAAGGACGGCGTGTGGATAGGAGCCGGGGCTTCTGTTATGGCCGGCGTTACGGTTGGCAAGCATGCGATAATTGGAGCGGCGTCAGTTGTTACGCACGATGTTCCAGACTATGCGGTTGTGGTTGGAAGTCCGGCGAAGGTGATTAAGATGCTGGATCCTGATAAGTTTGAGTAGGTGCATTTTAGTTGATTTGGTAGGAAGGAATACGTAAATGTTTGAACGTATAGAATATACAGTTGAGAGATTGGATGGGGACTATGCTTATCTGAGGAATGAGGCGGCTCCAGAGGAAGAGCTGAAGTGCGTGGCGAGAGCGTTGCTTCCGCCAGAGATTTCTGAGGGGAGTAGGTTGGCGTATGAGATGTTTCAGTATAGTGTGATTTGAATTTTGATTTGCAAGGATAAGAAGGAGGGATGAAAAAGTGTGTCAAGCCTTGATGGAAATAATGAGTGATGAAGTTCAGGCTAGGGTTGATACTGCGGATAAAGAAGCAGTTGCTTGGGCTGTTACTGCTGCGACTGATGAAGGCCAGAGAACAAGCGTTCTTAAACTGATGGAAACTATGCATCGCTCTGCTGAAGAAGCGATGGATGCATTAAAGATTCCGGA
>CACYQC010000238.1 GCA_902776395.1 uncultured Lachnospiraceae bacterium
ATTCAAATGGAGAGAAATCTTCTGTGGGGGATGAATAGATGAAAGCATATGTGTTACATGGAATAAATGATATAAGATACGAAGAGGTTGAAAAGCCTACTGCCAAGGATAACGAGGTTATCGTTGCGGTTAAGGCGGTAGGGATTTGTGGCTCGGATATACCACGTATATATCAGACAGGGGCGCACGTTCATCCTCTTATACCGGGACATGAATTTGCAGGTCAGGTAGTAGAAGTTGGCTCCGGAGTTGATAAAAAGTGGCAGGATAAGGCTGTGGGAGTTTTTCCTCTTATACCATGCGGAAAGTGTGTGCCGTGTCAGAGAAAACAGTATGAAATGTGCAGACATTATAATTATCTGGGTTCACGTTGTGACGGTGGTATGGCAGAATATGTGGCTGTGCCGGAGGATAATCTTATAGAGTTGCCTGCAGGAGTTACCTATGAACAGGCTGCGATGCTCGAGCCGATGGCGGTTGCTGTTCACTGTATGAGAAGAGTAGCTCCGAAAAAGACTGAAAAAGTATTTGTATATGGTCTTGGCACAATCGGTCTTTTACTTGTTATGTTCTTAAAAGAATCAGGTATAGAAAATCTCTATGTAATCGGCAACAAAGAATTTCAAAAGAAGAATATTATTAAATTAGGTATAGATGAAGATAATTACTGCGACAGTAAGACAACGGATGTATCAGGCTGGATTATGGAGAAAACAGATGATATAGGCGCTGACTGTATATTTGAATGTATCGGTAAGAATGAAACTATATCAAAGTGTATAGAATGTGCTGCACCGGCAGGTAAGGTTATGCTGGTGGGTAATCCTTACTCCGATATGGCACTTGATAAGAATATTTATTGGAAGATACTTAGAAATCAGCTTACAGTTACAGGTACATGGAACTCGTCATTTACACATGAAAAGGATGACGACTGGCACTACGTGGTTGATAAACTTGATAATGGAGCGGTTAAGCCGGAGGAGTTTATATCACATAGGTTTAAACTCGATGAACTTGAACGTGGAATGGAGATAATGCGTGATAAGAGCGAGGACTATGTTAAGGTGATGGGGGTTTTGGGATAAGCTTTTGGTATATAATACATATTTGTTATAGAAAAGATATAATGGTAAATTTAGAATAAAGGATTGTCGGATGAAGTATTAGGATAGAGTTTCTGAATAAAGATTTAAACGTACTTAGGAGGCAAAGATATGCTTAAAACTGTAAATGGAGAGATATTTCATGCAAGTGCAACAACAGCAAAGGCTGTATATGAGGTTGCAGTTAACTTTTTTAAAGATGGACACGACAACGATTTGATAGCGATAGATGATTATTGTGATGAGCCTATATATGTGAGCAAAATAGATGTTATAAATGGAAAAATAGACGAGGATTGTTTTATACATTTTTCACAAAGAATGTTCAAAGATGCAAGGCGTAATAAACATATCATGGATGGTGGTATAGTTCCTGCTTTGAATGAATTTGGAGAACCGGTGTGTCTTCTTCAGAAAAAAGAAAAACATGGATATGTTCATTACTATGAAAAAGTGAAGGGTTTGATTGATACAAGAGTTTTTGAGCTCTATGATAATATAGTATTTCTAAGCATTACAGAACATGCATTTATACTTTTAAAGGATGCTTTAGCTGATTATAAAGGAAGAATATTCTGCATAGGAAGAGAGTGGTTGGACTTTGAGCGGCTTTTACCCGGACGCGATAACATTACATATGTTGTGAATGAAAGTGAGATGCCGACTGATTTAGTCCCTGAAAAAACTATGTACATGGATGAGTTTGCATCATTTATGGCAGGATATGAGGATAGATGTAAAGAAGGATATTTTTCTTATGATGAGATAATGACCTTGGTTTATTTCTTTTCTATACATAAATCTTATGGAGATGGATATCCTGACAAGTCTTTTTACATTATCAATCCGGTATTTCCTATGGAAGGTCTTATGTCTATTTGTGATAAGGTTCAATATCCTTATGCTTATGCAGAGGCAAATGGATTTATCCCCGTTATAAGACTAACTCAATCGGATGACTCAATGTACTCTGATTTTAATGGAGAGGATATATGGTCAAAATTCTTTGTTCAGCCATATGGTGACGAGGCAGATGGATGGGAGCAGGCTCAGTATGTCTGTGAGTTTCCATTTAGTGTTATAACATTTAGTGACAGATGGCTTATGAGTAGAATCGTAGATATGAAGGTTCCGTCATTTATGAGAACTGATTATATAAATGATAAA
>CACYQC010000239.1 GCA_902776395.1 uncultured Lachnospiraceae bacterium
CTGTTCGGATTTGGACAGAAGACAAATATAGATATAGCTGGTGAAGCAAGTGATGCGGACCTTTATACAATGGTTTATCATCAGGATACACTTAATCCGGTTGAGCTTGCTACATCCTCCTTTGGACAGGGTGTTACAGTAACAATGATGCAGCTGGGAACAGCATTTTGTTCAGTAATTAATGGTGGATATTATTATCAGCCTCATGTAGTAAAAAAAGTGCTTGATTCAGATGGTAATCTGGTAAAGAACTATGATAAAATACTTGTTCGTAGAACAATCTCAGAGGATACATCAGATCAGATGAAGTCTATTCTTCAGGAGGTTGTTGAAAACGGTACTGGTAAGAAGGCTATCGTTGAAGGATATGAGATAGGTGGTAAGACAGGAACAGCGGAGAAGCTTCCTAGAGGAAATGGTAAATACATCCTTTCCTTCATAGGTTTTTCACCAGTCAAAGACCCTCAGGTTATGATTTATTGTGTAGTTGATGAGCCAGGTGCGGAAGATCAGTCTTCTTCTGCTGCAGGAACACTTCTGTTCAACAAGATAGCAGAGGAACTTCTGCCATATATGAATATCTACCGTACAGGAACAGCTACACCTAGTGATGCGACAGGAACAGACGAGATAGCAACTCCTGTTTTTGAGGGTGCAGCACCACCAATAAGCGCGGCAGGCTCAACACCAGAACAGAATGCGACAACGGAGGCTAGTACCGAAGAGTTAACAGATGAACAGGGTAATCCATTGGAAGAAACTGAGTAGGAGGAAATACCGGTGAAAGATAAGAAAGTAATAGTTGCAGGAGCAGGTAAGAGTGGACTTGCATCAGCAGGACTATTAATAAGAAATGGCGCAAATGTAATACTCTATGATGGTAATACAGAACTGGACAAGGAGGCTCTTAGGGCAACCTTTAGTGATTCAGATAATTTTGAAGTTGAACTTGGAGAATTAACAGATGAGATAATGGAAGGTGCAGACCTTTTTGTTATAAGTCCTGGTATTGCAGTAGATGCTCCTTTCGTGAACAAGGTTCGTGAAAAGGGTATTCCTATCTGGGGAGAGATAGAGCTTGCGTATTATTTTAATAAAGGTACGATAGCGGCTATTACAGGAACAAATGGTAAGACAACAACTACTACACTCGTGGGTGAGATATTTAAGAACTATACAGATGATTATCTGGTGGTTGGAAATATCGGACTTCCATTTACAAGATTTGCAGATTCAACAAATACAAATACTATAATAGCAGCGGAGATAAGTTCTTTCCAGCTTGAAACAATTCATACTTTTAAACCTCATGTTTCAGCAATCCTAAATCTTACTCCGGATCATTTGAATAGACATTACACATTAGATAATTATTATAATGCAAAGCTTAGAATAACAGAGAATCAGACAGATTCAGATTACGTTATTCTTAACTATGATGATCCAGAGCTTCGTGAGAGAGCAGCCTCTATAAATGATAAGGTTAGAAAGGTTTATTTCAGTCATGAGATAGAACCTGAAGAGGGTGCATTTACAAGAGATGGTCATATATACATCAAAGAAGCAGGGGACGAGGAGGAGATACTTGATATAGACAAGATACAGATCCTCGGAACCCACAATCTGGAAAATGTACTTGCGGCAGTTACTATTGCGTATTATATGAAGATGCCTGTAGAGGTTATAAGAGATACAGTTTATAACTTTAAGGGCGTTGAACATAGAATAGAGTATGTTAGAGAAGTAAATGGAGTTAAGTATTATAACGACTCCAAGGGAACTAACCCTGATGCAGCTATCAAGGCGGTTCAGGCTATGAAGACACCAACTATCCTGATAGGAGGTGGATATGACAAGGATTCTGATTATGATGAATGGGTAGAGACCTTCGCGGGAAAGGTCTATTTACTTGTTCTTATTGGAGCTACGGCGGACAAAATTGAAGCCTGCTGCAAGAAACATGGATTTAATCAGATTATCAGAGCTGTAGATCTTAGAAATGCTGTTGAGATTTGCTACGAGAGAGCAAAGCCAGGATTCTCAGTTCTGCTTTCACCAGCATGTGCTAGCTGGGATATGTTTAAAAGCTATGAAGAAAGAGGTACCTTATTCAAGGTATACGTTAATGGCCTAGAGGAGAACTAATGCAAAGAGGACTAATTAATACAATTAAATCCTTTATAGTGCGTGGTACATACTTTGATTACCCATCACTTTTCTATATTATTTTCCTTACATTTTTTGG
>CACYQC010000240.1 GCA_902776395.1 uncultured Lachnospiraceae bacterium
TGAGTATCTTAGGAGTGGCGGCAACACTGTTGATTGGAATGCTGTAAAGGATTATGAGATAGAACTTGAACAGGAATCTGCTATATGTAATCTAGAAATATTCGAACTGTATAAGTATGCTATCAATCAGAATAAACGAGTGATAGCCGTTAGTGATATGTATCTTCATCGAGAACATATCTTTTTTATGTTGCAGAAGTGTGGATATACTGATATCACTGAGCTTTTTGTGTCCTATGAAGATAAGGCTACTAAGTTCAGGGGCGACTTATATGAATATGTTGCTCAGAAGCTTGACGTTAGACCTGAGATGATTCTCCATATAGGAGATAATAGAGAATCAGACTACGATAATGCTAGATCAAAGGGATGGAGAGCATATCATTATGTGGCACCTCACTTTGATGAAGAGAAGAAATATATGCTGGCAACAGAGGTGGATTATGGTGTGCCTGAGTCACTCATAAAGGGTGACTTCTGGTATGATCTAGGAGTATATGCTGGCGGTCCGCTATATATGGGAATATATAATTGGATTAAGAAGGAACTTTCTAATGATAATAAGAAAGTTTTCTTTATAGCAAGAGATGGTTATAACCTATATGAGATGATGAAGGATGAGTTAGGTGATAGGGCAAAGTATCTATCTGTATCACGTAGGTCAATGATGTATGCAGGAATAACAGATATTGATGATAGAACCCTTAGCTTGATTCCTCCTTTTACTTTTGGACAGTCGCTTTGCGAAATAATTGATTTTTATGAATTGCCTGTGGTATTTAAGGATAAGATTAAGGATGCGGGCTTTGAGTCTATAAACGATACGATCGCTGAGATTGGTGATATAGTGAAGTTTAGAAAACTATATACATTATGTAAGGATGAATTCCTCGATTTTTGTAAGAAGGAAAGAGAAGAGATAGTACAGTATCTTGCTTTGCAAGGGTTCTTTGAACCAGAGGTCTATGCTTTTGATTGTGGTTGGAATGGAAGCTCTCAGTTCTTAATTGATAGGATAATTGAAGCGTCTGGAAGAGATACTCGAGTTCATTTTTTCTACATTGGTATATTTGATACGGAGAAAAGTAGAGCTCAGCTCTCGGGTAAAAATTATGATACCTTCCTCTTTGATCATAGTACAAATTATTCAGTTCAGGAGTCTGTTAAACAGGCTGTTGCTGTTTTTGAACTGTTCTTTGGTGCGCCTAGTGGTATGACTATTAAATATAAGGGTGGCACGCCAGTTATAGGAGATGCTGGTATAGATTCAGAGATAAAGAATAATCTTTGTCAGGGAATATGTGACTTTGTTGATAGAGCTAAGAACTTCGTAGAAATTTCTAAGCTAGATTATACTCCTGAGGTGTCTCTTGCTCCGATCTTGCGGCTGATAGAAAATCCAACTATAGAAGAGGCGAAGACTATAGGTGGACTAGAGAATCCGGATGATTTCGCTAAGAAATCTGACATAAAGAAATACTTCGCTTTTGCAAATGAGGAGGATTATGATAAGAATCATAATCTTGAGATATACTGGCTTCAAGGTTTTATGAAAAGACCAGATATAGATGCTTCTTTTAAGAGGCGAGTAGCGATAGACCGAGGATATGAACTGCCTGAACAAGATGAGAATATCAATATCGATAGGGATGAACAATACTACGATTGGATAAAGAAACATGAGAAGATAGATAGATTTGCAAGGTTATCCTATAAGCCGAAGTTCTCTATAGTTATCCCTGTATACAATGTTGAGGAAGAGCTACTTACTGAATGTATAGAATCGATAACAGAGCAGATCTATAAGAATTGGGAACTGATCTTAGTGGATGATGCATCTACATGGAAGTCGGTAAAGGCTGTTCTGAGTAAGTATGAAAATAAAAAGAATATAAAAGTAATATATAGAAAAGAGAATGGAAATATATCTATAGCTACAAATGACGGAATAGACGTGGCTAGTGGTGATTATATAGTCTTTGCTGATTGTGATGATGTAATAGCAAAGAATGCATTACTCGAGTTTGCTAGGTTATTAAATAAGAATCCTGATTATGATTTTATATATAGTGATGAGGATAAACTGACAGAGGATGGAAGTCTCAGGCATTCACCATTCTTTAAGCCTGATTGGTCACCGGATACTTTTATGTCCATTATGTATACTAATCATCTGGCTACATATAGAACAGACCTGGTAAAGAAAACAGGCGGTCT
>CACYQC010000241.1 GCA_902776395.1 uncultured Lachnospiraceae bacterium
AATAAAGGAATTATTAAATATAAAACAAAAATAATAATACTTTTAAAAAAATTTATTTCCATAATCGTAGATATAATTGCTATAATACAAAAAGCCATTAATAAAAAAATGCCTATAATGGCAGAATGCGGTGGCTTTATGTATCTTATTGAGGAGGTAGAGGATACTGATAAAGCATCCTATAAGATGGCGGCGGCTATTATATTGCAGAGTTATTTAGATAGTTTGTCGAATTGAAAATTTTGAACAGTTTATATTCGGAGGACGTACATTGGATACGAATAATGCAAGAGTGAAGATCATACCACTTGGTGGTTTAGAGCAGATAGGTATGAATATCACTGCTATTGAATATGAGGATGATATAATCGTAATAGATGGTGGTTTATCATTCCCTGATGATGATATGTTAGGAATAGATCTTGTTATTCCTGATATCACATATCTAAAAGAAAATAAAGAAAAAATTAGAGGTATGGTTGTAACTCATGGTCACGAAGATCATATAGGTGCCATACCTTATATTGAGAAGGAATTAAGTATTCCTATATATACTACTAAGCTTACTATGGGGCTTATAGAATATAAGCTAACAGAACATGGACTCATAGATAATGTCAGACGTAAGGTGGTTACCTACGGACAGATAATTAATCTTGGATGTTTCAGAATAGAGTTTATAAGAACAAATCATTCTATAGCAGATGCCTGTGCACTTGCTATATATACTCCTGCTGGTATCATAGTTCACACGGGAGACTTCAAGGTAGACTTCACTCCTGTATTTGGTGGAGTTATAGATCTGCAGAGATTTGGTGAGCTTGGTAAGAAGGGCGTACTTGCACTTATGGCAGATTCTACAAACGTAGAAAGACCTGGCTACACACCTTCTGAAAAAACAGTTGGCAAAACCTTTGATCATATATTTGATGATAATAGAAATCATAGACTTATCATTGCTACCTTTGCATCAAATGTTGATAGAGTTCAGCAGATAATAAATTCTGCATATAAGTACGGACGTAAATGTATAGTTGAAGGACGAAGCATGGTTAATATTATTAACATTGCTTCAGAACTTGGTTATATTAAAATACCTGATAATACACTTATAAATATAGACGAGGCTAAGGATTATCCGGATGAGAAGCTCGTATATATCACAACTGGTAGTCAGGGTGAAAATATGGCGGCACTTTCTCGTATAGCTGCATCTATTCATAATAAGATATCTATAGTACCTGGGGATGTAGTTATATTCTCATCCAGTCCAATTCCTGGAAATGAGAAGTCAGTATATAGAGTTATGAATGAACTGGAACAAAAAGGTGCTAGAGTTATATATCATGATACTCATGTTTCTGGACATGCATGCCAGGAAGAGTTGAAGCTGATATATGCACCTACAAGACCAAAGTACGCTATACCAGTTCATGGAGAATATAGACATCTAAAGAGACATTCGGAACTGGCTCAGGAAATGGGTATCCCTAAAGAGAATGTGAAGATACTTATGTGTGGAGAGGTTCTAGAGCTCGGCGAGGATAAGTTCGACGTTGTAGGCAAGGTTCCTGCAAGAGGCGTCTTTGTAGATGGACTAGGAGTAGGCGACGTAGGAAATATCGTTATAAGAGATAGACAGCATCTATCTGAAAATGGACTGATGGTTATTGTGATAACTCTTGAGAGTGGAACTAATCAGGTTCTATCAGGTCCAGATATAGTTTCAAGAGGTTTCGTATATGTAAGAGAAGCGGAGCTTCTGATAGAACAATGTAAGGATGTTGTGTCTGAAACATTATTTGAATGTCTGAACAGTGATAACGTTGATTGGAACAAGATAAAGAATAGTATCAGAGAAGATCTTGGAGAATTCTTGTGGGAAAGAACGAAACGTAATCCAATGATTCTCCCAATCATTTCAGAAGTATAAGAACTAGTTTATTATAGTTAAAAGATGAGGTTTATATGGACGCAATAATGGAAGAGTGCAGAAAACTTAATCTGATGATTACTAATTCCGAAGAATATAGGAATTATATCTTTGCGCGGAATTCTATAAAGGCAAATGAAGATTTATATAATAGCTTAATGGAATTCAAACGTAGATATGAAGATATAATGAAGTATACAGACGGTAATCCATATGATGAGATATATAGGATATACTATGAGAATGATGATCTCATACATAATTCTACAGTAAATGAA
>CACYQC010000242.1 GCA_902776395.1 uncultured Lachnospiraceae bacterium
AGTGTCAACATACTCTATCCCTCCTTAAAAAAAACGGCACAATAATGATATCATTTTGCTATCATTATTGTACCATTTTTTAGATTTTAAATCAAAACAATTTTGACTATTTATATACCGCACTCTGCTCTACTAATTTCTTTATATTCTCCAGGCCTTAAGCTCATATCCAGCTCTAGCTTTCCCATAGAATATCTCTTTAGATACTCCACCTTACAGTCTACTGTTTCAAACATTCTTTTAATCTCGTGATATCTTCCTTCTGTGATCACAATCTCACAAATGTAATCCGTAGCTTCACAGTGTTCAAGGAGATAACTATCTTGCATTTCTTCAGAAACACTTTCAAGATAGTCTTCCTTAGTATTATATATTTTTAACCTAGCTGGTTTAGTCAGCTTCTCATCCCCTATATCTAATCCCTTTTCGAATTGTTCCACTACATCACTAGGAAGTTCACCTGAAATAATCGCCATATACTTCTTATCTACGTGCTTGCCTGGTGCCAGAAGCTTATGCGCCAGTTCACCATCATTGGTAATAAGTAGTAGTCCTTCAGTATCTCTATCCAGACGTCCGACTGGGAAGAGGTCTCTTCGCTTCTTTGAATCTATTAGATCTACCACAGTCTTTTCCTTCTTATCTGAAGACGCAGTTATCACCCCTGCAGGCTTATGAAGCATATAGTATTCATATTCACTATATGATACCGCTTTCTCTCTAACCTTAATCTGATCCTTTTCAGAATCGATTCTCAGTCCTGCATCCTTTATAATTTCTTCATTTATAGAAACAGACCCGGACTTTACCAAGGAGCGAACTTCGCTCCTTGTACCAAAACCCGAATCTGCCAGATATTTATCTAATCTTATTAACATATTATTCTCACTAAGATTGTTTTATGAAATGATAGCCTTGATTGTGAAAATAACAATCACTAGAAGACCAAGTGCTATTCTGTAGTAACCGAAGATCTTGAAATCGTTCTTCTTGATGTAGCCCATCAGGAACTTGATAACAAATACTGATACGATAAATGCAACTATCATTCCTATCAGCAGTTCAAAGAACTCCAGCACTGAATAATGGAATCCAAACTTAATAACCTTGATAAGACTCCATCCAAACATGATAGGAATACTCATAAAGAATGAGAACTCCGCAGCAAGCTTTCTAGATACGCCCATTGTAAGTGCGCCGACTATAGTAGCTCCAGATCTTGATGTTCCAGGAACGATGGCAAGAGTCTGGAACAGGCCCATCTTCAGTGCATCTAGATATGTCAGCTGACTAAGCTTTGTTATCTTAGGTGGTCTCTTCTTGTTTCTATCTTCCACAAGAATGAAAAGTACACCATATACTATAAGCGCTACAGCTATAACTGCAGGTGTATGCGCATATTTATCCATCCAGTCATCTAAGAGAAGTCCCAGCACAGCAGCAGGAAGTGTTGCCACAATAACCTTTGTCCATATCAGAAGAATAGGTCTACTGATTCCGATGCTTCCTATCTTGATCTCATTCTTCCATCTGGAATCTCTCTTCTTCTTACGAGGTCTACTCTCCTCTATAAGTTCCTGTCTAATTATTCTAAATGGCCATAGCTTGCCCCAATACATATAGATAACAGCTATGATCGCACCCAGCTGAATAACTACAAAGAACATTTCCTTGAAGTCAGCATCTGCCTTCAGTTTTATAAACTGATCAACCAGAAGCATATGTCCAGTACTACTAATTGGCAGCCACTCAGTTATTCCTTCAACTATACCTATAAAAATAACCTTGAGTAATTCGAGAAATGCCATCCTTTACCCCCTTTACTTTCCAACAAGTTCCTCATAATGGTTAGTCACTGACTCTACATCTCCACTATCTATCACCTTACCCTTATCAAGTATTATTGCCTTGTTACAGAGGCGTCTAACCTGATCAGTATTATGTGATACAAAGAGCACAGTAACATCCTTTTCAAGAAGCGACATCAACTTCGCTTCACTCTTCTTCTTAAACTTAGCATCTCCAACCGACAAAACTTCATCAAGTATAAGTATATCAGGTTCTACGATTGTAGCAATCGCAAATCCAAGTCTAGCCTTCATACCAGACGAATAATTTTTCAGTGGAACATCTATAAAGTCCTTAAGCTCCGAGAAATCTATTATATCCTGAAGCTTCTCATCTATAAACTTATGACTATATCCCAGGCA
>CACYQC010000243.1 GCA_902776395.1 uncultured Lachnospiraceae bacterium
TAATGATATATACAACAGAGGGAGAGCACCTCGTTAGGTATAATATCGGTGACTTCGAGGAACAGCTGAAGGTGGATGGCTTTTTCAGAGTTCACAGAGGATATCTGATATCTCTGGCAAAAGTTAAGAAGCTTGTTAAGTCTGAAGTCCTCATGGATGGCGGAAATGGAGAAGTAAGTGTTCCTGTTAGCCGAAGCAATGTTAAGCCTCTTAAGGAAGCACTATATGCTTATGTAGAAAATGCGGCTATGTAGCAAGACTTTTATCACGAAAGTATATAAAACACGGAGATTTTTATGGAAAAACAAGAAGTATTTGGATTTATTATCACAGCCGTTTCAGATATCAATTTCATGTTACTTATGATTATCATTATCCTGGTTGCGGCATGCTTCTTTGGAAGATACGTTGATATATCGCGAAAAATGATAATTGCAACCATAGGAATACTCGTTCTACAAATAGTTTTTATGTTTGGGGGCGATTTCTTACTACTAAAGCTCAATCCTGAGCTATACCACACCATGGAGAACTTAGATGCGTCTCAAGCTGTTCCTCTACAGGATGAAGGATATGAAGGGTATGCTGCATTCGTTAGCATTTTTCAAACTGTTCTTAATATATCTGTTTTTGTGTACGCATTTGTTTTTTATCTTGTCTGTTATAAAGAGAAGAAGTTCCTCCGTGCGCTGGAATCAACTATAGTCCTTTTACTATTAAGTCAATACGAAGGCATGATTATTCAGTTTTTTTTGCTTTATATAAAAGGAGGAGATCCTGATTATTTACGATCTCTGTATGCCACGGTAGGTGGGCCAGATGTGATGTGGTTCAATTCGATGTACACTGTATTATCTATAACAACAAATATTATTTTATTCTTAATTGTTTATTTTGGATATTATAAGAAGAAAAAAGTATATGTTGTCAGAGTTAGGGATAGGGTGCTTTTTGTTGTATGGCTTGTAGCTTTTTACATTATCCCATCTATACCAATGGGAGTATATGAACTGGATTTACGTTATAAGGTTATAAGTGCAATCTTTGCATTTTTAATTCCTGTTTTAGGTATTCTGGCTCCAGTTCTTATTGTAATGAATGCAGCGGATAAGAGCCTAAAGGAAAAGAACGAATATCAGGAAACCTATCTGAATGCTGAGCTGGAATACATAGAGCGTTACAAGAATGCTCAGACTGAGACCAGAGCTTTCAGGCACGATATCATTAATAATCTGTCTCTAACAAGTATGATGCTGGAGGAAGGAAAGGTTGAGGATGCAAACCAGCACCTTAAGGAGCTCTTGGGAAATGTAAGAGCCCTTTCACCATCTATCATAACAGGAGATGAAATGCTGGACTGTATAGTGGCTATGAAGGCGGACAAGATGAAGGAACTGGATATCAGCTTCACAACAGACGGTGTTGTAGATGGTGGGCTTCATATGAAACCGATGGATATCTGCAGTATCTTCGCAAATGCTCTTGATAATGCAATAGAAGCGGCCAGAAAAGTAGAGAAAGAGCCTTGGGTTGATCTCAAGATTAAAAGGACGGAGAAGTTCTTTGTATTGAAGGTGTCAAATGCTGCAGAAGGCAAGGTAGATGTTGAGAAGCTCTTTATGAGTAATGGATATACTTCAAAGAGTGATAAAGAGCATCATGGCTTCGGTCTTAGAAATATCAGACAGGCGGTTGAAGAATATGATGGCCTGGTAAAAGCGGATTCGGACGAAGGTACATTTGGCCTATCTATTATGATACCAAGAAATGCTTCTTAGATTTGGGACTATCAGAAAGGAAGGTTAGTCATGCATTATAATTGCTTAATAGTCGACGACGAGGTTGAGCTGGCCAAGATGACAGCGGAGTATTTTCAAATGTTCGACATCAAAACAGAATATGTAGACAGTGCGTCGGCCTGCTATGAATTCTTAGATAAAAATGATATAGACCTTCTCCTGTTGGACATTAATCTTGGGGATGGCTCAGGCTTCGAGGTTTGTAAGAAGGTGAGAGAGGAGTATCAATTACCAATTCTCTTTATAAGTGCGCGTCAGAGTGATGACGATGTGCTCGTTGCACTTAGCATCGGGGGAGATGATTATATCAAGAAGCCTTATAGTCTGGCGGTTCTACTTGCTAAGGTAAAACTGAATCTGAAGAAGGTTGAGCAGCTAAAGGAGCTCTC
>CACYQC010000244.1 GCA_902776395.1 uncultured Lachnospiraceae bacterium
ATAAAATAATAGTAGCAGCTAATAGATATCTCCATCAACTGCTACACTAATCATCCTTTTCTTTTGGCTTTATAAGTATCTCGTCGTTATTTACAAGTCCTAGCTTATTCTTTGCTTCGTCCTCGATGTACTTCTTGGTCTTCATGTACTTCTCTCGTTCCTCGAGTTCAGCCGACTTGTTGGTTGCTTCCTCTAGCTGTTGCTCTAGCTGTGCCTGTGTAACAGATAATTCCTTGCTTTTCTGATGAAGCGATACACTTCTTACACTGCTGGCTATTATGATAGTAATCACAACCAAGAAAACTAGAATCAGGCCAACGTTAGATTGTCTATTCGATTGTCTAACCCTTACTTCTTGCATCCCATTATCCTCTCCGAGATATAAAACCACTTTTATAGTATAAATTATGTTAACATAATGTGCAAGTGTTTTCTTTAAAAAAGTAGGGAAAAGCTATATTAATTCAAACATATCGGCCGCTTCGTCCTTCTTTACGGTCTCTGCAACCTTAAGGACTCTTGCCTTTACAGTCTTATTTCCAAATGTAATCTCGATTTCGTCGCCCACCTTTACGTCATAGGAGGCTCTGGTAACCTTTCCATTTACTGACACTCTGCCTGCATCGCAAGCTTCATTTGCAACTGTACGTCTCTTGATCAGACGTGATACCTTCAAATACTTATCTAATCTCACTATTCTTTCCTTTTCCTCTGATATTTCACTTTACAAGCCGTCATAATTCTCTGTAAAAACGAAACTGCCACGAACTAGTCGTGGCAGTCACATTATATACATTATGACTAATTAGTTAAGAGCATCCTTGAATGCCTTACCAGCCTTGAACTTAGGTGTCTTTGAAGCCTTAATCTTAAGCTTCTCACCTGTTCTTGGGTTATGTCCTGTTCTAGCAGCTGTCTTCTTAACTTCGAAAGTACCGAATCCAACAAGCTGAACCTTATCTCCCTTCTTAAGTGCCTTCTCAACTGTCTCGATGAAAGCCTTAAGTGCTCTCTCTGAATCAGCCTTTGAAAGATCTGTCTTCTCAGCAATTGCTGCTACAAGCTCTGTCTTGTTCATGTTAGAAATCCTCCTAAAATATAACTTATAATTTTGCTATTCTAGCCCCCTGATATCGAACTAAAACGCTCTATTAAATTATACGTTTTCTGTACTAAAAGTCAAGGGTATATTAGGATTTTCGTAATATTTTTGTCACATTTTGCATTATGTAAAATGTATTCTGGAGTTATGTAAAACAAAACCCCCTTAGTTTTCGATTTCAATGAAGAATTCAGCTGTAAATGTCTCGCCTGGAGCCAATGAATTATTGTAATCTCTATCTGTAATATCTCCCTCAAAGCTCTCCTTGTCAGCTCTTCCGTACCATGGCTCGATGCAGATAAATGGAGCACCCTTACCTGCTGGTGACCATAGTCCAAAGAGTGGCGCATTGAAGCCTACAGATATATAGGACATTCCGTCTGGAGTACAGAGGCTTACCTTGTTAACCTGTGAGTTCTCGAAGATAAGTGCATCCTTATCAAACATATGCTCGTCAATTGGCACGAGACCGCCGTCGTTCTTCAGAACATTTCCTTCTGACTCTACAAGTCCATTGGAACTAAGCAGTGAATATACGAGATCCTTATCTGTATCGAAGTTCAGGAAGTAGTCCTGCTGTTTTCCACCCTTCTTCTTAAGTGGACACATAAAGGCCGGATGTCCACCTATCTGGAAGTTGATAGTCTTGTCATCAGTATTTATTACACGCCATATAGTCTTCAGCTTATAGCCGTCCAGGATATATTCTATCTCAAGCGCAAACTTGTATGGGTATCTGGAAAGTGTATCCTCATCACTCTCAAGTCTGAAAATGATTCTCTTACCATCTGCCTGCTTAATCATCTTGAACTCAAGATCTCTAGCGAAACCGTGCTGTGACATATAGTAGTCCTGACCATCTACTGTAACTCTTTCATTCTTCAGGCTTCCTACTATAGGAAAGAGCACTGGTGCACTTCTCTTCCAATATCTCTCATCGGCATTCCAGAGATATTCATTTCCATTCTCTTTGGAAAAGATACTGGATACCTCAGCTCCTAACTGGTTGATAGTAATTTTCAGGTTCATGTTTTCAAGATAAAACTTCTGCATTTCTTTCTCCTTATCTAGAACC
>CACYQC010000245.1 GCA_902776395.1 uncultured Lachnospiraceae bacterium
TATTCATTTTCAGCCCTTAATCGGATTAGTTCTTCATACTCTGATTCATTAGGCTTTGGTGGCTTTCTGGTTCCTACCTTTTTCATATCTGGATCCTTTGGTTTACGACCTTTCTTAAGTATAAGACCATTATAACCGTAAATCTTATATTTGCGAACCCATTGATAAAGTTGACCAGTACTAATACCCTCTGAACAAGCAACATTTATAATAGAATCACCAGCCAAAACACGCGCAACTAAGGCATATCGTTCCTCTGGAGTCCATTCTTTGTTCTGTGATTTGTGTCTTAGGGCATCCGAACCACATGATTCTTCAATTCTAACCCATCTTCGTATCATATTACGGAAGTCTTCCGTATTAAGACCATCCGGCGTATCAGGCCAAAGTCCTTGTCGATATAATTCTACCGCTTTCCTCTTGTAATTATAGCTGTAGCGCATAAAATACCCTCCTTACTGGTTTGTCCAGTAAAGAGGGTACATATCATATATACTCATTCAGTGAGTAAATAAGAACCGTCCCTATATACTCATTTTCAAAAAAATTTGAAAAAAGTCAAAAAAACTATTTACAAGAAAAACGCAAATATGCTAAGATACGTACAATTTACTCACAACAATACACAACATACACAAAATAATTTTGTATTTATTGCGCCGACAGGCGCGGAAAGGAGCTATTATGCGTTATTTTGATTGTTCTATCCCAGTAAGTGCAGAGGTTATCAAGGAGAAGACAAAGATTCGTCTCCGCGATTACTCCAGTTCCTATTATGACAATGCAGCAGGTGGAATAAATGGCTATTTTTATAAGAATATGAAGAACGACATGACCTTCTTCATATATAGAGAAGAGGAAGAGGGGCTGCAGGCTACATTTTCCTTTGATGACAAAAAAACCACTTTTGAGGAGACGCTGGAGTATATCATAGATACCTTCAAGGAATCTTTCGTAGCTCAGAGACTAAAGATAAATCCTGAAGAAGCTACAATGTTCGATTATTTCGAACATCTTCTAGAGGCAAGAAGAAGAGAATGCATCGGACCAGTTGGAAGAATGGCTGAAATATCTAATTGTATTCCTTACGATCTATATCGCTATGATACAAAGGATGCTAATTTCAATCTTCAAGAAAAGATAATTTCTACTAATAAGAGAAAGCTTTGCCCTATATATGATCCGGACTTTGTAAAGGAGCTGAAGAATATAGAGGAACACAAGTTGGATATAGAAGATAAGTCCAATCTGGTGCATTATGTTATATCAAGCGACAGCCTAGAGGCGGCTATTGATATGGCGGACACGTTAGCTCAGAAGCTTATCGATGCGGGACGTCTTAGAAGTAGACGTATCGGTATTTTTACTGAAATTCAGCCGTTTCTATACAAGAGAACCAACAGCTTTGAAGATATTATTGAAAATAACTACGGTGGAGCCATGATCATAGATCTCTCTACTGCATTTGGGCATAAGCCTTCTGAGTACATGATGACTAGTGAATACATCCTGAAGATTCTAAAGCGCCATAAGAATGATTGCCTATTTATTTTCACTTACAATAAGGAAAATCCTGGTTTTGCATTTCAGATTCTGCCAGAAATCTATAACTACGTTGTCCCAATTATGCTGAAGGAGGGCAGGGGCGACAGAGCTGTAGCTACCAAGTATATGAGGGAGCTGATCAAGAATTCTGACTATTCTGAGTATGCTAAGCAAGCAAAAGAATACCTAGAGCATTTTCCTGGTGAAATGCTCTCACAGACAGATATTGTCAAGGCTTATGATCAGTTTGGCATATGGTGCATTAAGAAAAATATCCTGAAGGCTTATGACAACTCCATAGCTGGCGACTTTATGCTAGATAGAGACGAGGATGTAGGTTCTCCATATGAGAAGCTTCAGAATCTGATTGGCCTGGAAAAAGTGAAGAAGAAGATAGATAGTATATTGGCTTCAAATATCCTAGAAAAGAAGAGAAAGAACTACAAGGGTAGCGACTATGAAGCTGGCTCTATGCACATGATCTTTGCTGGTAATCCAGGAACAGCTAAAACTACAGTTGCTAAGCTCTTCGCTAGAATAGCAAAGGAGAAGGGGATCCTTAAGAGTGGTGCCTTTATCGAGCGTGGTGGAATGGACCTTAACTATTACAATCCTGAAATG
>CACYQC010000246.1 GCA_902776395.1 uncultured Lachnospiraceae bacterium
AATGGCTATAAGCTAATGTCTGATTTTATAGATGGTAACAAGATCCCAAGACTTACAACTAAGCTTGTTGAGTTTGCTACATCTACAGATGCTGCTTCAGGTAAGGGATTAGAATCACTTAATAGTGTTATAGATGTACTTTATAGATGTAATGAATCTTTATTAGATAAAGTTGCTAGTACATTTTCATCTAATCCAGAAGTTGCAAATCTTATAGCTCAGAACAGTGACCAGATAAATAGAGTTAATCATTTTATTTTTGGTATTAACCTATCTGAAGCACCTGGACTTAAGCTTACACCTGCACTGATTATTCCAATTGCTTCATTTATATGTCAGTTACTATCTATGATAGTTATGCCTATGAATGAAACAGGTGATCCTCAGCAGGATGCTCAGATGAAATCTATGCGTAGATCAATGTATTTCATGCCGGTTATGTCATTTATTATCACAGTAAGTGCACCTGCCGGACTTGGTATATATTGGGCTGTTTCTGCATTTGTTGGTTTCCTTATTACTGTGTTCACAAATCTTTATTATGATCACATTGATATGGAGAAACTAGTTGAGAAGCAGAAAGCAAAGGCAGCTAAGGAAATAGCTAAGAGAAAAGCTAGTGGTAAGAAGACATTAGGTCAGAGAATGACTGAAGCTGCTATGGGTCAGACTAGTGATGAATCATCAAGTAGTACTTCTAAAAATAAGAGTCTGAACAAATATGGAAATATGAATTTAAAGAACTATGATAGTTCTGTTGAAAACGAAGCTCCTAAGAAAGGTTCACTTGCTGATAAAGCAAATGCCGTTAAGAGATTCAATGATTCGGGGGTAAAGTAATAATGGATTATAGAGAATTTTCCGGAAAAACAGTTGAAGATGCTATGATTGAAGCTGCTACTACTCTTGGTATAGCAAGCTCTGAACTTGATATAGAAGTAATTAGCAAAGGAAGCAGCGGTTTCCTTGGACTTGGTTCTAAGCCAGCTGTTATCAAGGCTAAGCCAAAGCAGGAAGTTAAGGACGAAATCGATGATATCCTTAGTGCTGCTAAGAAACCTGGTAAGTCAGGTAAGAAGGCTGCTAAGCCTGCAGAGAAGAAAGAAGCTAAGGTTCAGGAAGCTGAGCCAGTAGCTGAGAAGGCTCCAGAAGTTAAGACAGAAGAGCCAAAGCAGGAGGAAGAAAATCTTGAGCCTGCTGAAATCGATGATTCAATCATTGATGAGACAAAGAGTTATCTCGTTAAGCTATTTGAGGCTATGGAGATGGAAGCTCAGATAGATATAACACTTGATAAGTACACAAGAACAATGAACATCGATGTTGAAGGTCCAGAGATGGGAATCATCATTGGTAAGAGAGGTCAGACACTTGACGCACTTCAGTATCTTATCAGTCTTTTCGTAAATAAGAAGAGCGATACATACATTCGCATCAAGCTCGATACAGAAAATTATAGAGAAAGACGTAGAGAGACACTTGAGAATCTTGCAAAGAACATTGCATTCAAGGTTAAGAAGTCAAGAAGACCATTCTCACTTGAGCCAATGAATCCTTATGAGAGACGCATCATCCACTCTACACTTCAGGGTGATAAGTATGTATCAACAAAGTCTGAGGGAGAAGAGCCATATCGTAAGGTAGTAGTTTTCCCAAAGAGAAATAACAAATAATTATAAAGAAAAATAATTATTAATGAGCAAAATGGGACGGTTCTGTTTTACTTACTTAATTTATTAAGCGAGTAAAACAGAACCGTCCCTATTTTTGCTCATTTGATGAGAATATAAGAACCGTCCCTATATACTTATTTTAAGGTTGAGAAATAATCATCATATTAATCTTATTTCCAAGCTGAGAAAACTTCTTCTCATATTCAGTCATTATATTTCCTTCATTATATTCTGACTTATGAAGATCCCTAGTCTCAACAAGAATATTCCAATTACATTCCTTTGCAGTTTCAACAGAATAATTAAATAGATCAATATTATCAGTCTTAAATGTCACTCTTCCACTTTTCTTCATTATATTAGTATATCTCTTAAGGAATCTATCAGAAGTAAGACGTCTCTTTGCAGTTCTTTCCTTTGGCCAAGGATCTGAAAAGTTTAAGAATATATTATCTATCTCGTCTTTCTCAAAAACATTTTC
>CACYQC010000247.1 GCA_902776395.1 uncultured Lachnospiraceae bacterium
AATGAGCAGTCTCGGCTGCTGGCAGATGGCTCTGGCGAGTAGATCTTCACCCTCTACAGTTATCTCCTTCATATCTCTATCAAGAGCCTTGCAGATAACGTGCTGTGGTCTGGCAACCTCTCCTTGAAGTCCTGGAAGACTAAGGCATCCTTCTGCGCCTATCTGCTCTCCATCAGACTCAACTATTTCTGGATTGATAAGTACTAAAGGTTCGCCCTCTCCGATATCTATTACAACGATTCTTCTAAGCACACCAACCTGAGGTGCAGCAAGTCCTACACCATTCGCCTCATACATTGTATCGAACATATCGTCAATAAGTGTAGCGAGTCTGTCTGTCATCTGTGTGACAGGCTTGCACACCTTTCTAAGTACCTCATCTCCATCTTCTCTTATATTTCTGATTGCCATCACAACCTCCTTTTATCACAAGTTTTATTATCATGTAAAT
This sequence comes from uncultured Lachnospiraceae bacterium, assembly GCA_902776395.1. Classification (GTDB taxonomy): domain Bacteria; phylum Bacillota; class Clostridia; order Lachnospirales; family Lachnospiraceae; genus Eubacterium_Q. Next base: position 452 of record CACYQC010000247.1, read on the forward strand.
TATATTTGTATCATGTTTTCAATTGTAGTAAAATCACTCCTATGAGTGGACTAATAAATACTTCAAAACTTAATAATCCTCCAGAAGAGCATGAACTTAATGTTGCTAATTATTTTTCTGCACTAGGATACGATATTGAATTTATCCCTCCAAGTAATATTCCTAACTTCCATGCTCCTGATATAATTATGGATGGAATTGAATGGGAAATAAAAAGCCCACAAGGAAAAGGGAAACACACTATAGAGCGTAACATTTCAAACGCCTTATTACAATCATGTTTTATAATCATTGATTTAAGCAGAATTACTTTAAATGAAAATGATTGTCTAAAGCAAATTAATAAGGAATTCAATATCAGAAAACAAATAAAAAAACTATATATCATTACCAAAGAAAAAGAATTAATAGTTTTAAAGAGATAATAATATTGACTTTTGTACAATATATGATATTATTCAATTAAAGATGAGTTCCACCCACTGTTGGAAACAGAGGGCGCAGAACTCTTTCTTTTTTTTACTTCAATTCTATATAATTCTCATTGGATTAAAATCAAATTGTATATCTATATTATTAGCATTTTCTGTCTGTTCATCGAACATCTTCTGAATAATACCAGCAACCTCTGTTAGCTTAACATAGAATTCAGACTTAATATAGATGACTCTCCTATATACATTATTAATTCTGTATATATAAGCCTCTGAAGGTCCTATTATATCTATATCCTCATCACCAAGCTTGCGAACTGCCTTAGCAAGTTCCTCAGAAACATGAATCAACATAGCCTCGTTTTCCGAAGATAAACATACACACATCAGCTCGTATACAGGTGGATAATGCAGAAGTCTTCTATAGGACATCTCATAGTCATAGAACGACTTATAATCCTGCTTTGCCGCCGCGTCTATTGCATAATGTTCTGGTTGATAGGTCTGAATAACCACCTGACCTGGTAGCTCGTCTCTTCCAGCACGTCCCGCTGCCTGTGTTAATAGGTCAAATGTCCTCTCCGACGACTCATAGTCTCCGTCAAAGAGGCTTAGATCCGCCAGGATATTTCCTACAACTGTTACTCTAGGGAAATCGTGTCCCTTCACGATCATCTGAGTTCCAATCAGAAGATCTGCCTCGCCTTCTCTAAACTTCCTTATTATTTCGCCATGACTACCTTTTCTAGAGGTCGTATCCTTATCCATTCTAAGAGTTCTTATGTCAGGAAAATATTTCTTCACCTGCTCTTCTAGACTCTCTGTTCCTATTCCATATCCACCAATCATATTGGATTTACACTTAGGACAGCTGCTAGGCATCATCATTTTGTAGCCGCAATAATGGCAGAGCATCTGGCTTCTTCCATGAAGAGAAAGTGAAACATCGCAATTAGGGCATTTGATAACATCCCCGCAGCTTCTGCAGGATACAAAGGAACTCACGCCTCTACGATTGATAAAGAGCATCGCCTGCTCATTTCTCTTAAAGGCTGCATCGAGTTTCTCATATAGAGACTTCGATAGAATGCCTCTATTTCCTTTTCTCAGTTCCTCTCTTAAGTCAACTACTTCAACCTCAGGAACTGTAGAACCCTTAACTCTTTCTGTCAAACTATATAGCTTATACTCGCCCTTCTCAGCCTTATAATAGCTTCCAATACTTGGAGTCATAGCTTCCAATACTTGGAGTCGCTGAACCAAGAACAACCTTAGCACCTTCGAGTCTACCTCTCTCGATAGCAACCTCCCTAGCGTGATACTTAGGTGTCTTCTCGCTTTTATAGGAAGTATCATGTTCCTCATCTATTATGATGAGACCAAGATTCTGAAAGGGGGCAAATAGCGCCGATCTAGGTCCTATCATTATATGAGTCTCTCCATCATGAGCCTTCATGAATTCACGGTATTTTTCACCTTTACTGAGCTGTGAGTTTAGGATACATATACTATCCTGGAAATAGCTGCTGAATCTAGCTACCGTCTGATATGTAAGGGCTATTTCTGGAACAAGAACTATTACATCCTGTCCTCTTCGAATAACCTCTTCAGCCATTTTTATGTAAACTTCTGTCTTGCCACTTCCTGTTATACCATGAAGCAGGTACGCCTCGGGAGTAAGCTCTGATTCCTCAGATTCCGAAGCAGTCTCTTCAGTATTTTCACTTACAACATTTCTATCAAGTTCTTTTATGAAATCATCAACTATATCCTGCTGCTGACTTTCCAACTGCTCAATTGGCTGAAATTCAGGAATCTGTTCATGTATATCAATATCAGTCTTACGCTGTCTAACCTTTTCCTTAACTGGCATAACAGTCATAAGAGCGCTTATCATCGTACATCCATAGGTGTCTCTCATCCACTGTGCAAGCTTTATCAGCTTACTCTCTACGCTCAGAGAATTCTTAGCAACTTCCTTTATATCTTTTATCTTACTCTCATCGAAGTTTGCCTCATCCGCAAAGCCTATTACGTAACCAGTACGAACTCTATTACCATTTCCAAATGGAACCTTAACTACTGAACCAATATTTATATCTCCCAATAATTCATCGGGTATTCTATATCTGAAAGGTCTGTCTACATTAGTCTGCGAAATATCTATTATTATATCCGCATATTTGACTGACATCTTCTTCCTCCAAAATCTCTTTAATCAAATCTCTTTCATCCATGTGGTGCTTCTCACCACGAATCTCCTGATAATCCTCGTGACCCTTTCCAGCAAGTATAATAATGTCACCTTCCTCAGCGTGCATTATCGCATATCTTATAGCTTCTTTTCTGTCAGGTATTTCTGTATATTCACCGGCTGTTTTTCCGATACCGGTTTTTATATCATTAATTATGTCAAGCGGCTCCTCATCCCTTGGATTATCGCTTGTTATAATTGTAAAATCCGAAAGCTTTCCGGACACCTCTCCCATTTCATATCTTCTGTCCTTTGAACGATTTCCTCCGCATCCGAATAAGGTCACAAGTCTTCCCGGATTATAAGCCTTTAGTGCAACAAGAAGGCTTTCGAGCGCCATCGCATTGTGTGCATAATCGATCATAATCGTGAAATCATCCGAAACAGGTATCATTTCCACTCTTCCGCGAACCTTAATTTCCTTTAATATTCGCTTAATATCCTCCATAGGTACTCCAAGCAAATCGGCTATTGCAATTGCCGCAAGAGAATTATGTACCGAGAATTCACCCGGCAGATCCACGATAATGTCCGCATTTTGTTTTCCGTTTAAGGTATATTCTATTCCGAGAACTCCGTCCT
>CACYQC010000248.1 GCA_902776395.1 uncultured Lachnospiraceae bacterium
ATTATTTCTATAATGAGAATCAGGAATATACTGTAGAATGTGTCATCAAGGAACGAAGAGATACCCTGATAGACCTTAAACTAAATGTGACCAGTAAAGCTCTCGCCAGATCAATATGCGATAACTGGCGTGCCAAGAGTACTGATGTATATCAGTTCCTGATCAATGAGCTCTGGGTCAATTCAGATAACGAAAATACAACTAATTAAGACTCTATAATAGAGCCGATAAGTTCTAAGATTTCTTCACGTCCTGTCCTTTTCAGTGCTGAGAAGGGCAGGATTTTTACATCCTGGGAAGCCCCAAGTGTCTTTCTGATAATACCAAGACTTCTTATAGTCTGGTTTTTACTAAGTTTATCCGTCTTTGTAGCTATTACAACCGGTTCAAAACCGGCTTCTACTATCCAGTTAAACATCTGCTGATCATCTGCAGTCGGCGGAATACGGCTGTCTACAAGTAAAAAGACGCTCTTCAGATTCGGCCTGTTATTCAGATATTTTTCAATCATTTTGCCCCATTTGGCTCTTTCAGTACGAGCCGCTTTGGCATATCCATATCCGGGTAAATCAACAAAGAAGAACTCTTTGTTTACAAGATAGAAATTGATAGTGATGGTCTTACCAGGTGTAGACGAGGTCCTGGCAAGGTTTTTTCTGTTAAGTAATCCGTTTATAAGAGACGATTTGCCGACATTTGATCTGCCGGCAAATGCTATCTCTCTGATGGCCTCATCTGAGAACTCAAGTTCAACATTATCAAGTTCAAACAGTCTCTTGTACTGCTTTGTTATAGCGCTCTTAGGCTCTGTAAGGATACTTGAAAGTGCATCTTCATCCAGCTCGTCAAGTGTAACGATAACCGGAAGACGACCTACAAACTCAGGAATAATTCCATACTTTACAAGATCCTGTGTCTGTACCTGATGAAGAAGTTCGTCATTAGTAGACTTGTTCTTATCAACTACAGCGTTGAAGCCCATAGACTTCTTACCAACACGATTCTCGATGATCTTATCGAGACCGTCAAATGCACCACCACATATGAAAAGAATATCAGTGGTATCAATCTGTATAAATTCCTGGTTAGGATGCTTTCTTCCGCCCTGAGGTGGAACTGAAGCAACTGTTCCCTCAATAATCTTAAGGAGTGCCTGCTGAACACCCTCACCTGATACATCTCTTGTAATGGATACATTCTCTGACTTCTTGGATATCTTATCGATCTCATCGATATATACAATACCCTTCTCTGCTCTGTCGATATCATAATCAGCAGCCTGAATCAGTTTAAGGAGAATATTTTCAACATCCTCACCTACATAACCTGCTTCAGTAAGAGTTGTTGCATCCGCAATAGCGAAAGGAACATTAAGAAGCTTTGCCAGGGTCTGTGCAAGATATGTCTTACCTGAACCTGTAGGACCAACCACTACTATATTGGACTTCTGGAGTTCAACATCGAAGCTCTTATCAGACATAACCCTCTTATAATGGTTATAAACGGCAACAGAAAGTACTTTCTTAGCTTCTTCCTGACCGATTACATACTCATCAAGAAACTTCTTTATTTCCTTTGGCTTGAGAAGATTGATATCTGTATCAAGATCTCCTCCCAGTTCCTCATCGATAATCTCAGTACATATATCAACGCAGTCATCGCAGATGTATACACCAGGTCCTGCAATAAGCTTTCTTACCTGATCCTGAGATTTACCACAGAAGGAACATTTTAAATTTTTCTCATCATTATTATGTGCCATTCGAAAATCCCTTATTTACGATTTGTAACAACGTGATCTATAAGTCCGTATTCGCGAGCTTCTTCAGCTGTCATCCAATTGTTTCTTTCACAATCATCTCTTAATGTTTCAAAATCCTTGCCACAGTTATCAGCCATGATCTTAAGGAGATTTTCCTTAATTCTAAGGATATGCTTTACATCGATCTCCATATCAGTAGCCTGACCCTGTGTACCACCAAGTGGCTGATGAATCATGATCTCTGAGTTAGGAAGAGCAAATCTCTTACCCTTAGCACCACCTGAAAGAAGGAATGCACCCATGCTGGCTGCCATTCCTACACAGATAGTAGAAACATCGC
>CACYQC010000249.1 GCA_902776395.1 uncultured Lachnospiraceae bacterium
TATAAAGTCTACAAAGGAAAAAATAGTATTATCATTTCCAAGTGGAGACATAGATAAAAAAGTTGAGAAAGCCATATACGATGAGCTTATTAAACTAAAGAAAAATGGTATAAGAGTACTAGCAAAGTGCAATGATACAAAAAGCCTTCCGGATCATTGGAAGAAGATAACTTGGGAAACCAATAATGCTATCTTTCCGATAATAATGATAGATGACAGGGTGGTATGGTATGGTGCACCATTTGCAGATTGGAAATTCATATTTAAAGATTCAGCCTTGCTAAGTCCCTGCAAAATAGCATGCAGAGTAAAGGGGGAGCATACGGCGGAAATTATAAGTTCTTTGTCTGATTTGGAGTATAGAGAAACCGATGCGGGTAAAAGTATAATGAGTGAAAAATATGGTGACGAAGATTTTTATGGTGCGAGTAAGAAAGGACTTGCTGAATATGCTTCTCATTTACGAAAGTGTCCTGGATGTGGTAATTATATGAAGATGTCAAAAGGAAAGTCTGGAAAAACTATTCTTTGGTGTAAGGACTGCAAAAAGACGGATTTGCTGACTAAAGAAGAGGTGAATGCATATATTTTCCAAAATGGAATAATGTGTCCACAACATAAGTGCTATATAGAGGCGAAGATAGGTCAGTACGGTTTATATATAAAATGTGAAGCTGGTCATACTATAAAGCTAGAACAAATATAGTATATATAGTGGTATCAATAAATAGTTTGATGGGAGAAGATTGGCATGGGGATAATTGATAAAATATTTAAAAGAAGTCCTGAATCTACAGAAACGTATTTTAGTCCTAAACTTCAAGATGGACCACCTCATATAATAATTAAGCAGATTCAGGAAAGTATGGATCTAGTTAATAATACCTTGAATCCGAGAACATTCTTCTCTAGATACCAGGTTGCATCTAACAAAGCATGTTCAATAATGAAAATTCAAAAGGTTGTATATAATGGTATGACACCTATACAGCTGCATAGATGGCTTAATGATGAAGATGTCAAGAGTATGCTTCAGAGACAGTTTATCGATAGACTCTTTGATGCACATAGAGAGAATTCGATAGTTTATCAGATGAACGATGTAGGGCATAGAATGACTAGGAATGCTATGGAATACTATCTCATGAGAATGAGTAGTAAGAAGTTCCACTTCTGCAAGGTTAAGTTCGATGTAAATGACAAGAAGACATATACCTATGTGACTAAAGATAAGAATCAAGCTGTAGGAGATACAGTGACTGTTTATGTAGGAAATATGTCTTACGCTAAGCCAAAGGTTGTTCAGGTGATAGAGGTATTCGATGACTATCTTGAAGCTTTACCATTCAATATAGAAGAGCTGCGCTGCATAGACAGCAAACTGAAGGGTATCGAATGTCCACACTGCGGAGCAAGTATTCAAGTCGATGTAGGTGAGAAAAAAGGTAAATGCGACTATTGTGGAGCGGAGTTCTACTTGGTTCAAATGGGGGATTAACGTATGTATGATTATCTATCAATGTTTAAAGAACCTGACTGCTACGCAGTAAAGTTCACATTCGTTAAGGAACAACCTAGAAAAATGGCTGAATTCATTAAGGGGTATGCTACAGAATATCTAGATGAAGAGGTAACAGTAAGCGGTCATGTTTGGGCACATATACTTGTTCTAGCTTTTAAGGATTGGGACATCTCCTTCGAACCAACGTTTATGGATATAATACCTACAGAGACATCAGTTACGTTCTACTTTAATGATTTCATAGAGGGGCCTGAAGAAAAGCTAGATCAGATAGAGGAGTTCCAGAATATGATAGTCAACCTAGTAGAAAGTGAAGACGAAATGGAAGGTTTTCTGGACGAATATGGAGCGGAGGTTGTCTGGGACGAGAGCATGCCATTTCTCTTTTGATGAATGTAATTTTGTGCTATAATATTACAGTTATTGATAGTAAAAAACTTGTTTTAGGTGGCAGTTATAATGAGAGGTATTATTCAAATAATATTTAATGAAATCCTTCAAGAGTGAACGAATTAAATACATTGAGAAAAGACTTGGTGTATGTTAGTTTGAATGCTCTTTTTTTTGTGTAGGAAAAA
>CACYQC010000250.1 GCA_902776395.1 uncultured Lachnospiraceae bacterium
TACCACAGAAATACTAGAGGAAATACTAACGGCTATCATCTGCAAACTGATCGATATGAGGATTTTATGTCGATTCTCGAATATATAGATGGCCATGATAAATACAGAAAGAGAAATCCGCTGCCAAGTCCTAAAAAGAAGAAATCTCCACCGAAGAAGGGAACTAAGAGATATAGAGCTATGGAGCGCAGGAACAATCAAAGAAAAAGGAGACGCGAGATAAGAAATGTGTTGAATCTGATAGATTCGCTATCTCTTGCATGAGGAGGAATATGAGTATTTTCAGTCTAATAAGCTATGTAAGCAGGATAAACGAAGAGTCAACGCCTTCGACTTCCAACACTCCATCAAACGTACAAGAACTATTTGATGCTACTAGGCAAGTAGAAGGAGAAGGAAACAACATATCAAACTTAAAGGAGGAAGATGCTTATGAAGGAATCACTAATTAGATTTTATCATCATTTGTAGCAGCGTATGTTGCATTAACACTCTATCAAAGACATGAAGACAAGAAAAACGGGAGGTAGGAACTATGAAAAGAATTGAAGATCTAATCATGGAGCAGGGCAGAAACCAATTCTATAACTACTATTTATCTCTGGGCTATGACCAGAAGACGGCAGCCACTTTGTCATTGTTTACATATGGGGATTATAGGTATAAGGAGTTTTCTTTAGATGCTTTATATGATGCGCTTTGTAAAGGAGAGGAATATCTTCCTCCTGAAGTGATAGAGGAACGTAGACGCATGGAAGAAGAACGCTTACGTCAATTGGAAGAGCGAAGACAATTATTGGAAGGCAGCAAACCCAAAAGAGGTGGGCGCATAGTCACAAATGGTCCTGTTAAAGACGGATCGCCAGGGGGCTTAACGTTTTTAGATAAAATGAAAAACCTTGTTGGAATATGTGATGAGTACTATGAAGATGTTGAATGTGCAGGGGTATTTTCTGACGGCCAGGAAATTGTAGATGCATACTGTAGGCCTACATCATGGCTATCTAAGTCGAGCAAGAAATATTCTAAAGCAATAGGATATGGCGTGGATTCATTACTGGATTTCGCAGGGGCAATTGGCTATGCTACAGATGAATATGAAACTATAGAGGAAAAGGATGCCCGTACAGTAACTGCTGAACCTACATCAACATTCAGGATGACGACAAACACTGCATCTGCAGGAATTATTCTCAATCAGCTTAGAAATGAGCGAAGAATAGATCGGAGCATGGTACGCATTGAAGAGATGCTAAATTACTTCAGATATGAGACCGCAGTTCCCAAAAAGGAGATGTTTAACATTTCAAGCGAACTGATGGACTCAGGCGAAGAGAAGAAGTATTTGTGCATTAACGTGCAAGGTCGAGAAGAGATAAAGGATAAGCAGAATATAGTGATACTTTTGGACGTATCCGGAAGCATGAGCAGCAATACTGCAGAAACTCAGGCTATTGTTGCAACTATAATCAGCAAGCTTGGAAATGGGGATAAGATTAGTCTTATCACATATAGTGATGATGACATCATTGAGCTCGAAGACTTTACAGTAAATGGGCCAAAGGATCGCATCACGGTTCTTGAAAAGCTACTTTCCATAGAGATTACAGGGTGTACTAATGGCTCGAAGGGAATTGAGAGCGCATACAAGATCGGCAAGAGAAACTTCATTGAAGGCGGAAACAACCAAGTAATACTTATTACAGACGGTGACTTGAACTTCGGAATTACCGACAAAGGTGGATTAGAAGAACTGATTGAGCGCAAGAAGAAGGATAATCTTTTCCTAAGTGTAATCGGAATCGGCTTATATAACTACAAAGACGATAAGCTAGAGACTCTCAGTAAACATGGCAACGGAGTTTACAGAGTTGTAAACAATATCGCTGATGTGAAAAAAAGCGTCGATGAGGAGTATGCTTCGCTTGTAAACATCATCGCCAAGGACGTAAAGGCGCAGGTGGAATTCAACCCTGAGATTGTGGAATCCTATCGCCTGCTCGGATTCGAAAACCGAACACTGGCAAGAGAAGACTTTACAAATGACAAAGTGATTTCTGAACCCTT
>CACYQC010000251.1 GCA_902776395.1 uncultured Lachnospiraceae bacterium
GGCAGCGTTTCTAATTATTTGAATGATTCGACTCGTTCTGTTGATTATATAATGGCTTATTATCCGGAACGATATAATAATTCTGATATCAGACAGGAGTTAACAGAAGAGCTAAAAGTGATTAAAGATAATAATATCGCACTAGATTTAAAAAATGGTCATTATTTAATTGCAGATGTGGATCCCAATAGGATTTCCTTAACTGATTCTCATTATATAATTAGTGATTTTATTGACGTAAAGATAGTTATAGTAAATATACCGTTGATTAGTTATGGGACTGATACAGATGCTTCATTAAGTAGTGAGATATCAAATAATGTATTGATTGCTAACTATAAGGGTAATTGGTATGTCATCCCTTCAGGACATTATTATTTTGAATAATCCTTGAACTAAACACGCCCTGCGTTTATAATGTGTTTATGGAGGTTATATTTATGAATGATAATATCAGAGATATAAAGGTTCTTAGAGAAAAGTATGGATTAAATAGAACAACCTTTTGTAACTATTTTAATATTCCGTACAGAACAGTACAGGATTGGGAATGTAATAAACGAAAAATGCCTGGCTATCTCTATGACTTAATTGAGTATAAACTACGTAAAGAAAATGGAGAAAATGATGCTATTCCCCTTGATAACTAGACGCAATGCGTGTATAATGTAATTAGGATAATATAATTTTTTGAAAGTGCATTATTACATTAGATAAGGAGATGATTTATATGTCAAAGATAATTGCATTTATACAACTCCATACAAAAGGCATAATAATAGGACTCATTGCTATAATCTGTGTAGCATCTGTCGGAATAAGTGGAGCAGTTTACCTTCATAATAAGGATAAAGTTGATAACCCAACCGTTACCACCACTTCTGAACCAGCTCGGGAAACTGATGAGGAAAAGGTTGTGAAGGAAGCGTCCGAAGAGAAGGAATCTGAGAAGAATGAGGCTAAAAAGACCGAAGCTACTACTACTGCTAAGAAGGACGAAACTAAGGATAAGACTGAGGCTGAGGATAAGAATAAGGACAAGAAGGAAACAAAAAAAGACTCTTCTGATTCCGAAAAGTCTAGTTCAAAGGCTAATGATAAGTCTGAGGCAAAGGTTGATACAAGCTCTGGATCTAAGAGTGAGGCTAGTAATTCAAGTTCTAGTTCATCATCTTCATCCAGCTCAAGTGCTTCTAGCTCTGGTTCATCCAGTTCGGGTTCAGGTAAAACTGGTGGTTCAAGTTCTAGTTCAGGCAAAGAGCAGAAAACAACGGAGGCTCAGAAGCCTTCTAGTGGTGGCTCAGAGACAGCTTGTGTGCATAACTGGGTATGGGCTACGAAGACCGTTCACCATGATGCTGTAACTAAACAAGAGCCTTACTATGGTGAGGAGTGGGACGAGCCAGTGTATAAAACTGTTGTACAATGTTCGACTTGTGGAAAACAATACAGCTCCGCAGAAGAATATGCAGCTTATGATGAACATAATGGTTGGGGAACTGCACAAGTCGTAGATCACTACGAACATCACGACCCAGACATCCTCGGATACGACACAGTTGTGGTTAAGGAAGCCTATGACGAAGAAGTAAATGACTATCAGTACTGCTCTAAGTGCGGGGCAAGGAAGTAGAGAGGTTAATGATATTGGGAGGAAACAGATATGAATGGGAAAATAACTGTACGGGACATATATGAGGATTCAGATAATAAAAATAATGATATCTACATACATCTTGCATGGAAAAAAGATGATCCCCATGATCCGAATTTAGATATTATATGGGAAGGTAATCTGGAGGATATACCGAAAGAATATATGGATTATATAGTTGTTGGTTCTGGAAAATCTATGAGTGATCTTCAGAAAGGATTAAATGGATATTATCTATTTTGCAGCAATGAGTATGAGATAGAGATATCCTGAAATAAGTGTGGAGCCAGGAAGTAGAGAGGAGTAAGGTTAATATGAAATTTGTTTATTTTCAGGATTCTAGCAGATTCACAAGATTTTTTATGGTGGACCTTTTTACTGATGAAT
>CACYQC010000252.1 GCA_902776395.1 uncultured Lachnospiraceae bacterium
AGGAAAGATGAAGATAGAAGTTAATAATATATATAAGTCATACCACAGTAAGCACAGGGATATAGATGTTCTTAAGGATGTAACTTTCTCCTTGGAAAAAGGAAAGTTTTACTGCCTTAAAGGAGATTCAGGCTGCGGAAAAACGACCCTTCTTAGTATTCTTGCGGGAGTAATTAAGCCAGACAAGGGGCAGGTTATTGTAGATGATACTAATCTCACAGCTCTTTCTGAAGACAAGAGGACTAAGCTTCGTCGTCATACCATAGCCTACATACCACAGGCTCAGGAGGTTATAGAGGACCTTACAGTAGAGGAGAATATAACTTTAGTTGACTACTTTGAAGGGAAAAAAGTTAATCAGGAGAAACTTGAAGAAGTAGTTAATATCTTGGGAATAAACAAGCTTAGAAAAGAGTATCCAAGAGAACTTTCTGGCGGCGAGGCTAGAAGAGTAATCTTTGCAAGAGCTCTTTATCAGGGAGCCAGCGTTATATATGCCGACGAACCAACTAATGATCTTGATAAAGACAATAGGGAAGCTATTGCCTCTATTATAAAAAGTATTACAGAAAAGGGTGTTACCTTTATGGCAGCAACCCATGACGAAGGTCTTATGTGCAGAGCTAATAAGGTTTTTGCCTTGCAGTAATTAGATAATACAGAGTTAATTTAATTCTGATTTATATATCACACAGGAGGAAATAATCATGAAAAAGAAAGTATTAGCATCTCTCTTAGCCGTTGTTCTTACATTCGGTTTATTTACAGGATGCGAAAAGGCTCCAGCTGAAGCTGACAAATCACCAGCACCAGCAACATCTACAGAGTCAAGTACAGGTGAGGCAGCACCTGTCACACCTGCCAAGAATTTTGGTAAGATTGATATCCCAGCTCTCGATGGTTCACTTTGTGGTGCACCTATCTATATTGCTTACGAAAAGGGATTCTTTGCTGAGGAAGGTATTGATGCTAACCTTACAGCAGCAGACTTTGAAACAAGAAAGATTGGTCTTAATAATGGTAACGTACCATTTGTAAATGGTGACTTCCAGTTCTTCTCTTCGGCAGAGCAGGGAATCGATATGAAGGTTATAGGCGGTATGCACTATGGTTGTATCAAGCTTGTAGTTAGAGCTGATTCTGATCTTCCAGCTAAGGCTTCTGATCCATCAGAGCTTAAGAATCTTAAGATTGGTGTTGATGAAGTTGGTGGTACAACATTCCAGGTAGCTTCAGTATGGCTTGAGGAAAATGGTGTATCAGCAAAGCAGGAGAAGGGTGAAGCAACATTCCTTCCATATTCTGATGGTAACTTAGAGCTCGAAGCTCTTTACAATGGTGATATCGATGTTGCAGCAGTTTGGGATCCACTTGGAGACATAGCTGTTAGCTCAGGTAAGGCAAAAGTTCTTATTGATATTAGCAAAGACGAGCCATTTGCAGGCAAGTATTGCTGCTTCTACTATGCTTCAACAAAGGTACTTAATGAGAACCCGGATGAAATCCAGGCTCTCTACAATGCTGTAGTTAAGGCTCAGGAATGGATTAATGAGAATCCAGAAGAGGCTCTTCAGATTATCATCGATGGAAAATATTCAGAAGTTGAAGATGTAGAGCTTGCTAAGCAGCTTATTGTTCAGTATGAGTACGAATCAGCTGAAAGTGCAGGAACACATGATGTTCGCGGTGATGTACTCTACTTTGCTCAGAAACTTAAAGATATTGGCTACCTTGAAGGTGACCCAGAAGAGTTTACAGAAAAGCTTTATCAGCCACTTAACTAGGATTTGTATTAGCTAAATCGATACCGATGCTACGAAAGCTTTAATCTTTAGTATTCTTTCTTTGCTTGAAGACAATGCAAATGACACAGCCTTTTTCTTATAATTATCATAGGAAGAAGGCTGTATTTTTTCTTTTGAATCTTCTAACAGTTCTAAAAACCATTCTGGATCCTGGTCTATCTTCTTTAATATCATGTCATGAGCTCTATCCTGAACCTGGTGACTTTCATATCTTGTGATGGTCTTACCACCC
>CACYQC010000253.1 GCA_902776395.1 uncultured Lachnospiraceae bacterium
TATAGATGCAGATTCAAATGCGGATGTAGTTGGTAAAAAGATACTTGAGCGAATAGATGAGATAGAAGAAAAACGTTCTGAGATACAGATAAATGGCGGTATTCCTTTGTATTGTAACTTCACATCGGGTTCTACTGGAGTTCCTAAGGGAGTTCTAGTTGGACATGCTTCGGTTATAAGCTTCATAGATGACTTTGCTCCAAGATTTGGAATTACTGAAGATGATGTAATAGGAAATCAGGCTCCGTTTGATTTCGACGTATCAGTAAAGGATATTTACAGTGCTCTTAAGGTAGGAGCAACACTTGTAATCATACCGACAGCTTATTTCAGATTCCCTAAGCAGGTTATGGATATGCTGGAGAAGTACCAGGTTACAAATCTTACTTGGGCTGTATCTGCACTGGTTCTTCTCAATAGACTTCATATGTTTATGTACAAGGTTCCTCCATTTATTAAGAGAGTTCTCTTCAGTGGAGAGGAGATGCCTGCAAAGCATCTCAAGGATTGGATGGATAGTTATCCTGAGGCAGAATTTGTAAATCTGTATGGACCTACTGAGATTACATGTAACTGCTCTTATTATAGGATTGATAGATCAGAAGTTCCTGAGAAGCTTCCGATAGGATATGAGTTCCCTGGTAAGACAATTCTACTTCTGGATAATGAAGGGAAAATCATTCCTGAAACTGAGGAAGAAACTACTGGCGAGATATGTGTAGCGGGAAATGAACTCGCGCTTTGCTATTACAATAACGAAGAGGCCACAAATAAAGCATTCGTAGATTTAGATGGCTATGGAAGAATATATAAAACTGGAGACCTTGGATTCAGAAAAGACGGAATGCTTCAATTCGCGGGCCGTAAGGATTTCCAGATTAAGCATAATGGTCACAGAATCGAGCTCGAAGAAATCGAGCGAGCCATGAATGGACTATCATGTGTAGGACAGGCCTGTTGTAGAAGTATAGAATCGTTGCATACTATACCGATTCAAAGGACAGTGCTCTAAACGAGAGTGTAGATGTTAGCTTATCTGATGAAGAGAAAGAGAAGTTAGCTAAGCAGAAAGCAGCAGCACTCAAGAAAGAAATAGCAGCGGGGCTTAAGGATAAGCTTCCAGAGTATATGATTCCAAATGTATTTAGATATCTTGAAGAAATGCCACTTAGTAAAAATGGTAAGGTTGATAGAAATTATTTGAGGCAGCTTACAGCAAAGTAAGGTTGTCCTGGAGAAGAATATGGATTATCAAAGCATTATAAAAAAATACAAAACTCCCTTTTATCTATACGATATAAGTGAACTAAAATCCAGAGTAGATATGATGAAGAAGTATCTTCCTGATATAGGTCTATGCTACGCTATGAAAGCATCCCCTATCTTGGCTGGATTTATAACAGACTACGTTGATAGGCTTGAGGTATGTTCACCGGGAGAGTATGAGATATGTATCCGTGATGGAATAAGTCCTGATAAGCTTCTTGTGTCAGGGGTTAATAAGACTAGAGAGAGTATTAATAGAATCCTCGAGCTAGGTGGGGCGGAAGGGCTCTTTACGATAGAGTCTCCGGAGCATTTTGAGATTCTTGAAGAGTGCTATAAGGGCTATATTGAACTGATTGAGAAGTTTGATTCTCTTGATGATGTACCTAGGAAGATGGGATGCTACATTAGACTTACATCAGGTAATCAATTTGGAGTAGATAAAGCTACTCTTGAAGATCTATGTGATAAAGTAATTAATTCAAAATATTTAAAGCTTGTTGGTATTCACTATTTTTCTGGAACTCAGAAGAGTATGAAGAAGATAGAGAAAGAGCTTACAATGCTAGCTGAGTATGGTCCAGAGCTTGCTAAGAAGCTGGGGGTGTCAGAAGGTCTATCTCTTGAATATGGACCAGGGATTGGAATAGATTATTTCAGAAAATCCGATGATGATGGACCAGTTCTAGAAAGTCTAGCTGAGAGGATAGCTGAAAACGAGCAGGAGATGGTTGACCTGGCAGACCTGGTTGAGAAAACTGGTATCAAAAGTAGCTTCAGTGATATAACCTTTGAATATGGACGCTATATAGCTTCGACCTGTGGCAAATATATAACAGGTATTGCTGATGTAAAGACAAGTGACGGAACGAACTATGCAATTCTTGAAGGCGGTCTACATCAGATCGTTTATTACAGCAGTATGGCTGGAATGAAGGTTCCATTTGTAGAGTATATAGCTGGCGATAAAGTTGCGTCAGCTGCTTCAGATAAATCAGATGTTGATAAAAAAGACTATGTTCTAGCAGGTTCACTTTGCTCAGTTAATGATATACTAGTAAGGCGTATCAATCTTCCTAAGCTTGACATAGGCGATTCACTGTGTTTTAATCTAGCTGGTGCATACAGTGCAACAGAGGGTATAGCACTATTTCTCAGTAGAGATCTTCCGGCTATTCTTGTTAAGGATGTTGATGGAAAAATTCAGATGGTCAGAGATCATATAGAGATGAATGTATACAATGGTCAAAGTGTATTCGACTGATAGACGAGGGAATACACAAAAACTAAGGCACGGAGGGTAATATGGAAGAATTATTAGAGATACTTGAAGACATTATTCCAGGTGAGGACTATGAGAATAGCACAACACTTGTAGATGATAACATACTTGATTCATTTGCTATTATTTCACTAGTTGCAGCTATAGAGGATAATTTTGGTGTAGTTGTTTCACCTGCTGAACTTGTGCCAGATAACTTCAATTCAGCAGAAGCACTCTGGGCTATGATCACAAGACTTCAAGATGAGTAAATTTATAATCTAAGGCATATTAGGGGTGCAAGTGTATGCTTGTGCCCCTTTCTTTGTTTTAACAGATA
>CACYQC010000254.1 GCA_902776395.1 uncultured Lachnospiraceae bacterium
TTTGTCGAGTCAACAGAAGGGATGGTTCTTGAAAACAACTAATAAATGGAGCGATGATGAGACATGAAAGTATATAGTGGTATAGATAGAATTCCAACTGGAAGAGCAAACGATATTATTACTGAAGGATGCATGGTACTTGAAGGTGGTGGATGGAAAGGTCTTTATACACTTGGAGTACTTGATGCATTAATGGAAAATGGAATAAACATGAGAAGTACTGTCGGTATATCTGCCGGAGCGCTTTCTGCTATAGGCTATGTATCTGGGCAGATTGGCTGGGGCGCAAGGATAGACCTGACTTACAGACATGATAAGGAATATGTTGGACTTGGTGCCGTATTAAAGGATCACGGAGTTACAGGATTTTCTTATCTTTATAATGATATAGTTGATGGAATGCCACTGGATAAGAAAAGGCTTATGGATCCTTCTAGAAAGCTTGCAGTAGGCGTTACGAACATGATTACTGGTGAAACTGAATATATGGAAAAGGGTAAATGTAATCTGTCGGCAGCCGTTAGAGCATCAGCGACGGTGCCTTTTGTTTCGCGTCCAGTTGTAATTAAAGGTGTTCCTTACCTTGATGGTGGATGTTCTACTAAGATTCCATATCCATATGCTCTTAAAGAAGGTGCTAAGAAGGTTATTGTGGTTAAGACGAGAGAATGGTCATTTAGAAGAGATACAACGCCTAATAAGGTTGCTATGACCATGTATCGGAGATATCCTGAGTTTGTGAATAGCATTAATAAAGCAAATGATGAATTTAATAAGATGACCGATTCTTTATTTGAACTGCATAATGAGGGGAAGGTTTTTGTTATTGCTCCTTCTAAGCCGGTTGAAGTAACAAGATTTGAAGGTGATATGGAAAAACTCGGTGATCTTTACTGGCTTGGCTACAATGATGCAAATCAGAATATAGATAAGATTAAAGAATACTTAGGAAGTAAGTAGCGTGATGCGTGCTGGGATAGGAGTTTTTCGTAATGACTAAAAAGATTTACTTTGTAAGACATGGTGAGACATTTTGGAATGTCGATAATAAAATATGTGGCGCTACGGATATTGGGCTTACTGATAGAGGTCATGAGCAGGCCAGGGAAACTGGTGAGCTTATAAAGGAGAGACTGGATTCTGGAGAGATTCATATTGATGAGATTATAGCGTCACCGCTTTCGAGGGCATTTGACACTGCGAAGCATATTGCGGATATGACTGGGCTTCCTCTTAGAGCTGATGAGAGGTTGAGAGAGCAGAATTTTGGGAAGTATGAAGGGACTCCTAGAAATGGTGAGATTTTCAAGCAAGATAAGAGGAATTTTGTGAATTCTTATGAAGGTGGGGAGTCCATGCTTCGACTGGCCCAGCGTATTTATAATCTTTTAGATGAACTGGCGCAGGATGATAAGATTTATCTTTTGGTGGCGCATAATGGGATTGTGAGGTGTGTTAACT
Organism: uncultured Lachnospiraceae bacterium; assembly: GCA_902776395.1. GTDB lineage: Bacteria > Bacillota > Clostridia > Lachnospirales > Lachnospiraceae > Eubacterium_Q. Next base: position 1,462 of record CACYQC010000254.1, read on the forward strand.
CGTATTTCTATGATATGACAAATGAGGAATACGGGGATTTTGGTATAAAGAACTGTGAATTAAAGGAATATAGTTATAATCTTTAATGCAGGAACGGAGGAAAACTTTCTATGAGAGATTTTGATAAGGCGGTAAAGAAAATGATCCAAGAGCAAAACTAAACCGGACTAATAAAAAGCCAAAAGGAAATAACGAGGTGAATAACATGGATGTTATATATGATATAGCGAACTTGAACGATATACCGGAACTTGTACGTCTTAGAATTCTGTATATGATCGATGATTTTGGCTCTATAACCGATGAAGAAAGAGCAGGAATGGAAAAGCAACTTCCCGGGTATTTCGAGAGAGAACTCGGGAAAAAGCTGATTGCGTTTGTAGCAAGAGCAGAAGGAAGACTTGTTGCAGCAGCGTATCTCCTTATTATTGAGAAACCTGCGAATCCTTTTTTCTTAAATGGACTTGATTCGGAGGTTTTGAGTGTATATACGGAAGAGGGATATCGTGGAAAAGGGATTTGTACAAACCTTATGAGGAACATGATTGA
>CACYQC010000255.1:0-1558 GCA_902776395.1 uncultured Lachnospiraceae bacterium
TGAAGCAGTTAATGACAGGTATTTATTTTAGCGGGACAGGGAATTCAAGGTATGCAGTTGAAACATTCTGTAAAGAATATTCTAAAGACTGCAGGGTACTTTCAATAGAAGATGCTGAAGTGAAGAAGGCTATAGCAGATGCGGATATTATAGTGATAGCGTATCCGGTTCAGTTCAGTACAGTACCGAAGATTCTTAGGGACTTTATTACAGACAATAAGAAAATATGGAAGAATAAGAAGATTTTTGCAATTGCCACCATGGGGCTCTTCAGTGGTGATGGTTCCGGAAGTTTAGGGCGTCTCCTGACGCCTTATGGAGCAAAGGTGATAGGCGGCCTTCATCTTAAGATGCCGGACAGCATAGGAGATGAAAAAGCATTAAAGCGTCCATTGGAAAAGAATAAGGAACTTGTAAAGAACGCAGAAAGAAAGATCAAGGAATCCGTGAGACTGCTTAAAGCGGGCAAGCCGACGCAGGAAGGAATAGGACCGCTGTATCAGATGGCCGGGCTCTTTGGACAGAGGTTATACTTCGGACATAAGACAAAGGAATATTCCTCAAACTTAAAAGTTGATTCTTCCAAGTGTGTAGGCTGTGGAATGTGTGAGAAGCTATGCCCTATGGACAATATAACTATAGTTGATAAAACAGCAGTTTCAGGTGACCGCTGCACCATGTGTTATCGATGTATTAATAAATGTCCGAAGCAGGCCATAACCCTGCTTGGAAAGAAAGTAGTAGAACAGAGTATAATAGAAAAGTTTATATAAAAATATGTATCTTTAGAATATTACGAATGCTGCACATACACCTGAGAAGATGTTTGCGATTGTATGAATAATCCAGCTTGGGATGATTGATCCGTTTGCTTTCTTTTCATTGATATATCCCATAGCCCATGCAATCATAGCTGTGAAAACAAGGATGATAACTGCCTTAATCATGCCAACAAGGTTGAAGAACATAACTGCATGTACTATTCCGAATATTACAGCCTGAACTGCATTTGCAGCTTTAAAACCAAACTTATTCTGTACTCTCTTAAGTAAGAATCCTCTGAAGATGATCTCTTCAGGAAGAGCTGTATTAAATAAAGCATATACAAGTATTGCAGGAACAGCCGCCATTCCAAGTCCCTTAAAGCCTGATGTTGCTGTTTCGATATCCTTTACAATGTAGAGTGAATAAGCACCTATTATAAGAAATGCAGCTGTTGTACCGATGACTGCAAGTACTGTCTTCATTCCGCCTGCCGGCTTCTTTAAGCCAATCCATGAATGGAACTTCTCTTTCTTTCTTGCTGTTACAAGCCACCATATAAAAGGAATGACTGTAAATAATACGATCTGTACCATACTGTTGATAATCTTGTTAATAAAAAGTTCCATAATTAATTGACCTCCGATTTATATCTTATTGAAGTTTTGCACTTCCTTGTTCTTATGAGGTAAGTATAATGCCCGGTGTTTTAGATAAGTTAAACCCAACTTAAAGATAACCTAAAGATTGATTTTTTTATTCAGTTAAGAATTTGATAAGAATTTAATAATTCTTC
>CACYQC010000255.1:1582-2180 GCA_902776395.1 uncultured Lachnospiraceae bacterium
TTGACAAAGAAGATAATGTGAGAACCATATATACTACAATCAGAAAATGAAATGTAGTGTATATGGTTTGGTTTTTTGTATGGAGGCAGATAAAAATGAACAGCATACTCAGAACAGAAAAGCTTTGTAAGTCATTCTCAAATGGAGGAAGACAGCAGCATGTAATCAAGAATCTTGATATGGAAATAACAGAAGGCGACTTCACGATAATAATGGGAGCATCCGGATCCGGAAAGTCTACACTGCTTTATGCACTTTCAGGAATGGATAAGCCATCAACGGGAAAGATATTTTTTGGAGATAAGGAGATTCAGAATTTCTCAAATGATGAACTGGCTGTATTCAGACGCGGCAACTGCGGCTTTGTATTCCAGAGTGTATATCTTCTGGAGAATCAGACAGTGCTTGATAATGTACTTACAGGAGCTCTCATAGTACAGAAGAATTCACCGGCGCTGGTGCTTAAGGCTAAGAACCTTCTTACGAAGACAGGAATAGAGCAGGATATGTGGGACAAGTATCCTAGCCAGTTGTCCGGTGGTGAGGCACAGCGTGTCGGAATAGTAAGAGCTGTGATCAATGATCCGAAGATACTCTT